>NZ_JAACYW010000455.1 GCF_015356825.1 Catenulispora rubra | reverse complement strand
TATAAGAGACAGTGCAACAACTCATCCGCATGCGCCTGCCCGAGCTCCGACTCCTCCAGCCCCGCAAGCATCCGAGCCAGCTCCCGCCGCCGCGCCGCGTCGTCGAGCACCACCACGCCCGACCGCGTCACCAGCCCATCATTGGCCTTCCTCACCACCAGCTGCCGGTCCGCGAACGCCGCCACCTGCGGCAGGTGCGTCACCACCACCACCTGCGCCGACCGCGCCAGCCGTGCCAACCTCCGCCCCACCTCGACCGCGGCCTTACCACCCACACCCGCGTCCACCTCGTCGAACACAAACGTCGGCACCGGATCCGATCCCGCAAAAACCACCTCAACCGCCAGCATCACGCGCGACAGCTCACCACCCGACGCCCCCTTGGCGATCGGCAAGAACGGCGCGCCCGGATGCGGGGCCAGCCGAATCTCGACGTCGTCGACGCCGGTCGGGCCGAACGCCACCCTCCGACCGTCCAGCTCCAAGCCGTCGGCGGAGTCCTTCTGCGTCACCGGAACCTCAACCCGCGCATGCGGCATCGCCAGCTCCGCCAGCTCCGTGGTCACCGCTGCCGCGAACTTGTCCGCGGCCTGCGAGCGCGCCGCCGACACCCGCGCCGCGTGCCCCGCCAGCTCCGAGCGCGCCGCGGTGCGCTCCTCGGTCAGGGAGGCGATGCGGTCGTCGTCGCCTTCGAGCTCGGACAGGCGGAGGGCGCCGTCGGAGGCCCAGGCGATCACATCGGAGAGCTTCGGGCCGTACTTGCGCATCAGGCTGTTGAGGTCGCTGATGCGCTGCTGGACGTCGGCCAGCCGGCGCGGGTCGGCCTCGATCGAGTCGGCGTACGCCGCCAGCTCCGTGGACACGTCCGCCAGCAGGAACGAGGCCTCGTCCAGGCGCTGCGCGAGCTCGGCCAGCGCCGGGTCGTGGCCGCGGGCGGCCTCCAGCGAGCGGGTGGCCTCCGACACCAGGGACAGCGCGTTGATCGACGCCGGGTCGTCCGGGCTGCCGGCCAGCGCCATGTGCGCGCCGCCGGAGGCGGTACGCAGGGTGTCGGCGTGGCCGAGGCGTTCGGATTCGGCGTCGAGTTCGGCGTCCTCGCCCTCGAGCGGCTCCAGGCGCTCGACCTCGGCCAGGCCGAAGCGCAGCAGGTCGGCCTCCTGGGACCGCTCGCGGGCCCGGGTGGTCAGCTCGTCGAGGGTGGAGTCGATCTTCTTCAGGCGGTCGAAGCAGGCCTTGTACTCGGCCAGCGCCTCGGCGACGGCCGGGCCGGCGTAGCGGTCCAGGGCCCGGCGCTGGCGCGCCGGCTGCAACAGGGACTGCTGCGCGGACTGGCCGTGCATCGCCACCAGGTCGTCGGCCAGGCCGCCGAGGACGCCGATCGGGACCGCGGCGCCGCCGAGGCTGGCCCGCGAGCGCCCCTCGGAGGACACCGACCGGGAGATGATGAGTTCTGCCTTGTCCTTGCCGACGGGCTCCAACTCGGCGCCGGCCTCGGCGGCGGCCAGGCCGGCGGCGCCCTTGGGGTCCACGACCAGGCGGCCCTCGACCGAGGCCCGCTCGGCGCCGGGCCGGACCAAGGCGGAGTCCGAACGACCTCCGAACAGCAGGCCGAGGCCGGTGACCACCATCGTCTTGCCGGCTCCGGTCTCGCCGGTGACTGCCGTGAATCCGGGCGACAGCTCCAATACCGCGTCCTCGATGACGCCGAGGCCGCGAATCCTCATCTGCTCCAGCACAGGTACGACACTAGGTCTTCGCGGGCCGGAAGCGGTACCTGCGCGCCGGATTCGTCCCTTTAGGGGGCGAAGTTCACAGCCCTGACACGGTGTCAGTGTGAGGAAAAGACGTCAGCTCGGCGCCTACTTCTCCGCGCGCCACCCGTCCACCGGCAGCGCGAACTTCGCGACCAGCCGGTCGGTGAACGGCGCCTTGTGCAGCCGCGCGAACCGCACCGGCAGCGCACCGTGCCGCACCTCGACCCGCGCGCCGGCCGGCAGGTCGAGCACCCGGCGGCCGTCGCACCACATCACAGCGCCCTTGCTCCCGGTCTCGTCGCCGTTGGGCTGCAACTCCAGCGCCAGCAACGAGTACGGCGAGACCACCAGCGGCCGCGCGAACAGCGCGTGCGCGCTGATCGGCACCAGCAGCAAGGCGTCCAGGTCCGGCCAGACGATCGGACCGCCGGCGGAGAAGTTGTAGGCGGTGGAGCCGGTCGGCGTGGCGAAGATGACGCCGTCGCAGCCCCACTTGGACAGCGGCCGGCGGTCGATGGAGACCAGCACCTCCAGCATGCGCTCGCGCGAGGCCTTCTCCACGCTGGCCTCGTTCAGCGCCCAGGAGCGGTCGATGACCTGCCCGTCCAGGCTGACCTCGACGTCCAGCGTCATCCGCTCCTCGACCGTGTAGTCCCGGGCGACGATGCGGTCCACGACGAAGGCCAGGTCCTCGTACTCGGCCTCGGCCAGGAAGCCGACCCGGCCCAGGTTGACGCCCAGCAGCGGGACGCCGGCCGAGCGCGCCACCTCGGCGCCGCGGAGCACCGTGCCGTCGCCGCCGAGCACCACCACCAGCTCGATCTCCTCCAGCGCCTCGGCGTCGAGCGCGCAGACCGGGGCGTCGGTCTCCAGATCCCCGGCCTCGCCGGCCAGCACGCGCACGCCGACCCCGCGGGCCGACAGCCGCGCGACGGTGTCGCGCGCGGCGTCCAGGGCCACCCGCCGACCGGTATGCACGACCAACAGCACGGTGCGCTCACCGTGTCCCATCAGCTCGCCTCCCCAGACCCCTCGTCCACCATCTTCACCATCGATCCCGCGCGACTGACGTCGTCCGGAACGGGCTCCGGTGCGGAGTCCGCGTCGAACCGGCCGTCCCCGGCCGGGCCCTCCTTGATGGCCCGCGCCAAGTCCTCCTCGCGCAGCGGCGGCGCGTCGGCGCGCAGCCAGAGGAAGTACTCGACGTTGCCCGCCGGTCCCGGCAGCGGACTGGCCGCCACGCCGCGCACGCCGAGCCCGGCCCGGCCCGCCGCGGCGGCCACGTCCCGCACCGCCTCGGCGTGCAGGCCGACGTCGCGCACCACGCCTCCGGAGCCCAGCCGTTCCCGCCCGACCTCGAACTGCGGCTTGACCATCAGGGTCAGATCCGCCTCCTCGGTCGCACAGGCGGCCAGCGCCGGCAACACCAGCCGCAGTGAGATGAACGAGAGATCACCCACTACGAGTTCCACCTGACCGCCGATCATGTCCGGCGTCAGGTCCCGCACGTTGGTGCGGTCCAGGACCGTGACCCGCTCGTCGGTGCGCAGCGACCAGGCGAGCTGGCCGTAGCCGACGTCCACGGCGACCACGTGCGCGGCGCCGTTGCGCAGCAGGACGTCGGTGAAGCCGCCGGTGGAGGCGCCGGCGTCCAGGGCCCGGCGGCCGGCGAAGCTCAGGCCGTCGGCGGCGAAGGCGGCCAGCGCGCCGGCGAGCTTGTGCCCGCCGCGCGAGACGTAGTCCGGGCCCTGGCTGGCCTCGGCCACCACGATCGCCGCGGAGGTCTCCACCTGGGTCGCCGGCTTGCCCGCGGTCTGGCCGCCGACGCTCACCCGGCCGGCCTCGATCAGCTCCCGGGCCTGCTCGCGGGAGCGGGCGAGGCTGCGGCGCACCAGCTCGGCGTCCAGGCGGCGCCGGGCGGTCACGGGGCGGTCACCGGCGCCGTCACCGGGGGCCCTGGGCCGCGGGCTGCTCGGACAGGATCGCGCGCAGCTCGGTGTGGACCGCGTCGTACACGTCGGCGTGGCCGGCCAGCGGCGTGTCGGGCAGCCGGGCCAGGCGGTCCAGGGCGTCGTCGACGCGGCGGTCGCCGGAGTGCTCGTAATCCACTTGGAAGTCGAGGGTTTCGGAGGTCTCATGGAACGGGACGACGGGCTCCTCGGCGCGCGCCGCCTCCCGGGGGTCGCCCAGCAGGCCGGCCAGGACGCCACCCTCGGGGCCGTCCGTCGTGAACTCGTCCATGGTCGCGCCGCTCGCCTTCGGTTGCCGGTTGTTCACTATGAACGCTATCGCGTGAACAGTCGTGAGCGCCGGTGCGGCCGCCGCCGGGCGCGCGGGCGTCGCGGCGGGCGTCGGCGCGAGCGCCGCAGCGTTGACTCCGCCGACGAACTACGACAAGCTGTAGCAGAACCGGACCGACCCGGATGGGCGGCCACGAAATCGCAATTGCCGCCCGATAATGCGCAGCTCCGGCATCAGATTCCCTTCAGGCCCCGATGAAAACCTGGTCAGAGCGTCGCCTGAATGGCATCCGCCGTTAACGCAAGACTCTTGCGAGTGACATTCAAAGGGTGCCCACATCCGCTAACATCAGCGCGTGTCGGGGTGATTCCCATCGCCGTGGCGGGGTGGGAACGTGTGGGTCTGCCGGTCGCCGGCGTCGAATTCGTGAGGAGTTGCGCTGGCATGGCGATGGTGGACGACGGTGCCTGGATCGACCGTTTGACAACCTCCTACAAGCCTTGGAGCCGCCGCCGGGCGGCCGCCTGGTGGACGGCCGCGGCCGTCCTGGTCTTCGGGATCGGGCTGATCGCCGGCAAGGGCGGGAACCCGCTGATAGACCTGAAGGTCTACCGGGACGGCGGGATCTCCTTCATGAAGGACCTGCCGCTGTACACGGCGCGCTTCCCGCATCCGCTGGCCGGACCGGACCTGCCGTTCACCTACCCGCCGTTCGCGGCCGTGGTCTTCAGCGTGCTGGGCTTCGTCGGCTACTACCTGGCCGCGGTGCTCATGGTGGCGATCGGCTTCACCGCGCTGACCTGGACCATCTACCTGGTGCTGCACAACCGCGCCGGGGCCCGCTTCCTGCCCGAGCCCACGCCCCGGGTGCTGGTCACGCTGACCCTGGCCAGCCTGGTGATGGAGCCGATCAGCAGCACGTTCCTGCACGGGCAGATCAACCTGCTGCTGATGGGGCTGGTCGTCACCGACGCCCTGGGCCCGAAGACCCGGATCCCGCGCGGCGTGCTGGCCGGCATCGCCGCGGCGATCAAGCTGACCCCGGCGGTGTTCCTGCTCTACTTCGTGGCGCGCCGGCAGTGGAGGAGCGCGTCGAACATGGTCGCCGCCTTCATCGGCGCGACCTCGCTGAGCATCATCCTGGCCCCGCGCGACAGCAAGGCGTACTGGACCGCGACGGTCTTCGACCCGACCCGCATCGGCGACCTCGGATACGCCGCCAACCAGTCGCTGCGCGGCGGCCTGCACCGGCTCGGCGGCCTGCCGGGCATGGCGATGTCGGTGAAGACCGAGGAACACCTCTGGTTCGCGCTGTCGATGGTGGTCATCGGCCTGGCCTACCTCGGCGCCCGGCGCGCGGTCCGGCGCGAGGACCCGGTGTGCGCGCTGGCCGTGGTCGCCGCCTGCCAGCTGCTCATCTCCCCGGTCTCCTGGTCGCACCACTGGGTGTGGATCGCGCCGATGCTGCTGCCGTTCGCGATCCAGATCGTGCGCGGCCGCGAGCGCCTGAAGATGGCCGGCCTGGCGCTGCTCGCCGTGGTGTTCCTGATGGGCCCGCTGCTGCTGTTCCCGACCAACAACGGCCTGGAGATGCACTGGGGCTGGTGGGAGAACGTGATCGGCGACGCGTACCTGCTGATCACGCTGTCGTTCGTGGTCTGGGCGGCGGTCTCGCGCAAGAACAAGCCGGCCGGGCAGACCGCGCCGCTCCCGGCGCCGCGCGTGCCGGCCGCGAGCAGCACGCGTACACGCGCCGAGGTGCGTTAAGGTCACGCGCGTGGCCACCATCGAGGAATGCCGGGAAGCACTGAAGGAATTCGCCGGGAAGCTCGGCGAGATGGACGAGTCGAACAAGAATCTCGTACGGACCGTGAGCCTCCGGGTCCCGGACCTGGACGTGACCTTCCACGGGACGCTGCGCGAGGGGACGTTGGAGGACGTCACCACCGAGCCGCGGGACCGGGCACAGATCCGGCTGACGATCAACAGCGACGACCTGATCTCGCTGGTCGCCGGGGAGCTGAACTTCGCTTCGGCCTGGGCCCGGGGGCGGGTGAAGCTGGAGGCTTCGTTCTCGGACCTGCTGCGGCTGCGCAAGCTGGTCTGACGCCGGGCGGCTCGCTCCGCACCGGAGCCGCGTCCGGCCGGTCAACAAACCGGCAGGACTGCATGTAAGTTGGTGCGCGTGACCGCACCCCCGCC
>NZ_JAACYW010000454.1 GCF_015356825.1 Catenulispora rubra | reverse complement strand
GTTGAGGATGGGTCTGAATCGGACCGACACACGGACTCGAATGAGACCGCCTCCGAAGATTAACTCAACCCTCGAGTGGTCCCGACTCAGGCCGTCACAGCGGGTCTGCGGCAAGCCGCCCTAGCCACGTTCGGGATGGATGTCTACGTGAAGCTGGGCTAACTGGGTATTTCATAACGGCTTGGTGGTGATTGCCCAGGTGGATGGCTCGCCGGGCTCATCCCTTGTGCGGCTGATGCCCGATTCGGACCGCCCGAACCGTCAAGGCCCGTAGGGCGTTTCGCCGGGTTGTTCTCCGGGATCGTGTTTCATTCGATTCAGTCACGGACTCGCCGGATTCACTGCTCCGATACCGGAGTCCCAATCGATCGTAAAGCTCTGACATGACCCCACGGCGAGCCTACCCATCCGACCTGTCCGACGCCCGCTGGGCCTTGATCGAACCGACGCTCACGGCGTGGCGCCAGGCCAGGACCGAAGCAGGCGTCGGTGGCCGGCCGCCCAAACACGACCTGCGGGAACTGTTCAACGCGATCTTGTATGTGAACCGCACCGGAATCCCGTGGCGCTACCTGCCGCATGACTTCCCGCCGCACGAGACCGTGTACGGCCACTTCGCCGCCTGGAAACGGGAGGGCGTCTTCGCCCAGCTCAACGTCGACCTCACCGGCCTGGCCCGCACCACCTCCGGCCGTCAGGCTGAGCCGACGGCCTGCATCATCGACACCCAGACCGTCAAGACCTCGACCAACGTGCCCCTCGCCGATCAGGGCATCGATGCAGGTAAGCGCATCGTGGGCAGGAAGCGGGGCGTGGTCACCGACACACTCGGCCTGCTCCTAGCCGTGATCGTCACCGCGGCCAGCGTCTCGGACAACGCCATCGGCATCCGCCTGTTCGACCAGGCCAAGGCTGCACACCCACAGCTCGCCGCAGCCTGGGCCGACACCGGCTTCCGCACCAAAGTCGTCGAACACGCCGCCGAGATCGGCATCAACGTCCAGGTCGTCGCCCGTAACGCCGACGTCAAAGGCTTCCACGTGCTCCCACGTCGCTGGGTCGTCGAACGATCAATAGGTTGGCTAATGGTCCACCGCAGGCTGGCCAGAGACTACGAAGTACTCCCGGCCAGCTCCGAGGCCCACATCCGGATCGCGATGATCGACAACCTGCTCAGGCGGATCACCGGCGAAACCACCCAGACCTGGCGAGGCACGTACTAGACCATCAAGGACGAACCAACATGAATGAGACGCCCTCTCAGACTGAGGCTGAGCCGCCCTCGGCTACTGCGATCTGTTCCACCGCACGTGTCCGCAACGCTGCTGCGTCAGCGCCCCCAACCCGTGCGAGACGCGCCGCCATGTCTTTGAGCGCCGATGTGACTCGAGTCGAGCGTACGGCTGCGGCGCATTCCAGAAACTCGTTCCAGGTCCTCATGGCCGTGTCCACATCGCCTTGCTTCAGCCGTACGACACCCAGGTCAGCGAGGACCATAGCGCGCGTTCGTTTGCGATCCAGACCGTGAATGTCCAGCGATAGGCGCATGTGGTCGGCGGCGGCGTCGAGCTCGCCGACTCGGGAGAGAACGAGTCCGGCTTCGTGTGCCCAGCGTCCCGGCGAGTAGTGCGATGCCCAGCTGGACCCGGGTGCGGCGACAGCGCGTTCGATGTGTGTTTGCGATGAGGCAAGCGACGAGAGCGCGAGCGACTTGTCACCGTCGAGAGAGGCCGCGGTCGCGAGAGAGCAGGCGTAGTAGGCACGTGCTTTCGGATGGTCCAGGCTTCCAGCGGTGTGGTGTCTACGGCCTGCTCGGCGAGACGCACGGCCTCGGCGGGCTCGCGGTTCTCACCGGCCATGGATGCGAGCCCCCGCAATGCAGTCGCTGCCAGTTCAGGATCGCGTGCGTCGTTGCCGAGCGAGTTCGCCTTCCAGTACAGGTCGGCGGCGAGGTCGTCTCGGCCGGCATCCTGCGCCATCCAAGCGGCGAGTTGGGTGATCTCACTGGCTGCGGCGTCGAGGTCTCGCCGGTTTCGGCCTGCGTCGCCTTCGAGGAAGCGCTGTACGTCACCGAGTACGTAGCGAAGCGTGGGGACCAGCAGGTGGCCGCCACCGAACTCGGACCCGGCGTCACCGAGAACCATGGTCATGCGCCGCACAGCGGCTACGTCGCCTGCCCCGATCTGTCCACCGGGGCGTCCCGGCCTCAGCAGCTCTGACGCGGCGCCGGGAACGAAGGACGGGGCCACGGCGGACGCAGCCGAGGCCGCGAGGAACCGCCTGCGCAACACCTCGTCGATCTCCTCCCACTCACCGAACCCAAGGGTACCGGTGACCGGATCAGCAGGCGGCTCGGATTCGACCGAGTGCAGCAGCGTGTCCAGCTCGGTCGGCGTCAGCGCGAGGGCGCCAGCCATCCGCCCCCTGATCCAGGGTTGTGGCGTTGCTGTGCCGGACTCCCACCTTCCGACCGTCCGACGGTCGACGCCCAAGAAGGCGGCGAGACTCTCCTGCGTATGGCCACAGGCTTCACGGCGACGCTTCAGCGCCTGTCGCCTATGCACAGCCATTGCCATACCTCCGCCGAGGTCACGAGGCCGATGCCCCATTGACGTCCCAGAAGCGCCACAAGTCTGCCGTGGTGGCGACCGCTCGCCTCCGGTTCCCTTAACTCAGACCTTTGATGTTATGTCGATGGCGAGGAGCTGGGATGTCTACGGACAGTTGCGGTCCGCTATTCGGGGCGGTCCTCGGATTTGGCTCCCGGTGCAAAGTAGCCGGTCGCCGGCTAGTCGGGGTTGTTTCGGGCTGGTCGTGCGCCGAAGTGCAGGTCGCCTTTGTCGGTGAGGTGGAAGTGGAAGGCCACCTCCAGGTGGGAGAAGTCTTCCAGGCCGGCCAGCGACTCCGGAGTGAATCGCTCGTCGTCGATGCGGATGATGGCCCGGGCGCCACTCCAGTAGTCGTCGGCGACCTCGGTGATGTCGTTGACGACGTGTGCGATCGGCGTCATGACGATCTGCTCAGCCATGTGGCCACACTCCGTTGGGTAGCCGCCTCCGGTCTACCCGACGTTCCGCATGATCGCGTTGTGCCATTCCTGGGAGGACATGGCCACGGCGGCATCGGCCAGGAGCTTGGCCGACTTGGTGCGCAGCTTCTTCCGGCTGCTCTCGATCCAGCCGTCCACGTTCTGGTAGCCGGCGTCCCGGTATTCGATTGCTTGGAACAGGCATTCCAGCTTGTCGGCGTCGTGGGCGCAGTCGACTTCGATGCTGTCGCCGTTCTCGTAGTCGGCGATCAGCGATCGGATGTGGTCGGCGGCTGCGGCAGGCAGGCCGGCCGTCTGGTCCTCGGTGACCTTCTCGTTGGTGGCGGCGTCGAGGTAGCGGCGGCCCATGTGCGGGATGTCGCCGACCCGGGTCTCCTGCGAGTCATGCCACACGGCCATGAGGGTGGCCCGGGCGGGGTCGGCTTCCTCCATCGAGGCGAGCAGACCGGCGATGATCGCCGTGCGGAAGCTGTGTTCGGCGATGGACTCGGGGTCCTTGATGCCGCACAACCACCAGCCGGTGCGCTTGCTCAACTTGAGCAGGCCGGTCTCGAAGATCAGGCGAGCGGCGGCATTGATCTCTGTCTGTTCCACTGGGGGCCTCTCTCACCGGTTGTGCAGCCGGAGCGCGTAGTGGACTTCCGCCAGCGCCTGGCGTGCGTTTGGGGACATCTTGCCAGCCTCCAAGAGATGTTCGGCGGTGGCGCTGAGTGTCGCCGTCAGGACTCGGTCATCGTCGAGCAGCTGCGGGCGCGCCGCCAGGAGGGTGCGCAGGGTGTGGATGCCCAGGTCTGCGACGCCCTCTTCGGCGTCGAGGCGGGTAGCCAAGTGCCGGAGGATCCTTTCGCCGTGCCAGCCGTCAAGCTTGATCGGCATGAAGGAGTCGTCTCGCTCGATGAGGGACAACTCGCCGACCCAGTAGGCCCAGTAGTTCAGGTTGGCGATGTGTCCGGCCTCGTCGGCAAGTCCGTAATGCGAGAAGTCGATCAGTGTGCCGGCGTTGCCGTAGCGAACCAGCGAAGCAGCGAGGGTCCTAGCCGCTGGCCACTGGGGAGACCAGCCCGACCGTTGACGCGGCAGCAGGCGATACTGCTCTGCCATCCACGCACCAGCGTCAGGGCGTCGGTCGTAGCTTTGCAGGTAGAGCGCCTGTCGATGCAGCAGGCCAGCGGTATCGGACCCGCGGCTGGCCTCGGCGACGCGCCGAAGGTGGTCGAACACCTGCGCGCGTTCGGGGACGGCGAGTTCGGGGCCTGTCGGTACCGGACCTCGGCGTTGCCTGCTGCTGCTGCTCACCGCAGCGATCGCGGTCGGCGTGCGACAGCTCAGCGGCCAGGCGACGAGCTCGACAACCTCGCGGCGGTGTACGTACGCCCCCAGCGGGTGGAAGCTGGCGGGCTCGTGGTGATCCGCGACGACGCGCGCGTGGTCCAGGAGCTGATCCGCTTCCAGCGCGACTTCCATGAGACGAACGAGTTCCGGGGCCGCGCCCAACCTGATCAGAGTCGCTTTGAGAGCCACGAACTGGGCCGTCTTGATCGCCGCCAGCGGGCGTCTGCCGGTCTCCCAGCCGGCCTCGGTGTCGGGCGAGACTCCGGCCGCTTGTGCCAGTCGCTCCTGGCTGCATCGCTCGGGCACGGATTCGCGCGCCAGCCGCAGAACATAGCCGCTGATCAAGCTCTGACGTGGCAGTCGATCAGAACCCTGACCGCCGGTCAGGGTTGGCGTGCTCGCGCGCTCGCCCACAGCCGCCCTCCTGGTTCGCTACCCGTACCCCGGGTCACTGGGCGATCCTCCCCGCAGCTTCTAGCTTCATATGCGAGCCGCGATCACACACAGCAACCTATTCGCTTGCTCACTGTATCCGGATATTGCGACGCCCAGTCACGCTACGCGGGACCCAGACGGTTGGAGGTGGACGGATGAACGCCGTTGGCTTGCTACTGGCCGAAGTCGACGATCGCCCACCGCCGGCTGCCGCCGAGGTGTTCCTTCGCAGTGCCGACGGCCACGGCGTCGAGCTGATCCCGCGAAGCCGCGCCGAAGTCCTGCTGGAGCAGGCCACGGCTTCACCGCTGTTCGACGTGACCGGCGACCTGATCCGCGGCTTCGCCTGGCCCGTCCACGGCGCGCGTCCCCGGCGCTCCTACGCTGTGATCCCGCTGGCTACACCGGTCTGGCCGAACACGGCCCGCCCGACCGCGGTCACGGTCGAGCTGTGGTGGTCGGCAGACTCGCACGGGCGCCGGCACATTCGGTCGTTCGTGGTGTGGGCGGACGACCCGTACGACGCCTACCTGCTCGCTTGCTGCCTGTGGAGTTCGAAAGCCACGGGCGCCGGAGCGGTGGCGGCATTCCTGTACGGGCCGGACCGGCGCATCGCCTACCGGATCAACGCCGCGGCCTGGACGTGCGCTCACGTGAGCGCCGAGACCGTCGCGCGGGTCGTGGTCACCAGCACCGACTGCGTCAGCGCCGAGCCCCTACCCGATACCCCGAGGACATGCGCCATGCATGAGCAACGCGTCGACGGAGTTCTGACCTATACCGGCACGAGCGAGGAGATCAGCGTGTGCCTGAGGGAGCACGCTGACGGCCGGGAGGCCTCGATGGATGCCCCCGCTGCCTACGCCATGCGCGAGGCTGCCGGGGAGATCGAGCGTGGCGCACGTACTGAGTTCCGCGGCATGGCCCACTATCGAGTGGACGAGCCTGCCGGCAGCGCCAAGGCCGGTGAGGGGCGATGACCGGTTGCGTGCGCGGCTCGCGCTATGAGGTCGCGATCGGAGGCACCACCTGCCGGACCGTCAGCAGCGGCATCGCCGAGGCGATGTTTCGGCGGTGGAGCCAAAGCCCTGACGTGATCTTGCATGGCGATCTGCGAACCGGGTTCTCCTGGAGGTGGCAGAACCGTACCCGGATCACGATCAGGCCTGTGCCTGATGCGGACGGCGCCAGCCGCCGCGGTCCGCTGCTCGCGCAGCCGGAGCGGGGCGGCGCGCGATGAGGGCTTCTGAGGTGTTGTCGGTGTCCCCGGAGCGGCTGGTGTGGACTCCGACCGGTCCGGACCGGGATCTGGCTACGGCTTGTGAGGACTTGGCCGCTGGGCGGTTCCGGCCGGCCAGGGACCTGCTGGTCGCGACCGGGCAGGGTGGGTG
>NZ_JAACYW010000453.1 GCF_015356825.1 Catenulispora rubra | reverse complement strand
GGTTGCGGGGCGCCAGGGGGTCGAGGTGGCCGGCGAGGAGGGCGTGGCCCAGGGTGTTCCAGGCGAGGACGTCGGTGCGGCGGCCGAGGACCAGGGCCGGGACGCCGTCCATCGCGCGCATCAGGTCCCAGGTCTCGGCGGCGACCTTCTCCGGGCGGGGGCGGCGGACGCGGGTCGTGCGGCGGGAGGCGTCGGCGAGCCGGGTGAGGTGGTCGCGCTCGTGGTCGCTGAGGTGCAGGGCGCGGGCGATGGCGTCCAGCACCTCCTGCGAGGCGCCGCGGGACAGCCCCTGTTCGAGCCGGGTGTAGTATGAGGCGCTGACGCCCGCCAGCTGCGCCAGCTCCTCGCGGCGCAGGCCGGCCACCCTGCGGGGCCCGAAGGCGGGCAGCCCGATGTCCTCCGGCCGGAGTCGGGCCCGGCGTGCCTGCAGGAAATCGCCCACAGGGCCGGGTCCGTCCATACGTGCAGTCTGCACCGCGGCGGAAAACGCAGCCACTCCCTGGCAGGGGTAGGACACGCCGGGGCTGGTTGGCCCGGGCCGCACCGCCCAAGCTCGGAGCACCCGGCCATGCGCCCGATCGACAAGGAACACCATGGAACAGATCACGCTCGGCGACGTCACCGTCGCTCGCGTCAAGGAGTACTACGGCTCAGTCGGGATGGCTCCGTCGGAGTTCTTCCCGGACGGTCGCGACGAGGCTTGGGGGCAGCACCGCCCCGTCCTTGAGCCGGACTTCTGGGACCCCGCGACGAACGAGTGCCACACGGCGCTCCAGTCCTGGCTGCTGCGCAGCGAAGGACGCACGATCCTGGTCGACACCGGAGTCGGCAACCACAAGGACCGGCCGTACGCACAGGGCTGGAGCCGCCTGGACACCGACTACCTCGACAACCTGGCGGCGGCCGGTGTTCGGCCCGAAGACGTCGACATCGTCATCAACACCCACCTGCACATCGACCATGTCGGCTGGAACACCTACCTCGACGGCCGTACGTGGGTGCCGATCTTCCCGAACGCCACGTACCTCATGCCGCAGCGGGACTACGACTTCTGGAACCCGGCCAACGGTCATGAAACGGTCTTCGGCCGCGGCAACCAGAACGTGTTCGAGGACAGCGTCGTCCCGGTGCACCAGGCCGGACTGGCCGAACTGTGGGACGGCTCGTACCAGATCGACAAAAACTTGCGGCTGGAGTCGGCGCCCGGCCACACCCCGGGTTCGTCGGTGCTGACGCTGGAGTCCGGTAGCGATCGCGCGCTCTTTGTCGGGGACCTGATCCACACCCCGCTGCAGTTCATGGAGCCGGACACCAACTCCTGCTTCTGCGAGGACCCAGCTGAGGCGCGGGCGACCAGGCACAAGCTGCTCGGTCGCGCCGCCGAGAGCAACGCCCTCGTCTTCCCCGCGCATCTGGGCGGCCACGGCGCGGCGGAGGTCGACAGGGACGGCTCGACGTTCGCGATCAAGCAGTGGGCCGGATTCTCGCGCATCGCCTGAAGCCTGAAGCGCTGAGATCGAAAGGAGTTTTCCCATGTCCCAGGGCTCACACCCGGCTGTTGAGCACCCGCTCGTCGAGCACCCGGTCGTCGAGACGTCCGCCGGCGCCGTGCGCGGTCTGCGCGACCGATTCGGCGACCTGTACCGGGCCATCCCCTACGCGACGGCGCCCCAAGGCGCTCGACGCTTCGCCGCGCCGGTGTCGCATCCCGGCTGGACCGGCGTCCGGGACGCCACCGAGCCCTCGCCGACGGCACCACAGCCCGAGCGTCCCTTCGGCCGTCTCGACATGACGCCCTACTTCGGACCGGGCTGGGTGCCGGGCGAGGAGTACCTGACCGTCGATGTCCGCACCCCCGCGGCAGACGGCGCGAGGCGGCCGGTCATGGTCTTCGTGCACGGCGGCGGGTTCGTCAGCGGCTCCACGCGCGCCGCGCTGTACGACGGCAAGGCCTTCGCCCGCGACGGAGTCGTCCTAGTGACGGTGAACTACCGGGTCGGCATCCCGGGCTTCCTCGACCTTCCCGGCGCCCCGGCCAACCGCGGACTGCTCGATGTGCTGGCCGCGCTGCGTTGGGTGCGCGACAGCATCTCGTCGTTCGGCGGCGACCCGGACAACGTCACCGTCTTCGGGCAGTCGGCGGGCGCGACGATCACCGGCGCGCTGCTCGCGACGCCGGAGGCTGCGGGCCTGTTCCGCCGCGCGATCGTCCAGAGCGGCAGCGGCACCGGTGCCTTCACGCCGGAGCAGGCCGCGCGCGTGACTGCGGCGGCGGCGAAGGCGCTCGGCGTCGGGGCGACGGCGGAGCAGTTCGCTGAGATTCCGGACGAGCGCTTTCTCAGCATCCTGCCGCAGCTGACCGGACTCGATCTGAGCACGACCATGGCCGGCGACCCGCTGCTCGGGTTGAGTCCGTTCAGCCTGGTCCTGCCGGTCCAGCCCGCTGACGCGCTGGCCGACGGACCGGCCGCCGAGGTCTCCGTGCTCATCGGCAGCAACACCGAGGAGGGGAACCTGTATCTCGTGCCCCAGGGCAAGATGGAGCCTTCCGCCGAAGGTGAGCGGCGCTCGGCGTCTCTCAGTGAGGCACTGTTCGGCGCCGGAACCAGGCGTTTGGCGGCCGCGCACTCTCGGATCTCGGGAGGCCGGACATACGTGTACTCATTCGCCCAGCGCTCGACGGCGTTCGACGGCCGACTCGGGGCCACGCACACCACCGAGCTGCCGTACGTCTTCGACCTCGCCGACGAGCCGTGGCTTCACGGCGACAGCGGTCTGCTCGGTCCGGACGCGGCACCGGCGGGTCTTGCCGAGGCGATGCACGGAGCCTGGATCGCGTTCGCCCGTGACGGCGATCCCGGCTGGGCCGCGTACCAGGAGGAACAGCCGTCGGTGAAGGTATTCGGGGGCTGATGTAACTGGCGTGCACGGGCCTGGCGGTGTCCGGCGGTCGGCGGCTCCTTGCCACGCAGCGTGAGCATCATTAACTTCTGAGTGAATATGTTCCCTGATTTACTCACGAACCCTGATTCACTCGAAGCCCCGAGGAGGGACCGCCGTGGAACTGCCCGCCGTCGCGTCGCGCGAGGAATGGCGCGAAGCCCGGATCGCACTGCTCCAGGAGGAGAAGGCGGCCACCGCCATGCTGGACCGGATCGCCGAGCGCCGCCGCGCCCTGCCGATGGTCGAGATCGTCAAGCCCTACACGTTCGTCGGCCGCGACGGGCAGGCCTCGTTGGCCGACCTGTTCGACGGCCGGCGGCAGCTGATCGTCTACCACTTCATGTGGATGGGCGACGCCGGGTGTTCGAGCTGCTCGATGGTCGCCGACAACATGGGCCACCCGGCGCATCTGGGCGCCACCGACACGAACCTGGTCATGGTGACGCGCGCGCCGTGGCCGGACATCGACCGGTTCCAGAAGCGCATGGGGTGGAGTACGCCGTGGTACTCCTCCGACGGCACCGACTTCAACTTCGACTTCCACGTGACGAACGACCCGGAGATCGCTCCGATCGAGTACAACTTCCGGAACGAGGCCGAGCTGAAGGAGCACGGCCTGGACTACAACCTCAGCGGCGACAACCCCGGCGTCAGCGTCTTCGTGCGGGACGGCGACCGGATCTTCCACACCTACTCCGCCTATGCCCGCGGCTGCGAGACGCTGGTCGGTACCTACACCTACCTCGACCTGACCCCGCTGGGACGGCAGTTGTACATCAACGAGTTCCCGCACCACGACAGCTACGACGGCGCCGCGCATCACTGCCACTGAGCGCTTTCGGGCGTGCAAGAACTGGTGAGCACCGCCGCCGCGACCACTGGGGTTGCGGCGGCGGTGCCGTTCTCCGGGACAGGGAGAGGGGCAGGGACAGCCTTCACCGCCCGTCGAGCAGCGGTTGCGCCGGATCCCAACGCGGCCCGCCGGCCGCGTCGGCCCGCCGCCGGGCGATCGCCGACAGCGCCTCCAACACCACGCGGTTGCCCAGGGCCGCGGTGATGTCCGCGTGGTCGTACGGCGGCGACACCTCGACCACCTCCAGGCCCACGACCGGCAGTTCGTAGCAGATGCGGCGGACCGAATCGAGCAGGTCGCGGCCGGACAGGCCGCCCGGCTCCGGGGTGCCGGTGCCCGGGGCGTGGCCGGGGTCGGCGACGTCGATGTCGACGGACAGATAGACGCCGTCGCAGTCGTCGGTGGCGATGGCGAAGGCCTCGGTGAGGCATGCCGGCAGGCCGCGGGTGACGATCTCCGTCATCTCGTACGAGCGCATGCGCTGCTCGGCCATCCATGACAGCGTCTCCGGCTCCGGCCAGTATCCGCGCAGCCCCACCTGCAGGAACCGGTCGCCGCGGATGGCGCCGGACTCGATCAGGCGGCGCATCGGCTGGCCGTGGCCGTGCAGGTGGCCGAACTCGATGTCGCCGGTGTCGGCGTGCGCGTCGAAGTGGATCATCGAGACGCGGCCGAAGCCGTGGTGGCGGGCCACTCCGGTGGCGTCGGGGAGGGCGACGGTGTGGTCGCCGCCGAGGACCACCGGGATCGCGCCGGAGGCGGCGATGGTGTGGACCGCCGCCTCGATGGCCGCCAGCGAGGTCTCGATGTCGCCGGAGTACGTCTCGACGTCGCCGGCGTCGAGGACCCGCAGGTCGCGCAGGCCGTCCACGCGCAGTGCGAGGCTCGGGCGGGAGCCGTCGTGCGGGAGGTAGCAGGCCTGGCGGATGGCCTGGGGGCCGAAGCGCGTGCCGGGACGGTGCGTCGTGCCGCCGTCGAAGGGCGCGCCGACGATGACCACGTCCGCGCCGGCCAGCGACGGGGCGTTGGCCAGGTCGCAGCGGTCGACTCCCAGGAAGGTGATGTCCGGGCCGAACATCGCGCCGTATCGGGCCATGGTGTTCCTTGCTGTGCGAAGGGCTGCTGTGTGAAGAGTCGCTGTGCGGAGAGTTGCTGTGCGAGGGGCTTAGGTCGCGGAAAGTTACCGTATCCAAAACCTGTACGGCCATACAGTAAGTGGTTACAGTTCCGGGCACCAGCCCGGATGTGCCGGGCGTCACACCGTCGAGTCGTCCAGGAGAACGTCAGATGGCCACAGCGCTCCAGACCGGCGCCCCGCACGCCGGCACCCTCGACAAGGGCCTGCGGGCCGACGCCCTCGGCCTGCTGTCCAGCATCGTGATCGCGGTGTCCTCCACCGCCCCGGCCTACAGCATCGCCGCCACCCTCGGCCTGATCGTGGCGATCAGCGGCACCCACACGCCGGGGATGTTCGTCGTCGCCTTCGTCCCGATGCTGTTCATCGCCGTCGCCTTCCGCGAGCTGAACAAGATCGACCCGGACTGCGGCACCACCTTCGCCTGGGTGCGGCGCGCGTTCGGGCCCGGCGCGGGCTGGATGGGCGGCTGGGGCATCATCGCCGCCGACATCATCGTCATGGCCAGCCTGGCGCAGGTCGTCGGACGCTACGCGCTGCTGCTGTTCGGCGCCGACGGTCTGGCCGCGAAGACACCGCCGGTGGTCTGCGTCGGCGTCGTCTTCATCGCGGCGCTGACCTACGTCTGCTATCGCGGGATCGAGATCTCGGCGCGGCTGCAGTTCGTGCTCCTGGTCATCGAGATCCTGGGCCTGGCCGCGCTGTGCGTCGTGGCGTTCGTCAAGGTCGGCACCGGCCACGCGATGACCGGGCACGCGCATCCCTCAGCGGCCTGGCTGAACCCCTTCACCGGCTCCTTCACCGACGTCTCGGACGCCTTCCTGCTGGCCGTGTTCGTGTACTGGGGCTGGGACGCGGCGGTCAGCGTCAACGAGGAGACCAAGGACGCCGAACGCACTCCCGGCCGTTCGGCCGTCGTCTCGACGCTCATGCTCGTCGCGGTCTTCTTCGTGGTCGCCGTCGCCACCCTCGCCTACGCCGGCCCGGACTTCCTGGCCAAGAACAGCGGCGACGTCCTGGGCGCGCTGGCCGACTCGGTGTTCGGCAGCACGCTCGGCAAGCTCATGATCCTGTGCGTGCTGTCCTCCACGGCGGCCTCGACGCAGACCACGATCATGCCGACGGCGCGCGCCGTCCTGTCGATGGCCGCGCACGGAGCCCTGCCGGCGCGGCTAGTGCGGTGACCGGTCATGTTTGCCGGTAGGGGTGTTGTCATGCTGCGGTGGTGAGTGGGCGTCCGCCCCAGCGGATGCCTTTCTCGCTGCGGATGCGGGCGCGTTCGCGGCGGGTAGCGGCCA
>NZ_JAACYW010000452.1 GCF_015356825.1 Catenulispora rubra | reverse complement strand
CGCCGAACCCCACCCCGCACGCCCGATCGGACCCGCCCGACGGCGGCGCGGTTCGAGGAGGCCCGAGATCAGCCGAACCGGGTGACGGCGACCACGTCCGTCGTGTAGCCCTCGACGATCTCCGGGATCGGTTCCAGCCCCAGACCGGGCCCGCCCGGAACCGCGATCCGGCCCCCGTCCATGGTGATCGGCGCTGTGACGTCGGTGGCGAAGTACCGCTCGGACGGCACGATGTCGGCAGGCAGCGTGAAGCCGGGCAGCGCCGCGAGCGCCAGGTTGGCCGCCTGCCCCAGCCCGGTCTCCAGCATCCCGCCGCACCATACCGGCACGCTGTTCGCGACGCAGACGTCGTGGATGCGCCGCGCCTCCAGATAGCCGCCGACCCGGCCGGCCTTGATGTTGACGATCGCACACGCCCCCAGACCGATCGCGTCGGCGGCGCTGCGCGCGGACGTGATGGACTCGTCCAGACAGATCGGGGTACGCAGCATGCGGGCCAGCGCGGCGTGATCGCGCAGGTCCTCGGAGGCCAGCGGCTGCTCCAGCATCACCAGGTCGAACGCATCCAGGGCGGCCAGATGGCGGGCGTCGCCCAGCGTGTAGGCCGCGTTGGCGTCGGCCTGGAGCGCGATGTCCGGGAAGCGCTCGCGGACCGCGCGCACCGGCGCGAGATCCCAGCCCGGCTCGATCTTCAGCTTGACCCGGCGATAGCCCTGGTCCACATAGCCCGAGACCTCGGCGACGAGCAGATCGACAGTGTCAGCGATACCCACCGACACCCCGCAGTCCACGACAGTGCGGACCGCGCCGAGATAGTCGGCATACGAGATCCCCGCCGCCCGAAGCCACGCATCCATGACCGCCATCTCGACCGTCGCCTTGGCCATCGGATGGCCGGGGAACGCCGCCATCGCGGCAGCCGCCCGAGCCGGCGTGAGGTCGTCGAGCGCAGCCACCGCAGGCAGCAGAAAGCGCCGGATCATCTCCGCGGCACCGTCGAGGTACTCCTCCGAATAGCCGGGCTCGGGCATGGCGACACACTCGCCCCAACCCGGTCCCTCGGAGGTGTCGGCACGCAGCAGCAGGATGTCGCGGTTCAGTTCAAGGCCCAACGATGTCCGGAACGGTGTGCGCAAGGGGATGTCAATCCGACGCAGTTCGACGCGCTCGAGCTTCATGTCCCTATTCTGTCGCGCAGAGGGCTGACCCAGTAACACAGTACGCAAGCCTTGATAAACAACCGACCTGCCCGCCGACTTGACGCCGATGAAGACAATCCCCCGGATAAAGGTCGGAATCAGCGGCACCTGCGAACATCTTCCAGCGTTCCCATTCCAAGGCTTGTAGCCGTGCTCGCATTCGTGGTCCAATGCGAGCGGTTGAGAGAAAAGGCACGTGTACTGCCAGTAGGGGATTAATCACCGGGTGCGAAGGGCGATTTCCGTCCTCAACGCCAAATCAATGTTGGAGCATTCTCGGCGAGGCGGGAAGTCTTGTGGCCGACGATCTGTTTCGCGCACGCGTCGAGCCGAGCCGTGCCCCCGCTCCGACTGAGAACTGGCCCAAGGAATGGGACGAGGAAACGCACGAGGAATCCGGTGAGCGACCGGATGAGGTCCTCGACGACCTTCTGGCGTCCTTCGATCAGCACCGTGTCGAGCTCGATCAGCGCCTGAAGCCGGCCGCGGACGAAGACCCCACGGCATCCGAGCCCGAGCCGCCTGCCGACCTCGCCGAAGCCGCAGAACCTCGTGAGGCAGCAATACCTGTAGCAATACCTGCTGCGACACCTGCTGCACCCGAGCCCGCCACTCCCGTCGCACTCCCCTCCCGACGAGTCGTGGCCGGTCCCCCGCGCCGCTCACGGAAGCCCTGGCTGATCGCCGGCGCTGTTCTGGCGGTCGCGGCCGGAGCCGGTACGAGTTACGTAGCCCTCTCGGGCTCCCCGTCCAGCACCGGTACCAACACCGCATCCCCGACCCAGTCGACGCCGCCGCCGACCGCTCCGCCGACCGCGCCGTCCACCGCATCCTCGGCGCCGGGCCCGGACCAGGCCACCGCCCCGGCGGTCGCGGCGCAGGCCGCGGACTGGATCGCCGCCAACGTCGGTCCGGGGCATGTCGTGGCCTGCGACGTCACCGTCTGCGCGGTGCTGAGCGGCCGCGGGTTCCCGGCTGCTTCGCTCATCACCGTCCAGTCCCGCCTCAGCGAGGTCGAGCAGGCCGACGTGGTCGTGGTGACCGACGTCATCCGCCACCAACTCGGCGCCGGGCTGGCCGGCGTCACCGCCGACGAGCCCCTGGCGGTCTTCCCCACCGGCTCCTCCGGCTCTTCCACGGTGCAGATCACGGCGGTGGCCCTCGACGGGCCGACCGCCCGTGCCGGCCGGCTCGCCGCCGATCGCGCGGCCCGGAAGGCCGCCGGCACCGCGCTGCTGCGCAACCCCAGGATCATCGTCACCGGGAACGCCCGGGCCGCCCTGTCCGGCGGCTTGGTCGACAGCAGGGTGTGCGCGCTGCTCGCCGTCCTCGGCGGCACCCACACCGTGACGATCGCTTCGTTCACCGGATCCGGCCCCGGCGCGGGTGCCGACGTCCCGCTCCCCGACGTCGTGATCTCCAAGATCGACGGTGCGAGCGCCACCTCCGACTCGCCGCCGGCAGCGGCCCTCAAGAGCATCGTCGACGCCCAGCGGCCACCCTATTCGCCCCTGTCGACCAGCTCCGTCGCCTCCGGCCCCGATCAGGGCCTCGCGATCCGGTTCGCCCAGCCGAGCCCGATCGGGCTGCTCGGAGCGGCCCCGTCCTGAAACGCGACGGGACCGCCCGCTCCGGGCCGGTTCCGGCTCCAGTCCTCGTCAGGAGACATCCGATGCTCAACCGAAAGATCCAAGCCGCGGCGGGCACCGCGGTCGCGGCGCTCGCGGCCGGAATGGCGTCCGGCGGCACCGCCGAGGCGGCAGGCTCGGCGCAGGACGGCTGGGTGCGGCTCGCGCACCTCTCGCCGAACACCCCGCCGGTCGACGTCTACCTCTACGCGTTCGGCGGGACGACGGCCGAGACCGTCCTCAAGCATGTCGCATACGGCACGGCCTCCTCGTACGAGGCGCTGCCGCAGGGCCTTTACACGGTCGCGATGCGTGCCGCGGGCGCGGACTCCGCGTCGGCACCGGTCATCAGCACGAACGTCGACGTCAAGTCCGGCTCGGCCTACACCGTCGCCGGCCTCGGACCGTCCTCCGGGCTGACTCTCAGTGTGCTGAGCGACCGGCTCGACGCCCCGGCCGGCAAGGCCGACGTGCGGGTCATCGAGGCGTCGCTGCAGAACCCGAGCGTCACGGTGTCGGCCGGCGGCCAGACGATCGGCGACGGCCTGCGCTTCCCGACCGTCACCGACTACCAGACGGTCGCGGCCGGACCGTGGGACGTCGCGGTGAAGTCCGACGCCGCGTCGACCACCGCTCAGGTGGACCTCCACACCGGCAGCACGTACACCCTGGCCATCCTCGACGGCACCGGGAACGCCCCGCAGGTGCTCAATCTGACCGACTCCGCCGGCTCGGCCGTGATCCCGAAGGGCGGCGTCGCGGCGGGCTACGGCGGCGGCACCGGCAGCACCGGCTTCTTCAGCGCGCAGGAGGAAGAGCTGTTGTGGGGCGGCCTGCTGCTCGTCGGAGCCGGCGGCGCCGGCTTCGCCGTGCGGCGCCTGCGCAGGTTCTGAAGCCGGATGGGGCGTCACTCCGGAAGGCCCGGGCAGTGGTGGGCGGCCAGACCGCTGGCCACGCTCGGGCTGCTGGGGAGCTGCGGGGCGATCACCGTCGGCGGCGTCGGGCTCTTCGGCATGCTGCACAGCTCGGCCTCCGCGGCCGGGGAATCGCCGGCCACCGCCTCGGCCCAGCCGTCGACGACGACCACCGTCATCGCGGCACCGTCACAGACCTCTGCGACCAAACCGGTCGCGGCGACCCTCCCGGTCACCCTGCAGATCCCGGCGATCACGGTGAACACCGCGCTGGAACAACTCGGCGTGGCATCCGACGGCGCGCTGCAGACGCCGACCGACCCCCGACAGGCCGGCTGGTTCACCGGCAGCTCCCTGCCCGGGCAGCCGGGCCCGGTCGTCATCGCCGGCCACGTCGACTCCCTCCACGGGCCGGCGATCTTCGCCCACCTGAAGAAGATCAAGGCCGGCGACCCGATCACGATCACGCTCAGCAACGGCAGCCACGTCGTGTATGTCGCCACCTCAGTGGTCGACTACGCGAAGGCCCAGTTCCCGTCCCAGAGCGTCTACGGCCCGCGCCCCGACTCCGAACTGCGGCTCATCACCTGCGGCGGCGCCTTCGTGAAGGGTCAGTATGCCGACAACGTCGTGGTCTTCGCGAAGCTGAGCGGTTAGCCAGCCACGCGCCTGGTCGGCATTCATGTACGTGAATGCTAGTCACTAATCTGAAATTTTACCCGGCAACTCCTTGTGCGGGCCCGTATACGCGGACGACATTGTGTACCGCACGCGCGCACGCCCCACGTTCCATGCCACGGATCCCGTGTCGAGCCAGGAGCTGTCACAGCGACCATGAAGACTGTTACCCGCACGCGCGCCGCCACGGCTGCCGCGACCCTTGCCGCTGCCACCTTCGCTGCCGCGCTGACCGGCGCGGCGGCGCATCAGCCCGCGTCGGCGTCGTCGGCGGCACCGGCAACGACGCCGATATCGGCACCGGCCGGCCTGGCCATCACCGTCCATCCCGGTCAGACCGGTCAACGGCTGCCCGCCGGCTTCGTCGGGCTCTCCTTCGGGGCCGCGACGGTCGCCGCCGACAACTACTCCAGTACCGACCTCGCGGGGTATCTCAGGACCCTCGGTCCGGCCGGGACCATCCGGGTCGGCGGCAACTCCGGCGACGGTACCTTCTGGACCTCGACCGGGGAGACCGCGCCGAG
Organism: Catenulispora rubra; assembly: GCF_015356825.1. Taxonomy (GTDB): domain Bacteria; phylum Actinomycetota; class Actinomycetes; order Streptomycetales; family Catenulisporaceae; genus Catenulispora; species Catenulispora rubra. The sequence goes on along the minus strand of NZ_JAACYW010000452.1, from coordinate 1,329 downwards.
TTGGGCCACGTCCGGCACCATCACGCCGGCGAAGTTGCAGCCGCTGGCCGCGATCGTGAAGGCGGCCGGGTGGAAGGTGATCCTCGCGGTCAACCTCAAGCACCGCGATCCGGCGCGGGCCGCCGACGAGGCGCGCTATGCGCAGCAGATCTTCGGGCGCTCGCTGCTGGCGATCGAGGTCGGCAACGAGCCCAACTTCTACGAGGCCGACGCCGCCGCCTACTATGCGGACTTCGAGACGTACGCCTCCGCGATCCGGGCCGCCGTCCCGGGCGTCCGGCTGACCGGGCCGGAGGCCGAGACGAACCACAGCTCGTGGCTCGCCGGCTTCGCCGCGGCCGACGCCGCGCACCCGGACGTCTCGCTGGTCACCGACCACACCTACCCGACGAGCGCCTGCGGCGGCCAGGTAGCGACCATCGCGCAGCTGCTGGGCACCGCCTCGGTGCAGTACGAGAACGCCAACGCGCAGGCGGCGCTGAGCGCGGCGCGACAGCTGCACGTGCCGGCGGCGATGAGCGAGACCAACTCGACCGTCTGCGCGGGTACCGCAGGGGTCAGCGACACGTTCGCCTCGGCGCTGTGGTCCCTGGACTACAACCTGCTGCTCGCGCAGGACGGCATCGCCAGCGCCGAGTTCATGGACGGCACGAACGCCGCGGGCTGCGACCCGTACACCCCGCTGTGCCCGACCACCGGCGACCTGACGCCGCGTCCGCTCTACTACGGGATGCTCGCGACCGAGCTGGTCGGAAGCGGGGAGTTCGTGGCGCTGGACAACCCGGACGCCGCCGACGTGCGCGCCTACGCGATCCGCGACCACGGCCACCTGACGGTCGTGCTCGACGACGTCCAGGACCCGGCGAGCCATTCGGCGACGACGGTGAACCTGGACCTCGGCCTGCGCGGGCTGCACTACGGAAGCCTCACCGCGCTGACCACGACATCGCCGGCCGGCCTGGCGGCGACCTCCGGGATCACGCTCGGCGGACAGCAGGTCGGGGCGCACGGTGCCTTCGGGACGCCGCAGCAGACGCCGGTCGCCGTGCGGCACGGGAGCGCGAGCGTGACGGTGCCGGCGGGGAGTGCGGTCATCATCCGGTTCAGCTGACCGGCTGGATTTCAGCGATTCCAGCGAAGGATCCCGGCGGGGCGGTCACTCAGTACGAGCTCACGCCGGGGTCCGCAGCGGGCCCGCCGCTCGAGCTCCCGCTCGAGTCCGCTCCTGAGCTGGACCCCATTGATGACAACGGCGCCGCCGGCCCCGCACCCCCGCCGCTCGCCGAAGCCGCCTCGGCCAGCACCACGGCCGCCAGCGCGAACGCCGCC
>NZ_JAACYW010000451.1 GCF_015356825.1 Catenulispora rubra | reverse complement strand
CTCCCCACCCGCCCCGCGTCACCCGCCAGCCAATCCCTTACCACCGTCGCAGCCGGACGTGCGACGATGAGCGCCAGTGATGACGCACTCTCCGCACCGTCCCCGACGCCGAGCCCAGGCCCGCCAGCCAGACTTGCCGGGCCTGTCCGGCGTTGCCCGCGTGGACCGCCGCACCAAAGACCTGACCAAGCGCCTGCGGGCCGGCGAGATCGCCCTCATCGACCACGTCGACCTCGACGGCCCGGCCGCCGAGGCGCTGCTGGCCTGCAAGCCGGCGGCGGTGGTGAACGCCGCCAAGTCGCTGTCCGGCCGCTATCCGGCGATGGGCCTGGAGATCCTGCTCGCGGCCGGCATCCCGGTCGTCGACGAGGTCGGGCCCGCCGTGCTGGAGCGGATCTGCGAGGGCGACATGGTGCGCCTGGACGGCAACGTCATCCTGCGCGGCAGCACCCCGGTCGCGGTCGGCAAGGCCGTGGACCTGGACGAGGTCGTCGAGGCGCTGGCCGAGGCCCGCTCGACGGTCTCGGAGCAGATCGAGGCGTTCGCCGCGAACACCATGGAGTACTTGCGTGCCGAGCGAGACCTGCTGTTCGACGGCGTAGGCGTGCCGGACATCACCACCGAGCTCGACGGCCGCCACGTCCTGATGGTGGTCCGAGGCACGCACCACAAGGACGACCTGGCGGTGCTGCGCCCCTACATCCGCGAGTACCGGCCGGTGTGCATAGGGGTGGACGGCGGCGCCGACGCGCTGCTGGAGGGCGGCCACAAGCCGGACATCATCGTCGGCGACATGGACTCGGTCTCCGACGCGGCGCTGGGCTGCGGGGCGGAGCTGATCGTGCACGCCTACCCGGACGGGACCGCCCCGGGCCTGGACCGCGTCACCGCCCTGGGGCTGCCGTGCGTGCTGTTCCCGGCGGCCGGCACGAGCGAGGACGTGGCGATGCTGCTGGCCGACGACAAGGGCGCGAGCCTGATCGTCGCCGTCGGCAGCCACACCAACCTGGTGGAGTTCCTGGAGAAGGGGCGCGGCGGGATGGCCTCGACGTTCCTGACCCGGTTGCGCGTGGGCGGCAAGCTGGTGGACGCCAAGGGCGTCTCGCGGCTGTACCGCAGCCGCATCTCCAACGCGTCCCTGGCCGCGCTGGTGCTCGCCGCGCTCACCACCATCATCGCCACGCTGCTGGTCTCGCCGGCCGGGAAGGGGTATCTGACCGTGCTGGGCTCGCTGTGGGACGACTTCGTGTTCTGGCTGCGGAGTTCGTTTTCGTAGTCGAGCCTGCCGGGAGCGTCACGGACCCGGCCGACTACTGGCCACCGCCGGTCGAGCGCGTAGGCTTCACCTGATTTGACCTGTCGTCGAATCGAGACCGATTCGTCTGTGACCTGGGAGACACGTGCGGCGACGACGGCCCGAAGGGCGCTCATGGAGTGATCCCCTGCCGATGGCGGCCCCGGCGTGCCAGGCAGGCTTCAACGCTGCTCCCAGTGGGGCGCGAGGCCGTTCCCTCTTCCGGCTGCGGGGACTGTTCACTTGATCGACTTCCGCTACCACGTCGTCTCCATCGTCGCGGTCTTCCTCGCCCTCACCGTCGGCCTGGTCATCGGGTCCTCCTACCTGAGCAAGGTCGCCTACGACGAGCTGAACAACCAGCTCTCCTCCCTGCGCGGCCAGAACCAGGCGCTGCACGGCACCCAGAGCGAGCTCGACAACCAGGTCCGCGACCGGGACAGCCTGATCGCCGCCCTCGGCCCGGACGCCGTCGCCGGCAAGCTCGCAGGCCACTCCGTCGCCGTGGTGATGCTTCCCGGCGCCGACGGCTCCAGCGGCGACGCGCTGGCCGCCCTGCTGGGCAAGGCCGGAGCGCAGGTCACCGGCGAGGTGACGCTGAAGTCCGCGCTGCTGGACCCCGGCCAGGCCACGAAGCTGGCCGCCACCGGCGCGAAGCTCCCGGCCGCCGAACGCGGGGGAGAGCAGCTGCCGAGCCCGTCGCCCTCCGCGACGGCCGGCACGCCGGCTCCGGTGGTCGCCATGGCCGACATCGCCGGCGCGGTGGTGCACCGCATACCGGCGAACTCCTCGGGCATCGGCGAGCAGAAGATAACGGACCAGGCGTCCCAGGACGTGCTGACCGCGTACAGCAACGCCGGGTTCGTCGACGTGAAGGCGGCCGGCGTCGCATCGGCGGACCTGGTGGTGGTCCTGGCCCCGCCGGCGCCCTCGTCGGGCTCCGCGGGCAACGACGCCGCCGACGCGCTGTACCTCGGCTTCCTGAAGGACCTGACCGGCGGCGGCCGCTCCCTGGGCGCGGTCCTGGCGGGCCCGGCGTCCTCGGCCGCGAGCCCGGGCCTGCTGGCCGCCGCGCTGAAGGACAGCTGGGTGTCGAAGAACGTGTCGACCGCGGACACCGCCGACCAGCCCTCCGGCCGCATCATCACGGTGTTCGCCCTCGCCGAGGCCGCCGGCGGCAAGACCGGGCACTACGGACTCACCGGAACGGCCGACGGGCCGCTGCCGGACCTGCACTGAGGCGGGTGGCGGGCCGGTATGCGGAGGGGATTTCGGGTGAGTGGGATTCAGGCGGCGGGTGGCGTGTCCGGCGCGAGTCGTTCGGCGATCCGGCGCCGCGCAGCAGGTAGCGTCGAGCGGGTGGCAGCGGCCGGGGTGTTCGGCGGCGCCGGCCGGGTGGCTGGTGTCGGCGGTGTCGGCGGTGTCAGCGGTGTCGTGGCGGCCGCCGCGGTCGGCGGCGGCGTGGCGCGCGGCGCCTATCGCCTGCTGAACGCACGGCCTCCCGGCGGCCGGGAGCGCTGGGTCCGCAAGAACAACTGCGGCCGCGAAGTCACCCTGCTCGAAGGCCCCGCCGTCGCGCTCGGCATCGCCGCGGCGTCCCTGCTCGTCCCCGGGCTGCCTGCCTCGGCGCGCCTCGCAGGCTGTGGCGCGGCACTCGGTGCCGGCGCCGTCGGCCTCTACGACGACCTCAACGAACGCGGCGCCGCCAAGGGCTTCCGCGGCCACCTCAGCGCCCTGGCGCACGGCGAGGTCACCACCGGTGCCGTCAAGATCCTCGGCATCGGCGCCACCGGTCTGGCCGCCGGGGCCGTCATCCGCCGCGATCCGCTCGACCGCGTGCTGGCGGGCCTCGTCGTCGCGGGGGCGGCCAACGTCGTGAACCTCTTCGACCTGCGCCCCGGACGCGCCACCAAAGCCGCGGTCATCGGCGCGGGCAGCGGCCTCCTGCGCGAGGTCGTCACAAGTACATCGAGGACATCGAGGACATCGCGGACATCGGGTAAATCGAGCTCCGGGCTCCTCACGGCGGCGGCACTCGGTGCCGCCGCAGCGCTTCTCCCCGAAGACCTCGGCGAGCAGGCCATGCTCGGCGACTGCGGCGCCAACGCACTCGGTGCGGCACTCGGTGTCGCGGCGGCCGCACGCGCCTCGCGCCCCGGTCTCGTCGTCCTGGCCACCGGCCTCGTCGCGCTCACCGCCGCCAGCGAGAAGGTCAGCTTCACCAAGGTCATCGCCGCCACGCCGCCGCTGCGCAAGCTCGACGAGTGGGGCCGGATCCCGAAGCGGGGCGAGGCCGCGGATGGCTGACGTCCAGATCGAGCACGACCCGGCCGAGGTGGTCGAGCCGAACGCCGCCGCTCAACCGTCAGTGCCGGAGCAGCACGCAGCCGCGAGCCTTGCGAGTCCTCAGAGTCACCCAAGCCCTCCCGGCTCCCCAAGCCCCCCGAGCCCACGCGGTCCCCGCCTCCCGCACCGAGCGAACACCCTCCTCGGCGCCGCCGTCCTCATCGCCATAGCAACCGTCGCCTCCCGCGTCGTCGGCTTCGGCCGCTGGCTCGTCTTCTCCCACACCGTCGGCGCCGGCTCCCTGGCCGACGCCTACAACTCCGCGAACCAGCTCCCCAACATCGTCTTCGAGATCACCGCCGGCGGCGCCCTCGCCGGCGTCGCCGTCCCGCTCCTGGCCGGCCCGCTCACCGGCGGCGACGGCCCCGCCGACCGAGCCCGCGCCTCCCGCATCGTCTCGGCCCTGCTGACCTGGACGCTGGCCATCCTCATCCCGCTGTCGGCCACCGGCGTCGCCCTCGCGGGCCCGATGGGCCACATCCTCGGCAGCGGCCACGGCCCCTTCTATACAGACCAGATCAGCCGCTTCCTGATCTTCTTCCTCCCGCAGATCCCCCTCTACGGCGCCGCCGTCGTCCTCGGCGCGACCCTGCAAGCCGACCGCCGCTTCCTCGCGCCCGCGCTCGCCCCGCTGCTGTCCAGCCTGGTCGTCATCGCCTCCTACACGGTCTTCGCCTTCCTCGACCGCGGCCGCGGCGCCCACCTGCGCGACCTGCGCCACCTCCCCGAGCTCGTCCTGGCCCTCGGCACGTCCGCAGGCGTCCTCATCCTGGTCCTGTCGCTGCTGCCGGCCGTCCGCCGCGCGAAGCTGAACCTGCGCCCGACCTTCCGTTTCCCCGAAGGCGTCGCCCGCAAGGCCCGCTCCCTCGGCGTCGCCGGCGTCGCGACCCTGATCGCGCAGCAGCTCGCGGTCCTGACCATCGTCCTGCTCTCCAACGCCGGTCACGCCTCCACCGGCACCCTCACCGTCTTCAACCTGGTCTGGGCCGTCTACTCGCTCCCGTACGCGGTGCTCGCGGTCCCGGTCGCGACCAGCGCCTTCACCGACCTGTCCGCCAAGTGGGCCGCCGGGGACCGCCGCGGCTACGCGCACGGCGTCGCCGCGACCACCCAGGCCGTGGTGATCTTCTCCGCGGCCGGTGCCTCGGTCCTGGCCGCCGCCGCGTGGCCCACGGCCCGGCTGTTCCTCACCGCGCGCCACGGCACCGGCGGCAGCGTCACCGTCGAGATGATGGGCCAGGGCCTGACCGCCTTCGCCCCCGGCCTGATCGGCTACGGCCTGCTGGCGCACCTGAGCCGTGCGCTCTACGCCTCCGGCCGGGGCCGCGCCGCCGCGACCGCCGTCTGCGCCGGCTGGTTCACCGTCCTGGTCGCCGACCTGACGCTGGTCGAACTCCTGCCCGGCGAGGACGCGGTCATCGCGCTCGGCCTGGGCAACATCGCGGGCATGACGGTGGCCGGCGCCGCGCTGCTCGGCGCCGTCCGCCGCGGCGTCGGACGCGACGCGCTGGCCGGCGTCGGCCGCGCCGGGCTGGTCGCGGCGCTCGCCGCGGCCGTCGCCGCACCGATAGGGATGCTGTTCGCCGCGCTGCCCGGCGCCACCGGCCCGCTGCGCGCGATGCTCATCGGCGCGGCGACCGCGCTGCTGACCGTCGCGCTGTTCGTCGGCGTCGCCGTCGTCGCGTCCAAGCGGCTCCTGCCCGACACCGAGTGCGGCAAGTGGCTGCGCGCGCCCATCGAATACCGGTACCGGAACCGGCGTGGCCGGAGGTCCGCACCATGAGCACGCACGCCCTGCGGATCCTGCTGGTCCGCCCCGAGAGCACCGGCGGCATCGGCGTCCACGTCGACAGCCTCACCCGGGCCCTGCGCGAGGTCGGCCACGACGTCCGCACCCTGGTCGCCACCGGTACCGGCGCCATACCGGCGATCCGCCACGCCGCCCGCCAGGCCCAGGCCGACGTGGTCCACGCGCATGGCCTGCGCGCCGGCGCCGCGGCGTGCCTGGCGACCCGCAAGCGCACCGTGGTGACCCTGCACAACGCGCCCTCCAACCGCGCCGGGGAACTGCTGCTCCGGCTCATCGCGCAACGCGCCGACGCGGTCCTGGCCGCCTCCCACGACCTGGTCGCCACCGCGACCAGAGACGGCGCGAAGAACGCCTCCTTCGGCCCGGTCGTGGCCCCCGCCCTGCCCGCGCCGACGCTCCCCACGCCGGAAGTGCGCGACGCGCTCCGACGCGAACTCGGCCTGGCCGCCGACGACGAGCGCCGCCTGGTCCTGGCCGTCGGCCGGCTGGCCCCGCAGAAGGACTATGACACCCTTCTCAAGGCATTGATAATAATTCGGGAGCGCCTCGGCGCCGGGCGCGTCCCGCCGGTCGCCATCGCCGGCGAGGGCCGGCAGCGCTCCGTGCTCCAGGCCGCCATCGACGCCCACGACCTCCCGGTCGCGCTGCTCGGCCACCGCGCCGACATCGCCGATTTGTTGCGCGCCGCCGACGTGTTCGTGATGTGCAGCACGTGGGAGGCCCGGCCGCTGGCGTTGCAGGAGGCGCTGCGGGCCGGCGGCGTGCGCGGTGGCGGCGAGCTGCTGGTCGGTGGCCTTGGCGCCGTCGAAGGCGACGACGGCGTGCGCGCCGTTCTGCTGCCCGAAGGCCTGCTCGAACGGCCCGGTCGAAGCCTCCAGCA
>NZ_JAACYW010000450.1 GCF_015356825.1 Catenulispora rubra | reverse complement strand
GGGTGGTCGGGATGGCTGAGGCGGCGTTCATCGAAGTACGGGTCCGCCGATCGAATCGAGGGGAATCAGGGTCCGCACTCATCTTGACCGACGCCCGGGATCGGGGGAAGATGCAGACATAACATCGTTATGTAACGCTGATATCGATCGAGGTCCGACGATGACCGGATCCCCCACCCTCGTCCCGGCCGGTCCGCTCGGCGGCTACCGGCCGGTCGCCGACGAGCTCAGCGTCTTCGACCTCGAAGTCGCCGGCCGGCTCCCGGCCGAGCTCGACGGCACCCTGCTGCGCATCGGCCCGAACCCTTTGAGCGCCCCGAGCCCTTCGCAGGCAACGGATCCGGTGCGCGGCCACGCCTTCGCCGGCGACGCGATGGTCCACGGCGTCCGCATCCGCGCCGGCCGCGCCGAGTGGTACCGCAACCGCTGGATCCGCACCGACCGGGTCTGCCGCGCGCTCGGCACGCTGCCGACCCCCGGGCCCCGGCGCGGCCTGTCCGACAACGCGAACGACAACATCCTGCGACACGCCGGCCGCACCCTGGCCCTCGGCGACGGCGGCGTGCTGCCGGTCGAGCTGTGCCCGGAGCTGACCACGATCGCGCGCTCGGACCTCGACGAGACGCTGCCCGACGGCCTGTGCGCGCACCCGGAGCGCGACATGGTCACCGGCGAGCTCTACGCCGTCGCCTACCAGCCCGGGCGCGGCTACGTGCAGTACCTGACCATCGACGTCGCGGGCCGGGTCCGGCGCTGCGAGCCGATCGAGCTCGGCCACACGCCGATGATGCACGCGTTCTCCCTGACCGACCGCCAGGCCGTGCTCTACGACCTGCCGGTCGTCTACAACGCCGCCGCGGCCGCCGCCGGCAGCCGCGTCCCCTACGCCTGGGACGACCGCGTCGCCGCGCGCCTGGGCGTGCTGCCCCGCGACGGCTCCGGCGCCGACGTCCGCTGGATCGACGTCGAACCCTGCTACGTCTTCCACCCGGTCAACGCCTACGAGGCCGACGGCCGGGTGGTCCTCGACGTCGTCCGGCACGACCGCGTCTTCGACGCCGACCGCCTCAGCCCGGCCGAGTCCCGGCCGACCCTGTGGCGCTGGGTCCTGGACCCCGGGCGCGGCACCGTGGTCGAGGACCGGCAGCTCGACGACACGATCGTGGAGTTCCCGGGCATGGACGAGCGCTTCAAGGGCATGCCGCACCGCTACGCGTTCGCGGTGTCGATGCGGCCCGGCTCCTGCGGCGTCCTGGCCGGACCGGCCCTGGTCCGGCACGACCTGCTGACCGGCGCGACCGACGTCCACCGGTTCGGCCCCGGCCGCCTGACCGGGGAACCGGCGTTCATCCCGCGCAGTCCCGACGCACCCGAGGCCGACGGCTGGCTGCTCAGCTTCGTCTACGACGCCGCCGACGACCGCAGCGACCTGGTGGTGCTGGACACCGCGGACTTCACCGGCCCGCCGGTCGCCGAGATCCGGCTGCCGGTGCGCGTGCCGCACGGCTTCCACGCCGGATGGATCGCAGCCCGCTGATCGGGTGCCAGCGGGGGCTAGTGGGGGCCAGTGGGCGCCAGTGGGAATGGCGCCGGGCAAGGTGCTCCGCCATTAGTGCGCGCAATCCGGAAGATGTCAGGGCCCGCTCATTCGGGTGAGGGTGGGACAGCTGACGAGCCGGTCCGTCTCCTGGCGGACTCAACCTAAAGGACACCTTTAGACACAGCTGTCGCATCCGGAATTCATCGTCCCTGCCTGAGACTCATGCGCCGGGATGCCCCTATTGCGGGGTTGCTCAGTGTTCGTATAAGCTTCCGCGCAACGGGAGTAACGGGTGTTCGATGGCATTTTGCGTGTCTGTCGCTTTTCTGGTGACAGGTTGATCTGCCGCTTAGGCGGCAAGAGAAGATCAAGGACGGATCATGTCGTTACGGTGATCCACACCATCGGGCCTGTTTTTTGCCTTCGGTGGATCACGCCCGCTGTCGGCCAGGAGCGGACGTGTGCCGTCGGGCGGCCTTCTGGAAAGGCGTGTGACGCCTGGCCAGCTCATCCGTTCAGGGGAGACGATCCATGCAACCGGCGGTGGAACACGCCATCGAAGTCATGTGGGACCGGTACAACGAACCGCTGACGCTGTCGGAGATGGCCGCGGCGGCGAGTCTGAGCCGATTCCACTTCTCCAGAGTCTTCCGGTCGCTGACCGGGACGTCGCCCTGCCGGTTCCTGGCGGCGGTGCGACTGTCGAAGGCCAAGAACATCCTCCTGCAGTCCTCCAGGAACGTCACGGACATCGCCTACGAAGTCGGGTACAACAGCCTGGGCACCTTCACCAGCCGTTTCACCAAGAGCGTGGGCGTCTCGCCGGCGCGCTACCGGCAGCTGTCCCGCTCCGGCATGCCGGCCCCGCTGCCCGCCGTCGTCCCCGGAGCCCGCGGCGTGGTGCGCGGTCTGGTGGGCCTGCCGGCCACCCTCGCGCCGGTGCGGATCTACATCGGCGCCTTCGACAGCCCCATCGCCCAGGGCATGCCAGTGGCCTGCGACGTCCTGGACGCGCCGGGGCCGTTCCGGCTCGACGACGTGCCCGACGGCGCGTGGTTCATCCGGGCCGCGGCGGTCGGGCTGCGCGACGTCGATCCGCGGCCGTGGATTCGCAGGCCCCTGTTCGTCGGAGCCGTCGAACCGCTTCACATCCGGCGGGAGAAGTACGTCGACCTCGATCTGGAACTGCATCCGCTGGGGCTTCTCGATCTGCCGGTGCTGGTCGCGCTGCCGGAGTTGGACGGGGCGTCGCTGCCGGATGGCGTGCAGTACGCGGCACCGGGTCTCCCGCTGTCGGTGGGGCAGTCCGTCGCGCCGCGCGCTTCGCGAGCGGATCGGCCGGCTCGCGCGGCGGTGGAACTCCTCACGACGCCGCACTGCGCCTGACAGATCGCCTGACAGATCTTGCCTTTTCTGGAGAAAGCGCACGTTAGGAGAAGCCGTACGTCTAGCAGGGTTCGAATATGTGTGGCGACTTTCCGATCGCTATTCGAAGGAGTCGCCGCGTGAGCCGAACCCCGCCGACCGAGACCGTACCGAGTGAGCGCGCGCCGTGGGCACGCGGTTTCGAGCATCCGATCGCCTTCTGGTTCGGCGCGCTGTGCTGCACCGCAGGCGTGCTGCTCCACCTGCCGATGTACTACAGCGCCCGGGACATGGGCTACCACCTCAGGGGGATGGCGCCGGACCCCGCCATGATCATCGGGATGGCGCTGATCGGGATCGGGCTGGTCGCCGCGCTGTACGGGGTGCTGCCTGGCGATCGCGCCGGACTGCGGCGGTCGGTGACGCGGGTACGGGTGCAGGCGTTGGACGACGCGCCGATCCGGCGCCAGCACGTGGCGCTGCTGGCGGTGATGGCGGTGGCGGTGACCATCGACGTCATGAAGCCCACGTCGTTGGGGTTCGTCGTCCCCGGTTTCGCCAAGGAGTACGGCCTGAAGGCCCCCGGGAATCCGCACGGGCATCCGGCTGCCGCGTGGCTGCCGCTGGTCGGGATCACCGGCACCGTGCTGGGCTCGCTGGTGTGGGGGTCGTTCGCGGACTGGGCCGGGCGGCGGGCCTCGATCATGTACGCGGGGCTGTTGTTCGTGACGACGTCCATCTGCGGGGCGATGCCGGGGTTCCAGTGGAACCTGCTGATGTGCCTGATGATGGGGATCGCGGCCGGCGGGATGCTGCCGATCACCTTCGCGTTGATGGCCGAGACGATTCCGGCCCGGCATCGCGGTGGGCTGATGGTGCTGATCGGCGGGGAGATCGCGCTGGCCTACGTCATCACCAGTTGGGTGGCGGCCAGGCTGGTGCCGCACTACAGCTGGCGCATCCTGTGGCTGATCGGGATTCCGACCGGGGTGCTGCTGCTGGTGTTGAACCACTGGATTCCGGAGTCGCCGCGGTATCTGATCGCGCGGGGTCGGCGGGCCGAGGCTGAGGCGATCATGGCTCGGTACGGGGCGCGGGTGGTGCAGGATTCTGATACCCCCGAGGTGGACGCCGTCGCCGCGCGGGCCGGCTACGCCACGTTGGTGCGGCGGCCGTTCCTGGGGCCGACCGGGGCGATCGCGGTGTTGGGGCTCGGGGTGGGCCTGGTGACGTACGGCTTCCAGCTGTGGGTTCCGACGAACTTGCAGCGGATCGGATACTCGGCGGTCAATTCGGCTTACGTGGTGCGGAATGCCGCGTTGATCGGGCTTCCGCTGACGGTGCTGATGGCGTGGCTGTACGACCGGTTCGGCGGGCGGAGGACGATCGCGGTGTCGTCGGCGGTCACGGCGGCGGCGATGGCCGGGTTCGTGATCGGCGGGGATTCGCTGGCCCACCATCGGATGCTGTTGTCGTTGCTGCTGATCGTGCCGCTGTCGGCGGTGAGCTCGGTGGTGGCGATGGTCGCGGCGTACGCCTCGGAGGTGTACCCGACGCGGATCCGGGCTCGCGGGACGGGGTTGGCGGCCGGGATGACGAAGGCCGGGGGAGTGCTGATCCTGGCGGTGGTGGTGAGCGAGTCGAATGTGCCCGGGATCCGTACCACCGCGCTGATCGGGGCGATTCCGTTGGTGATCGCCGCTGTGTGCTTCCTGATGACGGGCCCTGAGACGCGGCGGCGGAGGTTGGAGGACATCACCCGGGATCTGGGCGGCGTGGGCTTGGAGCTGGACCCGGTCGCAGCGGCGGACTAAGTGGGCACGCCTGAACAAACCTCTGTCCGCGAGCAGCGACATAGTGGACATTGACGTCAATCCACCGATGCCAATCCACCGATGCCAATCCACTGACGTCAGGGCACTGACGTCAGGGCACTGAGGAAGGGAACCTCTGATGGCGCCTTCGCGTGCGACTCTGATCACCGGCTGTTCCAGCGGCATCGGCCGGGCCGCGGCGTTGCGTCTGCACCGGGCCGGGCTGCCGGTCTACGCGACGGGCCGCGACCCCGAAGCCCTGGCGTCGCTCGCCGAGGTTGGCATCAGCACCCTGCGACTGGACGTGACGGACGAGGCGTCGGCCGACGCCGTGGTCAAGCGGATCGTCGAGGACCACGGCGCGGTCGGCGTGCTGGTGAACAACGCCGGCAGCGGGGTGCACGGGGCGGTGGAGGAGGTGGCGCTGGACAGCGTGCGGGGCTCGTTCGAGACGAACCTGTTCGGGGCGCTGCGGCTGACGCAGATGGTGCTGCCGGGGATGCGGGCGCAGGGGGCGGGGCGGATCGTGAACGTCTCCTCGATCCTGGGGCGCTTCTCGCCACCCGGTGGCGCGCTGTACCACGCGACCAAGCACGCGTTGGAGGCGTACAGCGACTCGCTGCGGATGGAGGTGGCGCAGTTCGGCGTGCGGGTCTCGCTGATCGAGCCGGCGACCGTGCGCACGCAGTTCTTCGCCACCGCGCTGATGCAGTTCGCCGGCCGCCCCGAATCCCCCTACCAGGAGTTCTACGACGACCTGGCGACCTGGGCCATCGCAGTGCACGAAGGACGCACCTCGGCAGGGCGTTTCGCAGTACCGCCGGAGAAGGTCGCCGCCGCCATCGAGCGCGCAGCAACAGCCCGCCGCCCCAAGGCCCGCTACCCGGTCGGCCCCCTGGCCCGCGCAGCGCTGACCATGCGCCGCCTCCTGCCAGACGCAGCTTTCGACACCTTCGTGGCCCGCCAGTTCCCCGCCCCGAAGCGCTGACCGCAATGCCCGCGTACCGCTCCTCGTACCACTACGGCAACCTCCGAGCCGCCCTCACCGACGCCGCCCTGGACCTGGCCCGCCACGGCGGCCCGGCAGCAGTGACGGTGCGCGGCGTAGCGCGCAGCGTGGGCGTGACCCCGCCGGCCGCATATCGCCACTTCACGGAGGTGGAGGAGCTGCTGACGGCGACGAGGGACAGGGCTCTGACGCTGCTCGCGGAGGGGGTGGATGCCGCGCTGGGGAGCTTCGCGGTAGGGGCGAACTCGGGCGCGGCCAAGAAGCTGCTCGCGACGGCAGGCGCGAGTTCGGGCTTGAGTGATGCGTCGGCGGCTGCGTGCTTGCGCGCGGTGGCCGAGGCCTACGTCAGCTTCGCGAAGTCCTCCCCGGGCCTGTTCGCCATGGCTTGCCACGGCAGCCCGGACAACATCAGGCTCCTCATCACCGATCGTGTCGCCCCGTTCCTCGACGCGCTGTCCGCGCGCCGCCCCGGCATGGTCTTCGCGCTGTGGTCGGCGGTTCACGCGCTGGCAGTCCTCGCCGCTGAGGGTGCGGTGTACGACGTGTCGCAGGATGAGGTTTTGGACACGGTGCTCGCGTGGATCGCTGGGGACGTGCTCGCGTCCGATTAGGACGCTCAGTGATCACCCCCACACTCCCGGCGCCGTTCGGCCTAACCACCTTCCAGGCGGGACGGCGCCGTGCGGCAGAATACGGTCCGCTCCACCCCCGAAGACCCGCCC
>NZ_JAACYW010000045.1 GCF_015356825.1 Catenulispora rubra | reverse complement strand
CACCGGTTTCCTGACATGCTGCTGTCCCCTTCACCTTTCGGATCCAGGTAAGTCATCTGGCCCAGGAACCTCCTTCCAAGTTCCTCCCAGCTGAACTGGGGATACAACAGAGCGCCTCGTGGCGCACTGCGATCGTTCGACAACCCACCGCTTGCCGACCTGGATCGGAGCGGGCACGCCTTTGACGGCGATCTCCCCGACCAGGGCGTGGTCGTCCAAGACCTTCCGGCACGGCTTGCCGTTGTAGGCGGAGTCCAGGTGGATCCGGGCCTTGGCCGGCAGCGCTCCGAGTTGCTGTTCGGCTGCGGCGATGGTGGGTTCGAGCAGCTTGGAGTCGTGGCGGTTGGCGCCGTCGGAGGCGATGCCCAGCGGCACGCCCCGCGCCTCGACCAGGGTCGAGCGCTTCAGACCTTGCTTACCACGATCCACCGGCGAGCGTCCGGCCTTGTCGCCCTTGACCGGCGCTTTGGTGTGGCAGCCGTCGGCGGACAGGTCGTCCAGATCCAGGCCGATCATCCGGTCGTAGGCGGCCAGGGCCAGGCGGTGCAGCTCGTGGGTCAGGCCCAGCGCCGACCAAGTCTTGACCCGGTCGCGGATGGTCCAGTCCGAGCAGCCCTCGACGGCGATCCGCTCGTAGCCCGAGCCGTGCACCAAGGCCTCGACGACCAGCCGGAACACCATCTCATCAGGTATCCGACGCTTGTGGCAGCCCAGAGGGTGGTTCGGATCGAACTCGGGACGGTCGGGTAGCAGCGCCGAGAACTGGTCCCACAGGGGGTCGAGAAGAGATGATGGCATGGCAGGCACGGGCGCTCCGACGGTTACGAAGCGTAGAGAACTCCGAAACCATCAGGTCCGTGCCTGCCTGTCAAATCCCTGAGATACCAACAACGCACTCCACGCCTATCCTCGGTCGCTCTTAGTCCACGGGCTTAGTCCACGCGCTTAGTCCACGAGCCTCGAGTCCTCATCAGGCTTCTGCGGAAGTTCGACGGTAACGCGCGTCCCACCTCGCGGGCTGTCGCTGACGGCGATTCGGCCGTGGTGGGCGGTCACGATCTCGCGGGCGATGGCGAGACCGAGGCCTGAGTTTCCGGTGTGGCGGTCTCGGCTGTCGTCGAGTCGGACGAAGCGGCTGAAAACCCGCTCGCGGTCTTCGACGGGGATTCCCGGTCCGTCGTCGTCGATCAGGACCCGTATGCCGCCTTCTTCGACCTCACCGGTGATATCGACGACGCTGCGCGCATACCGGACGGCGTTGTCGATGACGTTGCGGAACGCGCGTTCCAGATGATCCGGGTCGCCGACCATGCTGCCCGGGTCCGCGGTGACGGCGATGTCGATACGCGCGCCCTCGCTCGTGGTCGTGGTCGTGGCGCGGATGTCGTTCAGCAGCCGTGCGATGTCGACCGGCCTGGCCGCGGCCGCCAGCTGCCGGTCGTCGGCCTTGGCCAGCATGAGCAGCTGCTGCGTGAGGTCCTCCAGCCGCCCGGCCTGCTGCACGGCTCGCTGCGCGATCGTCGGCCACGGTGCGGCGTCGGGATGCGCGAGGCCGACCTCCAGCGTGGTCCGGATCGCGGCCAGCGGGCTGCGCAGCTCGTGCGAGGCGTCGGCGACGAACCGCCGCTGGCGCCGCGCGGACTCGTCCAGCCGCGCGAGCATGTCGTTCATCGTGACGGCCAGGTTGCCGATCTCGTCGTCCGTTCCCGGCTCCGGCACCCGCCGGGTCAGGTCGGCGGACGTGATCTCGGTGACGGCGTGGCGGATCTCCTCGACCGGTCGCAGAGCCCTGCCGGTGATGAGCCAGACGGTACCGCCGGCCAGCAGCAGGAGGATGGGGGTCCCGAAGAGCAGGCCGTGTGCCGACTGTTCGTTGACCTGGTTCAGCAGTCCCGTGCCGGTGCCCGTGATGATGCTCACCGGCCGGCCGGCGACGGTGGCCCAGGTCCCGTAGGTGCGGACCTCGCCGGGGAGCCGGCCGTCCGCTGCCGGCAGCCGGGTCGGCGCGTCGGAGCCGGGGGCGAGGCTGTAGAGGACCGGCTGGCCGGACAGCGTCGCGGTGGCGGCCAGGACGTGCCCCTGTGTGTCGATCACCTGGGCCGCGGCGTTCGGGTCGATAGTGGAGGGCGGCAGTGGGTGCGGCCAGGTGCCCGACTGGCCGGCCTGCTCGATCTGCGCGGCGTAAGTCCGCAGCTGGCCGTCGATGGTACTGCGGACCGAGTTCATCTGCAGCAGGTACATCAGCAGCATGCCGGCCACGACTCCGGCCGTGATGGCCGAACCGGCCACGATCGTCACCCGGGCGCGCATGGTGCGCAACGCGCGCAACCGGGACCTCCATGTCGTCATGATCGGTCGTCCTGTGCTCGTATCAGGTATCCCTCGCCGCGCAGCGTCGTGATCACCGGCGGCCCGCCCGGCGGGTCGATCTTCCGGCGCAGCCGGTGGACGGCGACCTCGACCACCGCCGGGCCGCCGTCGTACGCGGCGTCCCAGCAGTGGTCCAGCAGTTCGGTCTTCGACACGACGCGCCCCTGGCTGCGCATCAGGTACTCCAGGACCGCCACTTCGCGCGCGGGGAGGTCCACAGCGACGCCGTCGCGCGCCACCGAGCGGCTGCCGGGGTCCAGGGTGAGGCCGGCGGCGGTCAGGACCGCCGGCCGCTCGCGCAGGCCGCGGCGGGTCAGGGCCCGGATGTGCGCGAGCAGGACCGGGTAGGAGAACGGCTTGGTCAGGTAGTCGTCCGCGCCGATGTCGAGCCCTTCAGCCTGGTCCAGATCGTCGTCCATCGCGGTCAGCATCAGGATCGGAGTCCAGACGCCGTTCTTCCTGAGTCGTTCGCAGACCTGGTAGCCGTTCAGACCGGGGAGCATCACATCGAGGATGATCACGTCCGGGGCGGCCTGTTCGGCCAGCCACAGCCCGGTCTCCCCGGTCGCCGCCACGACGACGACGTAGCCTTCCTGTTCCAGGCCCCAGGTGAGGGACTCGGCCATGGCCGGCTCGTCCTCGACTACCAGGATCCGCACGGGATCAGTCCTTTCCGGTGGGGGTCCCGGACAGCTCGGGCTCGGGCTCAGTCTCGGACCAAGAAGGCTCGAAGGCCCCGGTGGTCCCGGTCGTCTCGGTCGTCTCGGACGCGCGCAGCCGCAGGATCCGCGCGGCCCGCTCCGGCATCCACCAGTTGGCCTTCCCGAACAGCGACACCAGTGCCGGAAGCAGCAGCATCCGCACCACGACCGCGTCCAGGATGACACCGGCCGCCAGCCCGGCGGCGATCTGCCGCACGGTGATGTCGTTGGCCGTGGACAGCGCGGCCAGCGCGAAGAACAGGATCAGCGCCGCGCTGGTGACCAGCCGTCCGGTCCGCGAGACGCCTTCCACGATCCCGTCCCGCGTCGAACCGGTGCGGTCGTAGCCCTCCCGGACCCGGGCCAGGATGAAGACCTCGTAGTCCATCGAGACCCCGAACAGGAACCCGAAGATCAGCACCGGGGCCAGCCGGTCGATCGAGCCGTAGGAGTTCGTGCCCCACAGCGCGTGCATGCCGAGGCCGTGCTGGAACACCAGCACCAGCAGCCCGTAGGAGGCGGCCACCGACAGCATGTTGAGCAGCACCGCCTTGGCCGGCAGCAGGATCGACTTCAGCCCGCGGGCCAGCAGCAGGAACGTCACCACCGCGACGATCCCGAACAGCAGCGGGAAGGAGTTATAGGTGGAGTTCACCAGGTCGGTCTCGAACGCCGCGTCGCCGCCGGTCAGCGTTCCGGGCGGCACCGTGGTCCGGATGTCGGCCAGCGAGGTTCCCGCCTGCGCGGTACCGACCTCGTGCCACGGGATCGCCACGACGATCGCGGAGCCGCCGGGGCTCCAGCCCGGACCGGCCGCCGTCACCGCCCCGTACAGGCTGCTCACGTGGTCCAGCGACGTCACGATCGACGGCGCCCGCGTGGCGTCCGGGACCCAGGTCGGGACCGCGGTGAGCGCGCCGCTGGGGAATCCGTCGGCGGTCAGGGCGTGCAGGCCGTCGGTGTACGCGCCGGACGAGGCCAGCGCGCCGGTCGTGGGCTGCGCGATGTTGATCGTCGCCGCGGTCCCGGCCAGCGCGCCGAGGATGCCCAGGCCGAGCACGGCCGCGGCCACCCGGTGCTTGATGACGCCGTGCGACCACGCGCTCCAGAACCGGCTGGCGCTCCCCGACTTCCGGCGCCGCGGCCAGTCCACGCGCGGCCCGATCTTCGACAGCACGACCGGCAGCAGCGTCAGCGCGACCAGCGTGGCGGTCGAGGGGATGAACAGCCCTGAGACGCCGATCCCGCGCACCAGCGAGTTGGGGACGACGGTGAGCGCGAACAGGCCGAGCGAGGCGACGATCCCGCTGAACCACACCGAGTGCCCGGCCCGCCGCATCGCCACCCGCACGGCCTCGTCGTTGGGACGCCCGGCGGCGCGCTCCTCGCGCCAGCGGTTGACCACCAGCAGCGAGTAGTCGATCGACAGCCCCAGGCCCAGCAGCGCGACGATGTACTGCACGGCGGGTGCGATCGGTGAGGAGGCCGGCATCACGTAGGTCAGGGCGTAGATGAGCAGCTGCATCGTCAGCACCGAGATCAGGGCCATGATGAGCGGCAGGAACGCCAGGAACGACCCGAACACCCAGGCCAGCACCACCAGCGCGCCGATCGCCCCGATGAGCAGCTCGCCCAGGACGCTGGAGTTGCCGCCGGAGGACTGGTTGCCGGCCTCCAGCGCCTTCTCGCTGGTCCCGTGGATCGTCAGCCCGGGCGCGGCGGCCTTCGCGGCGGCGGTCAGCTGGTCGACGACGGTCGTGCTGACGTCGTCCCCCTGGTGCGGCGGGTAGGCCAGCACGATGGTGCTGGTCCCGCCGGTCCCGACCAGCGCCGGGCTGCCGGTCGCGGCGTAGGAGACGGTGCGCATGTCCGGGGCGGCCTTGGCCAGCGCCGCGTCGACGGCGCGCAGTTCGGTCGCGGTCTGCGGCGAGGCCACCGTCTGCCCGGCCGGCAGGTTGAGCACGAGCACGCCGGGGTTCTCCGTCACCCCGCCGTACTGCTTGGCGATCTGTACGTTGGCGTTGTAGGCGGCGGTGTTCACGTGCACGCCGGATTGCAGGCGGCCCGAGACCGAAGGCGCCAGCACCACGCCGACGACGGTGATCACCAGCCAGGCGAGCCCCACCAGCCCACGATGCCGGAGCAGGAATCCGCTGATCTTGTCCATGAGTCCCTCCTAGGTGTCCCGTCCCACGGGAGCGATCCGGACCCTAGGCTCCGCTGCCTTACCGGATGCTTACAGCGCTGGTGGGGGTGCCTGTAAGCGGCCGGACTCGGTCATCGCCGACCCACGCTCCCAGCTCGTGATGTCCTAGCTCGTGATGTCCTTGCGCAGGAACCTGCGCCAGGCCAGCGCGAAGAAGACGAGGCTGTAGGCGAACGACGACACGACGCCACGGACCATCCCGTCCCAGCTGACGGTCGGGCTCAAGGCGTCGAGCCAGGCGTAGGAGTAGTGCGTCGGCAGGAAGGCGCGGGCGCCGCCCAGGGCCGTGACGCTGTCGAGGATGTCGGACAGGATCACCAGCATCACGGTGCCGCCGACCGCGCCCAGCGGGGTGTCGGTGTGCGTGCTCAGAGCGAATCCGAGCGCTGCGACGAACAACAGCGACAGGGCCAGGTAGCCGATCACGATGGCGAGGTGCACCAGCGCCGGGCCAGTCGCCAGCGAGGTGCCCAGCGGAGAGCGGGCCGGGGCCCAGCCGAAGACCGCCCACCCGGACAGCAGCGCGACCGTCGGCAGCACGACGAGCGCCGCGGCGGACAGCCCCAGCGCGACGATCAGTTTCTGGCGCAGCAGACGCGAGCGGGGAATCGGCGTCGCCAGCAGGTAGCGCAGGCTCGACCAGCTCGCCTCGCTGGCGACGGTGTCCCCGGTGAACAGCGCGACCATCAGGGACAGCGCGATCCCGGACGTGGCGAACAGCGTGAACAAGGTGAAGTTGGGCGCGCCGACGGTGGCCAGATCGGCGAGATCGATCGGGGCGCCCGGGCCGCGTCCGCTGGTGGGGGAACCGAGTTTGAAGGCGGCGGCGAGGATCAGCGGCAGCGCGGCCAGCAGTCCGAAGGCCACCTGGGTGCGACGGCGTTTGAGCTGGCGGCGCAGCTCGACCTTGAGCGGCAGCGTACGGCGCGGGTCGAAGCCCGGCGCGGCGCCGGACGGGGCCACGGCGAGCGCCGGGGCGGCCGCGGCCTCGAGCCGGGTGTGCTCCCCCGGTCGGGTCGAGGCCTCGGGGATTCGCACGTCAGACACGGTCGCCCTCCAACAGGTTCAGGAACACGTCTTCGAGCCGGTTGTGCGGCGCGATGCGGTCGACCGCCAGGCCCGCGCCGACGAGCGCCGCGACGGCGGCCGCGGGCCGGACGCCCTCCAGCCGGACGGTGAGCCGGTCGCCGTCGGCGGACACCTCGCTCACGCCCGGCAGGCCCGCCAGCACCTTCTCCGCCCGCTGCGACTGTCCCGCGCCGACGTCGACGGCGACCGAGGCGGCGGCGACCAGCAGCTGCTCGACCGACCCCTGCGCCAGCAGCCGCCCGCGGGCCATGACCACGGCGTGCGTGCAGGTCTGCTCGACCTCGGCGAGCAGGTGGCTGGAGACGACGACGGTGCGTCCGGTGGCGGCGTAGCGGCGCAGCGCGTCGCGCATCTCGCGGATCTGCGGCGGGTCCAGGCCGTTGGTCGGTTCGTCCAGGACCAGCAGATCGGGCAGCCCGAGCATGGCCTGCGCGACGGCGAGGCGCTGGCGCATGCCCTGGCTGTAGGCCTTGACCTTGCGTTCGACGCTCTCCCCCAGCCCGGCCAGTTCCAGGGCGGCGTCCAGGTCGGCGTCGCCGGCCGGGCGTCCGGTGGCGGCCCAGGCCAGTTCGAGGTTCTCCCGGCCGGACAGGTGCGGCAGGAATCCGGGTCCTTCGATGAACGCGCCGATCCGGGACAGCACCGGCGCGCCCGGGGTGATCCGGTGGCCGAACACCCGGATCTCGCCCTCGGTGGGGTGGATCAGGCCCATGAGCATGCGCAGCGCCGTCGTCTTGCCGGCGCCGTTGGGGCCGAGCAGGCCCAGGACCTGGCCGCGCTCGACGCGCAGGGACAGGTCGGTGACGGCGCGGAAACCGTCGCCGTAGGCCTTGCCGAGATGGGACAGGACGACCGGGACGTCGGCCAGCTGCGGATCGACGTCGGCGTCGCGGGCCTGGTTGCGGCGACGGACGTACCAGAGTGCGGCGACGGCCATGACGCCGCCGACGGCGAGTGCGGTGGCGGCGCCGAGCACCCAGACCGTCACCGAGCCGCCGCCGGTGGCCCTGCCCGCCACCGAGGGGACCGTGAGCTTGCCGCCGTCGGCGAGTGCGACGCGGTAGGTGCGGGCTGTGGCAGGGGTCTGATACGCCAGATCGGTGGTGGAGACGACCAGCGTCAGTCGGTGGCCGGCGGCGAAATCGTGCACGACCTCCGGCAGCGTGACCCGGACCGTGGTGCCGGAGGGGGACCCGGCCACACGGATCGGTGCGAGGAGCTGGTTCGGCAGGACCGTTCCCGAGCCGTCCGTGGCGGTGTCGTAGAGCTTTGCGAACAGGGTCGCGTCGGGCGCGTCGGTGGCGACGGTGAGCGAGACGGTCGGCGCGCCGACGAGGTGGACTGTCCGGTCCAGGGTGGGACCGGCGAAGACCGCCTGCTGTCCGGCCGGGGCGGGCAGGTTCGCGGCGGGGCCGAGCTGGGAGAGCACCGCGCCGAGTCCGGGCAGGCTGGTGATCTCCGACGGGTTTCCCCCGGCCGGCGAGACGACGGTCTGCTCCGGGCCGCTCAGCGGAACGGAGGTCGTCGTCGCCGGTCCGGAGGCGGTCACCACCGAGGAGCGCGGCGCGGAGTTCTGGACCGAGAGCGAGGTCCCGGTGCGCGTGAACTCGAACGCGGTGTTCTGCGCGGAGCCGTCGTGCTTGAGGTAGCGGTCGAACCAGGACAGCGTCAGTGCCCGGAGACGTCCGGACTCGACGTCCGAGGAGCTGTCGTGGCCGCCGCTGTACCAGACCTCCTTGACGGGCGTGCCGGTCGCCGCGATCTGGCGGGCGTTGGCGTCGCCTTCGCCGAGCGGGAACAGCGAGTCGTTCTCACCCTGGACCACCAGCGTCGGCGCCTTGATCCGCGAGGTCACCGCGGCCGGGCTGGACGCGGCGAGCAGCGCGCGCAGCGACGGTGAGGCGTCGCCGGTCGCCGCGCTTCGCTGAAACGCCGCGCAGGCCGCGCTGGTGAACCGGCCGCAGACCGTCGGCGCCTGCCCGGGGGCCGGCGCGCTGCCGGAGCCGAAGAACTCCCCGGACCACAGCTTCTTGAACACTCCGGCGTCCGTGGCTCCCGGGCCCGTCGCCGATTGCGGGAACAGCGCCTGGTTCAGGTCGTTCCAGGTGATCAGCGGTGCGATCGCGTCGATGCGGTGGTCGTAGCCGGCCGCGAGCAGCGTCAGTGCGCCGCCGTAGGACGGGCCGGTGAATCCGACCTGCGGGTCGCCGGGGCCGTCCCGCAGGACCGCGGGCAGGGTGGCGAGCAGGTCGACGATCTTCGAGGCGTCGCGCACCTCGTAGTCGGGCGAGTCCACGGCGATGTGCCCGCCGGAGGCGCCGAATCCCCGCGCCGAGTAGGCGAGCGCGACATAGCCGTGTTGCGCCAGGTAGCGCGCGTCCGCGTCCTCGTCGGTCTTGCTGCCGCCGAATCCGTGGGCCAGGACGACGGCCGGGGCGGGCTTGCCCGCCGAGGCTCCAGCGGGCAGGTACAGGGTCGCGTCCAGGGTCACCGGTGAGCCGTCCGGGTCCGGCGTCCCGGTGATCCTGAGGACTTCGGTGCGCACCGGCGCGCTCGAGCCGGCGGCCGCCAGAAGCGATGCGCCGATGACGGCGGCCACCCCCACGGCGGCGCCCCATGCCAACGTCCGTCTGCGCACGCGCACTATCCTCCCTACCGCCGGGGCATCCCCGACACACGTAGATCAACGTTTCGCACCGGTCAGAGTTCCGGTCAGAGTTCGAGTCAGAGTTCGAGTCAGAGTTCGAGTCAGAGTTCGAGTCAGAGTTCGAGTCCGTAGAGGGTTGCCGCGTTGGTGGCGGTGAACTTCTGCCGGTCCTCGTCGGTGGCGAAGTGGGTGAGGAACGTGGTGATCTCGTCCCGGGTGGGGTGTTGGAAGGGGTAGTCGGTGGAGAAGGTGAGCCGGTCGATGGTGGTGACCGACAGGGCGTGCTGCAGGAGCGCCGGGTTGAGCATGCCGGAGGCGGTGATGTGGAAGTTCGTGCGGATGTAGTGCGTGACGGGGTGTTGCAAGCCGGCGATGCGCGCGAGGCTGTCGGCGCGGTCGAGCCAGAACAGGAGCATCTCGCCCCAGTGGCCGAGCACGATCTGCAGCTCCGGGTTCCGGTCGAAGGTGCCGGACAGGATGAGCCGGAGGGCGGCGGTGGCGGTGTCGAGGTGCCAGCCCCATCCGAAGGTGGCCAGGCCGAGGTCGGTGAGGGCGTCGAAGCCGCGGTAGGAGGCGTCGCGGACGGCGTCGGAGGGGATCTGGGGGTGGATGAAGACCGGCTGACGGAGGTGCGCGGCGGCGGTGAAGAAGTCCTCGTAGACCGGATCGTCGAGGAAGCGCTCGCCGCAGCGGCCGTAGACCATGGTGCCGACGTGGCCCTGTCCGGCGGCGCGGGCGAGTTCGTCGGCGACGTGCTCGGGGGCGGACATCGGCAGGGTCGACAACGCCCGGAGCCGGGTCGGGTGCTTGGCGACGGCCTCGATGGCCGTGTCGTTGGCGGCGCGGCTCAGCCGCAGGGCCTGATCGGGCGGCAGCGGATGCGTCCCGGGCGGGGTCAGGGCCAGGATCGAGACGTCGATGCCCTGCTCGTCCATCGCGGCGATCCGGCCGTCCCCCAGGTCCTCCAGCCGCTGCCGGTGGTCGGCCATCTCGTTGAAGGCGAGGCTCTCGTCCGGCCGGGGCAGGGCTTTGAGGGCGGAGGTGAGCTCCGGCATGATCCAGTGTTCTTCGATGGCGATGAGAGTCATGGTGGTCGCCCTTTCCATCGGCGCCGGCGGCTGGTTCGACAGCCACTCGCTTCGATGCTTATCGATTGACAGCAAAGCTAGCGCGCGGCAGAATTCGCTGTCAATTGATAGCAATCACGCGGCGATGACGGAGGTCCGGGCGGATGGACGAGGAGCAGACTTCGCGGCTGTTCGAGCTCGCCGACCTGATTCTGGCGGTGGGCCGCCACATCCAGGCGTCCAAGGAGGCCGCGGCGGAGTCGGGGACGCCGATGGAGGGGGCGGTGATGCGCTACATCGACCGGCACCCGGGCACCACGGCCAGCGCGGCGGCCGAGGCCACCCAGCTGATCTCCAGCAACTTCAGCCGCGCGGTGCGGAACCTGGAGACGGCGGGCTATGTGCGACGCGACGTCGATCGCCAGGACGCGCGGCGCGTGCTGCTCTTTCCCACCGACAAGGCGCAGGAGAACCTGCAACGGCTGCGCACGGCCTGGAGCCACCTTCTCGAAGAGACGGTGGCCGATTCCGACGAGATCGACGCCGCGATCTCGACCCTGCGGAACATCGAGGCCCGGCTCGTCGCCCGGACCCGCGGCGGGGCCGGATGAATCCGGCCCTTGATCCGAGTCAGGGTTCGGCGAGCGTATCGGCATGGGCCGCGAGGCCGTCGGCCATCTTCTGCATGTACCGCTGAAGGTAGGGCCCCATGTACCAGCCGAGCCCCCAGCGTGTCGAGTAGACGCCATGCCAGTGGACGGACGTGCCTCCATCAGGGGCCGGCTCAACCTCGATCTCGGCCTGGTAGTCGCGCATCACGGGGTTGAAAGCATCCTCATATGCCAGACGCCTCTCCGAGTCCACCGACGTGAGGCGCTCCCCGGTGACCATTCGCCCGGTGCGGAACGCGCGAACCGCACCGACGCCGTCCCGGCCCTCCGGGTCGAGCCCGACGGACCGCTCACGCTCCAGGCTGTCGACACACGACCAGACCGGCCAGCTGGCCGCGTCCAGCAGTAGCGCCCAGATGACGGGCACAGGGGCCTTCGATCGCACCGTCACGTCATAACTCTGTCTGTTCGAGAACACGAGTGCTCCTTTCTCGCCGGCAGGTACGCCACGTTCAACAAGCGACGTCGACCAGACTTTCCCGTTCACGGGTACGCACTCTGAAGTACGGTACTAGCGTGAGGGAAAGTATCGAGGTAGAGCCCTTAGTCGCGGAACGCAGACTCAGCGGCGTCGTCGATCCGAACTGCCCCGCCCGAGCGCTGCTGGAACGCGTGACCAGCCGGTGGGGTGTCCTCGTACTCGTCGCGCTCTCCGACGGCACGATGCGCTGGGGCGAGATCCGCCGTCTGCTCACCGGCGTGACCGAGAAGATGCTGGCCCAGACTCTGCGGACGCTGGAGGCCGACGGCCTGGTCGCTCGCGAGGCCCATCCGGTGGTCCCGCCCCGGGTCGACTACAGCCTGACGGAGCAGGGACGCAGGGCGGCCCGCCTGCTTCTGCCGTTGGTGGACTGGGCCGTGGCCACCGCCGTCCCGCCCCACGGCGAGCAGTCCCAAGCTCGGTGACCGGTTTGCGACCGGACAGAACCTTTCGACGCCTCGAACACGTTCGGTAGGGGTGTGAGGCAATCGACAAGGGAGCGCGACGACGCCGGGTTCACCGCGTTCGTGGCGGCCAACACGCCGCGGCTGATCCATGTGGCCGAGTTGCTGACCGGCAGCCCCCACGACGCGCCTGATCTGGTGCAGGCCGCACTGATCAAGGTCTATCCCCATTGGCGGCGGATCGGAGGCGACGACCCCGTCGGCTACACCCGGCGCGTCATGATCAACCACCAGAACGACTGGTGGCGCCGCAAGCGGCCCAGGGAGGTGCTGACCGAGCGGCTGCCGGAGGCCGCCGACCGGTCCGACCCGGCCGACGACCACGCGCTGCGGGTCGCGATGCTGGCCGCGCTGGCCGCGCTCACCAGGCGTGAACGCCAGGTGGTGGTCCTGCGGTTCTACTGCGACCTGACCGAACCGGCGATCGCCGCCGAGCTCGGGATAGCGGTGGGCACGGTGAAGAGCACGTTGTCGCGGGCCCTGAACCGGCTTCGCGAGATGCCTGAGCTCGTACCGCTGCCGATGGCCGGGTGAGTCCGAATCACTGTCCGAATCACTGTCCGAATCCCTATCCGAATCCCTACAGGGAGAGTACACATGGACGAGAAATTCGAAGAACATCTCACGACGTTGATGAACCTCCGCACGGCACCGGGGCCGGGGGCGAACCCGCCGTTCTCACCGGCCGACGTGCTCGCGGGCGTACGGCGGCGCTCGCGCGCCCGAGCCCTCGGGATCGCGGGCAGCGCGCTGGCGGTCATCGCGATCGGGGCCGGCGTGACGACGGTGGCCGCGTCCGCGGGTGCGGGTGGGCCGGGCTCCACGGTGACCACGGCCGGCAGCGGCTCTGCCGGGCATACGGGTTCGGGGACGTCCGCCGGCGCGCTCACCGTGTCGCCGGTCCAGCACGTGACGAGCAGCACGCAGACCATCGTCGCCGACGGCCATTCGTTCACCGTCGCCCAGGCCGAGCAGTTCGGCGCCGGCCCCAACCTCGTCCTGCACTCCCCGTCGATCACTTCGAGCGTGGACTGGACCCCGGCCGGCATGATCCTCGTGGGCGGATTCCACGGTGCCCAGGTGCCCAGCCTGATCGACGTCATCGCCAATGACGGCAAGCACTACACGGCCACGATCGTCGAAGTGGACGGGCTGAAGGACTGGGTCGGCTACTACGCGATCCTGCCGACCGGCACCACCCCGTCGAGACTGGCGCCCGTTGTCAAGATCTGGGCCTACGATGCCGCGGGCAACCTTCTGGGACAGCCGCCGCAGCCGGAGTAGGCGGACGGAACGCGGCCACAGCCTGCATGCGACCCGCGGTCTCCGGGATAGTCAAGATCCCGGAGACCGCGAGCCGGACCGGCCACGCCGGAATCCGATCGATCGCGGTTGTCGGATCCGCGCCACGCCGTTCGTAGCCTGTGTGAGAGGCCGCCCGCGAGGGCGCCGGGACCACAGGAGACGACCGATGCCGCACCCGCAGACCAAGATCCACCGCATGTCCGAGCTCATCGAGCCGATCGGCACCGTCACCTTCTCCGAGGTGCCGAACGAGGGGTTCCTGGCCTTGGGCATGCGCAACTACTGGGACGGCTACTTCGCGGGCCGGGCGGCGCCGCTGGGGTCGGCACCGGCCGAGGTGGTACACGCGGTCTTCTACAACTTCGCCGAGGGCGAGGTGGCACGCCACATCCCCTGGGTCTGGGGCAAGACCACCCCGCAGGAGGCCATCGCCGTACGCGAGCGGGGCAGCGCCGCCGCGCTGCGGCAGCGGATCGGACAGCTCGCGGACGCCCCCGATCTGGTGCGGATCACCGACCTCGCCACCCGGGCGGCGGTCAGCGCGCCGACCGAGGGCCGGGCCCTGTACGCCGGACTCCGGACGCTCGCCGTACCCGAGGAACCGATCGCCAGGCTTTGGCACGCCGCGACGCTGCTGCGCGAACATCGCGGGGACGGCCACAACGCCGCCCTCCTGGCCCACGGCGTCGGCGGCACCGAGGCCCACGTCCTGCTCGCACTCGCCCTCGGGATGAGGGCCGAGGAGTTCGGCCGGCTGCACCACCTGCCCAAGGCACAGCTGGCCGCCGTCCTCGACGGCCTTCGCGGGCGCGGCCTGGTGGACGCCGCCGGCGGGTTCACCGACAGCGGCCGGGCGACCAGGCAGCTGGTCGAAGCCCTCACCGACGACCTGGCGGCACCCGCGTACGACGTGCTCAGCCCAGACGAACTCGACGAACTGATCGCCGGGCTCGAACCCATCGCCGACGCGGTCGAAGCCGCCGACGACTGAACCTCCGTCTGGGATGTCACTACCGGCGCCGCTATCTCGACTCCGGTCGTGAGAGAGGGTCCGAGACCAGGAGGGTGACACCATGCGAGTATTCGTGGCGGGCGGTACCGGAGTACTGGGGCAGCGGCTGCTGCCGCAGTTGGTGGCCCGGGGGCATCAGGTGACGGCGACCACGACCGGTGCGGCCAAGCTGGACCTGCTGACGCGGCTGGGCGCGGAGGGCCTCGTGATGGACGGCCTGGACGCGGCGTCGGTGGGTGAGGCAGTCGCCACGGCGCGGCCGGACGTGATCGTGAACCAGATGACCGGACTGTCCCAGACGCACGCCGGCAAGCTCAACCCCCGCAAGGCCGACCGGTTCTTCGCGGCCACCAACCGGCTGCGGACCGAGGGGATGGACCATCTGCTGGCTGCGGCCGAGGCGGTCGGGGTGGGTCACGTCGTGGCGCAGAGCCACGGCAGTTTCAACGGGGTCCGGCAGGGCGGACGGGTCAAGACCGAGGACGATCCGCTGGAGGTCACGGAGGGCACGAAGGCGTTGGTCCACTTGGAAGAAGCCGTCGTCAAAGCCGGCGGCGCCGTGCTGCGCTACGGCGGGTTCTACGGGCCGGGTGCCAACGACAAGCAGGTCGCGTTGGTCCGTAAGCGGCTGCTCCCGATCATCGGGGGCGGGACCGGCTACTCGTCGTGGGTGCATCTGGACGACGCCGCCGCCGCGACCGTGCTGGCGGTGGAGCAGCGGGCGACCGGCGTGTTCAACATCGTCGACGACGAGCCGGCCGCCGTGAGCGAGTGGCTGCCGTACCTCGCGCAGTGCGTGGGGGCCAAGCCGCCGCGGCGGCTGCCGGCGTGGCTCGCCCGGCTGTTGGCCGGGGAGATGGCGGTGGGGATGATGGTCGAGGGGCGCGGCTTCTCCAACGCCAAGGCGAAGCGGGAACTGGGCTGGCAGCTGCGGTATCCGTCGTGGCGGCAGGGATTCGAGAAGGAGTTGGCGTGAGCACCTCCGCCACAGCGCGGGCCGAGGAGTTCCAGGAGCTTCGGCCGCTGCTGTTCTCCATCGCCTACCGGATCCTGGGCAGCGTGACCGAGGCCGAGGACACGGTCCAGGACACCTGGCTGCGCTACATGGCCTCGGCGACGGTGCCCACCTCGACCAAGGCGTTCCTGTCCGCTCTGGTCACGCGGGCCTCGATCGACGTGCTGCGTTCGGCCCGGGTGCGGCGGGAGGCGTACGTCGGGCCCTGGTTCCCCGAGCCTTTGCTGTCCGACCCATATCAGGACCCTGAGCGTTCGGCGGAGCTGGCGGACTCGGTGTCCATGGCGGCCTTGCTGCTGCTGGAGCGGCTGTCCCCGCTGGAGCGGGCGGTGTTCGTGCTGCGGGAGGTGTTCGGGTTCGGCTTCCCCGAAATCGCGAACTCCGTCGGACGCTCGGAGGCGGCGTGCCGCCAGCTCGCGGTGCGGGCGCGCCGGCACATGGACCTGGGCCGCCCCCGCTTCGAAGCGGACCAGAAGGAGCGCGAGGAACTGTCCGCACGGTTCTTCGACGCCCTGCGGGACGGCGATGTCGGCGCGCTTAGGGACCTGCTGGCCGCGGACGTCCAGCTGGTCGGCGACGCCGGCGGCAAGGCGCCCGCGCTCGCGCGCAGCGTCATCGGCGCCGACAACGTGGCCCGGCTGCTCGCCGGGGTCTTCCCCGCGATCTCCCGCATCGCCCGCGTGGAACCGCACGAAGTGAACGGCCAGCCGGGTGCCATCCTGCGCGACCGGGACGGCAACGTGGCCGGCACGCTGGTCCTCGACGTGCTCGACGGCCGGATCCAGATGATCCGCTCGGTGGTCAACCCCGACAAGCTCGGCCACCTGGGCCCGCTCGCGGACCCGTGGACCCTGGCCCGCGAGGTCAAGCAGGCCCGCCATGAGAGCGGGGCGAAGAACGCCCGGAGCGAATAGGCGCGGATGTGTCGGCTCCACCAAACCACGAACGTTGACACGATCAATGACCGGCAGCCCA
Organism: Catenulispora rubra; assembly: GCF_015356825.1. Lineage (GTDB taxonomy): Bacteria > Actinomycetota > Actinomycetes > Streptomycetales > Catenulisporaceae > Catenulispora > Catenulispora rubra. The sequence goes on along the minus strand of NZ_JAACYW010000045.1, from coordinate 40,179 downwards.
AGGACCTCGGCGGTCTCGGCGGTCTCGTCCGGATCGGGGATGTCGAGCACGTTGGTAGGACAGGGAGCAGGACAGGGGTTTCCTGCCTCATCAGAGCCCGATGTCGCGCGTACGATGAAGCCATTGCCCTACTGCTGGTGCGAGGGGTGGCGGGTCATGCGGTTGTTCGTGGATCACCAGCTCGGTCGCGACGGGGGCCAGCTTTTCTACGGGCCGTTGAAGCTCTGGCCGGACCGCGGGCTCGATGAGATCGAATGGGCTACAGGCTCCGGCCTGCCGGCCTTCGCGCTCTACCGGATTCCCATCACCTCGACCATCTCGTACCTGGCCGCATGCTGTGGCGACACGTTCGACGCGATGCTGGACGAGATGGTCCGTGCTCCCGTCGAAACGATCGGCCAGGAGCTGGCCGATCATTGGCACAACTTCGTGGTCGTCTATCTGCGCGGGCAGAACGGCGATCTGTCGGATCTCGGGCTCACGCGTGTCACCGATCCGCACGACGGCGTCAAAAAGGGCTGCCTGGCGACAGTTCTGTCCCACCGCGCGAGTCCGGCCGAAATCAGGCACGCCGTGGTCCGGGTCATCGAAGGCACGGTGGCCACCATCGCAGAGGGCGTCGAGGCGGCCGCCGGATCGCGGACCATCGGGCGTGTCCTCGGACGATCCAACGACCTGTACCGGATAGACGCGCTGCTGGAGGCCATGACATACGGCTTCGAGCCGGAGCACATCGATCGGATGCTTGATCGGTAGCATCGGCGAACGAACGCTCACACGACGAAGACAGGCCAACCGCCGACGACGTCGAAAAGCGGAACGGCAAGGGCCTCGATCCCCAGGCGGTGGAACATGCCGAGCACTGCTTCGAAGGTCTCCGACACGCCGTGGAAGTCCCGGTGCTCCGCGAACAGGCGGTTGGCGTTTTCCGGATCTCCGAGCACGCCTGCCGCGGCGTGCGCATTCGCCCACGCCAAGGCACGGACGTAGCGCACTTTCAGCAACACGCCGACGAACCCGTCGGACTCCAGCGCCGCGCGCATCCCGGCTATCCGTCCCGGCTCCGCCGCCTCACCGAGCCCCAGAGCCGCGAGCAGGCCGAGAGCCAGATGGACGAAACTCCAGGTCGCCTCCTCCGCACGGTCATGCGCTATCTCAAGCGGGAAGAGGATGGCAGCGGCCTGGCGCACCGATGTCTTAAGACGCGTCTGGAGCGCCTCCGCTGCCCGTATCGCCTCGGGCAGATTTCGGCGGTACCGCAGGAAGTCGTCCATCCAGTCGCTCGGCGCATCAGCGGAGAACCAGCCGGCCACCTTGTCCCCTCCGAAGGCCACGGCTATCGCCGTGGATCCGGTGCTCATATTGAGATAGGTCTCCAGCTGCCCCTCGTGGATCGAGCCGCGCAGATCTCCCGAAACATTGTCGCTTTCGAGCAGGACCCGCCCGCCTTCGGACACGCTCACGTGATGGCGATCGTCGACGGTGACGGTGACCGGCGCGGAGCCGAGATGGAGCTCGCCTCTCCGGAGCAGCATGATCCTGGCCAGGATGACCGCCTGGTTGGCGTCCTCGTCCGCGACGAGATCGTCGGCGCTCACGTCCGCCGTGAGGATCTCGGCCAACCGATCGGCGCCTACCGAAGCGAGCTCCGCGTCGGTGTGCCAACGAATGTTGCCCGTACGAGCCCACTCCTCAATGGTTCCGTAGGTCAGCGTGTCCGCTCGGGATGCCAGGTACTCGTCGAGGCTGGTGCCGTGGTCCGAGGTCGCGAATCCGACCAGCCGATCGATGAAGTACTTGATCAACCGGTCGACGGACAGAAGCGGGTCGGTGTCGTCGTCGAGCAGGTGCGCCATCAATCCGAGATCGGTGTAGACGTAGACCGTCAGATAGGCGAAGAACAACTCGGGGTCGTTGAACCGGGCGTCGTTGCCGAGCGCCGCGCTCCACAGCATCTTGACCAGGAGATACCCGGGAAGGTAGCCGCCACCTGTCGGATCCAGCGGCTGGGCCAGCAGGTTCGTCTTGCGCTCCAGCATCGGCCGACCGCAGCGGGCCGCACCCAGCACACCCGCCACGAGGTCGCGTTCGATGCGGTCGCGCGTTTCGGTGGGCTGGTCGGCGACCTGAGCCCGCGGGCCGAAACGGCCGGCTACGAGGGACATGACCGGAGACATCCGCGCAAGCTCTCCGCCAGAGAAGAGATCGAACTCGGCGAACAGAGCCAGACCCTCGGCGAGAGAGCGCTGCAGCGCCATGAACGCCTCAAAACGCATCATGGCGCCGACGAGACGACGACCTGCCACGGCGCCTGCGGCCGGATCGGCCTCCCACATGTCCGCGTCGGCTGCACACCGTTGATACATCAGCGCCAACGCGGCGCCGGCGGTGTGCATGAAGCACCAATGATGCGTCGCCTCGTGCAGCAAGGCGGGCAGACACTCAGAAGGCAGGGAACCGTTGATCAGCCCCGGCAAGTGCTCACCCGGCCGGAAAGAAGTGATGACGCTGAGGTTCGTGACCGGGTTGACGAAGCTCCTACTCCCCGACGGGGAGCCGAAGTGGTCTTGACCGCTCACCCCGAGCCCACGATCTTGTCGTAGGGGATTCCCGTCGCCGACGCCAGTTCCTTGGCCAGCGAGACGTCGACGGGGTCGGCTGAGGTGTCGCGCCACTTGACGGTCGTCCGTACGCGCGAGCCGTCCGGGCGCTCGATCTCGATGATCTGCTCGAACGTCTTTCCGCGGTGCCGATACGCGAGATAGGCGATGAGTCCTCGGAGCACCGGGACTGAGAGCAGTACCCCCGCCGTCACCAGACCGAGGTCTCCGAATTCTCCTTCGGGTACCGCCTCTTCTTCATAAGAGGTCACGGAGCGGTCGACGAACTCAGTGAGCTCCAAAGCATCGGCCCTGGAAAGGCCGGGCAAGCGGATCTTCGACTCTGCCATTTCAAGCCCCCCGGCCGACACAGTGATAGAAGCTAAATCGTACTCCCTGGGGTCGACCACGTCCCCGAATGATTAAGCGGGCCGCGCGAAAGCTCGCGCGGCCCGCTCTGGGTTCTGCGTCAGTGCCCGGTGTCGCTCATGAACTGCTTGGTGTATTGCAGCGCTGACGTGCTGGGGACGGAGTTGCAGGTGGGGGACGCGTAGGTGTTCGAGCAGGGCGTGTCCCGGTCCAGTGACCAGAAGTGCAGCCCGGCCAGGCCGTTGTTGACCGCGTACGACGACAGAGTGTTCACGTCGGCGACTGTGAAGATCTCACTGGTGGCGTCGTTCATGCCGATCATCGGCGTGACGGCTATCTTGCTGGCCGGGATCCCGTAGGTGTGCTCGAGGTTCTTGACCGCCTGGATCGCCGACTGGGCCATCTGGCAACTGCCGCCTGAGACGACGCACACGCTGCTGGACCCGCTGCCGTAGTCCATGGTCATCAGGTTGATGACGTAGTGGTTCAGGCTGGAGCCGCGCACCGCCCGGACGACCTGGTCGCCGAGCGAGTTCACGCCGCCGTAGCTGCCGTCGGAGGCACCCAGTGTGGCGAGCGTGAAGGAGAACTGGAGGTTCGGGTACTGCGCCTGTGCTCCGACGGCGGAGTTGACGAGGTTCTGGATGTCCGACTGGCTCTGGCCGCCTTCGATGTCGAAGTCGACGCCGACCATGTTGGGGCTGGCGTAGCGGGCGATGAAGGAGTCCATGCCAGCCGTCGAGGCGCAGGTGAAGGTCCCAGCCGCACCTCCGGTCGACACGACGTAGTTCAGGTTGGCGGCGTGCAGTTGGGCCACGTTCTCCGAGGCGAAGCCGGCAGCCGGGACACCGCCCCAGGTCTCGCTGCCGCAGGAGCCGGTGGCGAACGCGAGGGTGATCGCGGGCAGGTTCGGGATGTACTGCGACACCAGGCTCCCGGAACCCACCACCGGCAGGGCGGACCCGGTCACGGCCGACTGCATCTGGTCGGTGTTCCAGTTCATGTTGACGGTGACGTCCTTGTACGGGCTGAGCAGCAGACCGCTGACCCCACCCGTCCCGCCGCCGGTTCCGCCGGTGCCGCCACCGGTCGTGCCGCCACCGGTTCCGCCGCCGGTGGTGCCGCCGCCGGTGCAGGCGCCGTTGGACGTCCACGGTTGTCCGGAGCCGGATCCGCCGTTGTTGGTCGCCGGGTCATTGCCCTGCGTCCACCAGTTGGCGGTGTAGTTGGTCCCGTTCTCGCTGGCCTGCTGGCCGCCGGTGTAGACGGCGGTGGAGCTCCACGCCGCGGCGCATGTGGCGGCCTGTGCGGCGGGAGCCGCGGCCACCGCGATCGCTGTCGCGCCGACTGCCAGCCCGAACGCCGAGCCGGCTGTCAGTGCTGCGCGAAGATTCCGTTTTCCGATCCGCATGAGCACTCCAAAGTGGGGAGAGGTGCTGGTGGATTGCGCATCTCGCCGAGCCCGTGGGGCGGCCCGGTGTCCACTTTGTACGTGCGGGGAGCGGATTGGTCAAGACCATTCACAAGATTGGTACAGACCAATGAAGCGGCGCGCAGCTCGTGGTCGGCCACACTCGTGGCGGACCTTCGGGCTCACCCCGCTTCGAATTCCCGACGAACGGTCGCCGCGACGCGCGAAAGCGCCACACCGAGCTGGCGCCGCTGGGCTGCACTGAGCGGATCGAACACGAGCCGCCTCACCTCTGCAACGTGTTCCGGCGCGCTCTCCACGAGCTTCTGCCGCCCGGCGTCGGTCAGGGTGGCGAGGGTGTACCGGCCGTTGGCGGGGTCGGGGCGGCGGACGACCCAGTCGGGTGCACGAATTCACCGACCGCGGCCTCGACCACGGCGCGCGCCTGCGCCCCCTGCGCAACGAAGGCATCCTCGTCCTCGGCTCGGGATTCATGACGCACAGCTTCGCCGTCCTCCGGCAACCGGAACTCGCCGCCGAAACCGGCAGCGCCGTGAGCGCCATCGACCGCATGGTGCTGGGGAATTCGACGCGCTCGGTGCAGCTGAGCTGAGTCGGCTGGCGGCTGAGCGCCATGCCCGACACGCACCGGTCCGCGCCGCTCCAGCCGCTCACCCGCCGAGCGTCTTAACCCACTCCTCGACCGTGACGACGTCCGCCTGACGCGGAAACAGCTTCTCGGTCAGCACCCGGTGCACCTCCGGATCCCCGTCGAGGCAGCCGTCAGCCAGCACGGTGAGCTCGTAGTCCATGTCAGCGGCCTGACGGCAGGTGGACAGCACGACGCCGCTGGTGGCGATGCCGGTGAGCACCAGGTGCCGGAGCTCGCCGGCGCGGAGGACGACGTCGAGGTCGCTGCCGGCGAAGGCGCTCACCCGCTTCTTCGTGACGACGACGTCGCCGGGCAGCGGTGCGACATCCGGGTGGATCTGGGTACTGACATCGCCCTCGACGAAGCGGCCGGTCTGCGACACGGCGGCAAAGGTCTTGTTGCGCCGGCTGACGTCCGGGTGGCCGGGGCGGAACCCGACCACGACGTAGATGACCGGGACGCCGGCCGTCCGGGCGGCGTCGATCGCGCTCCGGAGGCGCGGCAGGTAGTCGGCGTCCGGGAAGCGGTCCACGATGTCCCGCTGCACGTCCATCACGAGCAGGGCGGTGTCCGACACGTTCACTGTCCTTTCGTCGAAGCGGCCGGCCGGTCCGGTCCAACCTGGTGATGCCGGCCGCGCAGCACCGAGGCGAGCGCACCGATCAGCGACATCGCGGCGGCCGCGCTGAAGACGATGACCAGTCCGTGGTGGAAGGGCCCGGAGACGAGTTCGGGGAAGAACCGGTTGCCGGTCAGGGTCTGGACGTTGCGGGCCGGCAGCGTGTGCAGGACGCCGCTGGGGGCAAGCAGGTGCGAGATCGGGTTGTTGCCGAGGAACGTGGCGAACAGCGTGCTCACCGGCGGGAGCGAGGCGACCTGGTGGGCGGTGTCGGCCGGCACGCCTTGCGCCTGGAGGCCGGTGTTCAGGGTGTGCGGCAGCGTGCTCGCGAGGCCCGTGATCATCAGGGAGAAGAACAGGCCGATCGACAGCGCGGTGCCGGAGTTCTGGAACGTCGCGCGCATCCCCGACGCTACCCCGCGCTGGTCCGGCGGCACGCTGCCCATGATCGCCGAGGTGTTCGGGGCCGAGAACATCCCCTGGCCGATCCCGCTGACCAGCAGCAGGGCCGCGAACGCCGGATACGGGAAGTCCACCGGCAACAGCAGCAGGCCGATGAACGCGGCGGCGACCAATATCAGCCCGCTGGTGGAGAACAGGCGCGCGCCGAACCGGTCCGACAGGTACCCGGACAGCGGCCCGGCGACGAGGAATCCGACAGTCAGCGGCAGCATGAAGATGCCGGCCCACAGTGGGGTGCGCTCGAAGGTGTAGCCGTGCAGCGGCAGCCAGATGCCCTGAAGCCAGATGATCAGCATGAACTGCAATCCGCCGCGCGCGATCGCGATCAGGAGCGCCGCCAGGTTCCCGGCGGCGAAGGCACGGATGCGGAACAGCCCAAGGTTGAACATCGGATCGCTGATCCGGGTCTCGGCGACGCAGAACACGACCAGCAGCAGGAACCCGCCGCCCAGCCCGCCCAGGACCCAGGGATTCGTCCAGCCCGTCGAGTGGCCTCCGTAGGGCTGGATGCCGTAAGTGACGGCGGCCAGCAGCGATCCGGCGCCGGCGGTGAAGGTGACGTTGCCGACCCAGTCGATCCGTCCCGGCTTGCGGGTGCCGACCTCCCGCAGGCTGCGGTAGGACCAGATCGTGCCGATCACGCCGATCGGCACGCTGACCCAGAACACCGCGCGCCAGTCGATCGCGGCCAGCAGCCCGCCGGCCAGCAGCCCGAGGAACATCCCGGCGAGCGCCGTGATCTGGTTGACGCCGAGCGCCATGCCGCGCTGCCGCGCCGGGAAGGCGTCGGTGAGAATGGCCGCGGAGTTCGCGGTCAGCATGGATCCGCCGACGGCTTGGACGACGCGGAACCCGATCAGCCACAGCGCGCCGCTGCCGCCCTTCAAGGGGTCGACCGACAGGGCGAGCGAGGCGCAGGCGAAGATCGCGAAGCCCATGTTGTACATCCGGACCCGGCCGAACATGTCGCCGAGCCGGCCCAGGGCGACCACGAGCACCGCAGAGACCAGCAGGTAGCCCAGGATCATCCAGAGCAGGTAGCCGATGTTGCCCGGGGCCAGCGGGTCCAGGCCGATGCCGCGGAAGATCGCGGGCAGCGAGATGATCACGATCGAGCTGTCGACGGCCGAGATCAGCACGCCGAGGGTCGTGTTGGACAGCGCGATCCACTTGTAGCGGCCGTCCTTGAGATGGCCGTCCTTGAGATGGCCGTCCTTAAAGTGACCGTTCTTGACGCGGACGCCGGGCCGGTCCTTCGACGCGGATCTCACAACCGCTCCGCGAGCCGGTTCAGCAGCGGCAGAACGGCGAGCATCGCGTCCCGTTCGGCCGGCGTGAATTCGGTTTCGAGGACCGCCGCTATTCGCCGCACCGACTCGGACCGGCGGTCGACGAGCAGAGTTCGGCCCGCGTCCGTCACGGCGATGACCACGCGACGGCCGTCGCCGGGGTGCTGCCGACGGCTCACGAGGCCCCGCTCCTCCAGCGTCGCCAGCGTCACCGCCATGGCCTGCGGCCGCACGCGCTCCGCCTCGGCGAGCGAGCTGGGGGAATCAGGGCCCTCCCGTTCCAGCCGGGACAGGACGGACAGCTCGGAGAGCGCCACGTACCCCACGGCGTGCGCCTGCCGCAGGCTCCGCGCGGTGCGGCCCACGACCAGCTGTAACTCTGCTGCGAGCTCTTGGGCGTCGGCTGCGGGCCGATCGGCGTGGTCCACAACTAGTTACTTTAGCTTAATTAATGTGAAGTAACTAACCCCTGTGGATAGACGATCGGCAGCCGCACGGTGAACTTCGCACCGCGCTCGTCGCTCAGCCCTGGGTCAGCCTGCCCAGGATCATCCTGCCCAGGATCAGCGTCGGTGACTTCGATCGTCCCGCCGTGCGCCGTGACGATGTCGCGCGCGATCGACAGCCCCAATCCGGTGCCCGCGGTCATTCCCGGCCCGCGTTCCCGCGCGGCCTGGAGCCGGACGAATCGGTCGAAGACCCGCTCGCGATCGGCGAGGGGGATGCCGGGGCCGTCGTCGATCACCTCGACGACGGCAGTCCCCGGCCCCTGCGTCATGACCCGCACCCTGACGTGCGCCGTCGCATGCCGTTCGGCGTTGTCCAGCAGGTTGCGCAGCAGGCGCGTGAGCTGGTCCGGGTCGCCGGTGACGAGGACGCCGTCCTCGGCCTCGACGGCGATGGGGATCCTGGACGGCACGGCGTTGACCGCGTCGACCGCGGCGACGGCCAAGCCGCGCAGGTCGACCGGCTCGTGCCGGGCCAGCAGCGTATCGTCGTCGGCGCGGGCGTGCAGCAGCAGGTCGTCGACCAGGCGTTGGAGCCTGGCAGCCTCGGAGACGACGCGCGTCGCGAGCTCGGGCCAGGGTGCCTGGTCGGGGTGCGCGAGGCCCACTTCCATCGAGGTGCGGATGGCGGTGACCGGTGTCCGCAGCTCGTGCGAGGCGTCGGAGACGAAGCGGCGTTGCCGGGCGGCGGAGTTCTCCAGGCGGCCGAGCATGGTGTTGAGGGTGCGGGCCAGGCGGCCGATCTCGTCGTCGCCGTCCGGTTCGGGGATGCGGCGGTGCAGGCCGCTGCCGGTGATCTCGGCGGCCTCGGCGCGCATCCGCTCGACCGGACGCAGGGTGCGGCCGATCAGCAGCCAGGAGATGCCGATCGCGCCGAGCAGCACCAGGGGGACGGCGTAGAGAAGGTGTCCTCTGATGTCGCTGGTCAGGATGCTGAGAAGGCGCGTCGGACCGCCGGCGTAGACGACGACCGGCGTCGAGCCGACCACGTACCGCTGCGCGACGATCTGTTCGTCCCCGTGCCCCGCCGAAGACGGTGTCGGCGTGGGCGAGGTGCTGCCCGCCGCGAGCGTGTACATCGGGGGCCGCCCGGCGACGTTCTCCGTGGCCGCGACGACCCGGCCGGAGGAGTCGACGACCTGGGACCAGATGCCCGGGTCGCCGGGGGCCGGGGGCAGCGGCGCGGGCCACCGGCCGTCGACGGCCGAGCGGGCGAGGGATTCGGCGTAGGCGTTCAAGGTGGTGGTCTCGTTCGACCGCACGGAACTGACGAGCGTGGCGACCAGGACGGCGGTCGCCAGCCCGACGGTCACGGTGATCGCGAGCGCGGCCAGCGCGGTGAGCCGCAGCCGCAGCGAGCGGCTGCGCGGACGGTTGCGCGGACGGTCGCGAGCGCGACTGCGAAGGCGGCCACGAAGGCGGCTACGAGGGCTGCGGTTCAACGCGATACCCCGCTCCCCGCACCGTCTCGATCAGGCGGGAGCCGAAGGGCTCGTCCACCTTCCGGCGCAGATGGTGGATGCGGACCTCGACGACCGCCGGATCGGATTGGGAGTTCTCGTCCCAGCAGTGCTCCAGCAGCTCCGTCTTCGACACCGCACGGCCTTCGGCCCGCAGCAGGTACTCCAGCACCGCCAGCTCCCCCGGTGTCAGGGTGACGGTCCGTCCGGCGCGCCGGACGACGCGGGTCGCCGGGTCCAGCGTCAGGTCGCCGGCGGTCAGCAGCGCCGGGCGTGGCTTGCCGCCGCGCCGCAGCAGGGCCCGCATCCGGGCCAGCAGGACCGGGTAGGCGAACGGCTTGGTGAGGTAGTCGTCGGCGCCCAGGTCCAGCCCCTCGGCCTGGTCGAGGTCGGCGTCCATCGCGGTGAGCATGAGGATCGGCGTCCAGTTCCCGGCCTCGCGCAGGCGCGCGCAGATCTGGTAGCCGTCCAGGCCGGGCAGCATGACGTCGAGGACGATCAGGTCGAAGTCGTGCTCGGTGGCCTGCCACAGGCCCTCGCCGCCGTCGACGGCGAGCACGACCGTGTAGCCCTCGGCCTGGAGTCCCCAGGTCAGGGACGCACCGGTGGATTCGTCGTCTTCGATGACGAGGACTCTCATGGCTCAAGCATGCACAGGCGCGTGCGGGGTCGGCGCGTCCACCGCGCCGTCGTCCGCGTCCCGTGCATCCAGCTCGTCGGGAATCCGGCCCGGCGCCGAGGGCTTCACGCGCAGCAGCCGGGCGGCCCACGCGGGCAGGTACCAGTTGGCGCGGCCGAACAGCACCACCAGCGCCGGGGTGAGCAGCGTCCGGACCACCACGGCGTCGATCAGGACTCCGGCGGCCATACCGGTGGCCATCATCTTGATGGTCACGTCCGGGGCCGACGACAGCGAGGCCAGGGCCAGGAACAGGATCAGCGCGGCGCTGGTGACCAGGCGTCCGGTCCGGCTGACGCCCTCGACCACGGCGTCGTTGGTGCGTCCGGTGCGGTCGTAGGCCTCCCGGACCCTGGCGAGGATGAACACCTCGTAGTCCATGGACACCCCGAACAAGAACGCGAACAACAGCATCGGCACGAACGGACTGATCGACCCGGTCGCCGGGATGCCCCACAGGCTGTTCGACCCGTAGCCGAGCTGCCAGATCAGCACCAGCACGCCGTAGGCGGCGCCGACCGACAGCACGTTCAGCGCGACGGCCTTGGCCGGCAGCAGCAGCGAGCGCATGCCCCGGGCCAGCAGTACGAAGGTCAGCAGCGCGACGACGCCGAGCAGGACCGGGAACCAGCTGGACATGATGTGCGTGACGTCGGTCGACTGCACCAGGTCGCCGCCGACCATGGCGTTGTGCGGCACCGCGGCGTGCAGGTCGGACAGCGCCGATCCGGCCTGCGAGGTGCCGATCTCGCTGTCCGGCAGCCCCATGATCACCGAGCTGCCGGGGTGCTGCCAGGCCGGGGTGTCGGCGACCAGGACGCCGTGCATCGACGGCAGCGCGCGCAGGGTCGCGGCGGTCGCGGCCGGATCGGTGCCGGCGGGGAGTTCGATCGGGATCGAGGTCAGGACGCCGGTCGGGAAGCCGTCGTGTTGCAGGGCGACCAGGCCCTGCTGCGCGGGGCCGTTCGCGGCCAGCGACGTCGAGGCGGGCGAGGCGATGTTGATGGTCAGGCCGAACGCGCACAGCGTGCCCAGAATCGCCAGGCCGGACACAGCCGCGGCCTTGGGCCGGGCCACGATGGCCTTCGCGGTCCGGGTCCACATCGTCCCGGGACCGGTGCTCTTGCGGCGGCGCAGCCGGATCTTGTCCAGCCGCGGCCCGATCGTGGACAGCAGCAGCGGGATGGTCGTCAGCGCCACCAGCGCGGCGATGGACGGGATGAACAGCCCTGACAGTCCCACGCCTTGCAGGAACGACACCGGCACCACGATCAGCGCGAACAGCCCGAGCGAGGCGATGAGCGCGCTGAACGCCACCGAGTGTCCGGCACGCTTGACCGCCCGCACGACCGCCCCGCGGTTGTCGGCGCCCCGGTCGCGTTCCTCGCGCCAGCGGTTGACCAGCAGCAGCGAGTAGTCGATCGACAGACCCAGGCCCAGCAGGGCGACGATGAACTGCACCGAAGGGTTGATGTGGATGCTGGTCACGTAGGTCAGGCCGTAGATGGCCAGCTGCATCGTCAACACCGAGACCAGCGCCGACAGCAGGGGCAGCAGCGCCAGCGCCGAGCCGAACACCCAGGCCAGCACGATCAGCGCGAGCCCGACGCCGACCAGCAGCTCGGAAAGCACACTGGACCCGCCGACGGTCCCGCCGGCCGACAACTGCTCGATGCCGGTCTGGTGCACGACGGCGCCCGGGACCGTCCCGGTGATCGCCGAACCCATCGCGTCCAGTACCGGCGCGTCCACCGCGGTCCCGCTGACCGGCGGGTAGACCATCACCAGCGTGGACGTCCCGCCCGAGCCGACCAGAGCCCGGTCACCGGTGGTGGCGAAGGACAGATCGCGGACCCCGGGGACACCGGCGGCGACCCTGTCGGCGGCCGTGAGGCCGGCCTTGACCGCCGGGCTGTCGGCGGTAAGGCCGTGCGGCAGGTCGACCACCAGCACGCTGGGGTTCGCGGCGACGCCGCCGTACTCCTTCTGCAGCGCGACGTTGGCGTGATAGCTGGCCGTGTTGACGGTCGTGCCGCTCTGCAGACGGCCGGCCACGTTCGGCGCCACCAGCACCCCGACGATGGTCACGACGACCCAGGCCAGGGTCACCACCAGCCGGTGACGCAGGAGCAGCGCACCGAAGCGTTCCACGATCTCCACCTCCTAGAACCACCCGGTCCGCGGGCACGGACCGGCTACGGTCCTGGACGCTAGGTGGGGGCACCTTTCGATTCGCTTAAGCGGGATCACCGGGATCTTTGCTATAGCAGACACACCTTTCGTTTCGCTTAACATCGGGGTCTCGCGCCGGGACAGCGTTTCAGGCAGGTTAGTGGAAGGTTGCTATAGCAAATCTCCCAGCCCGTCTCCCCGCCCGAAAGGAGCTCGCCATGTCCCTCCGCCGCTCCCGCTCCGCCGCCGCTCTCAGAGCCACCGCAGTCACCGTCGCCGCACTCGCCTTCGGCGCCGCGGCCGCCGGCTGTTCCAAGAGCACCCGCACCCCACCGCAAAGCGCCGCATCCTCGGCTCCGGCCGCTCCCGCCGCCATCGCCGACCTCACGACCAAGTCGCACACCGAGTCCGGGCTGATCCTCTACGGCAACACGCCGACCGCGGTCATGCAGCCGCTGCTGGACGCCTTCAGCAAGGCGTATCCGTGGATCAAGCCCGCGTACTCCCAGCTGTCCGACAACCAGGTCTACACAAAGTTCCAGTCCGAGCACGCCCAAGGCGCGCGGACCGCCGATCTCCTCATCTCCGACGCGATCCCGCAGGCGCTGCAGGCCGAGCAGAACGGCCTGATCGCCGACGTGACCCCGCAGGGCCTGTCGAACTTCCCTCACTACATCGACCAGGGACACGGTGTTTTTGTGATGTCGCCGGATCCGGTGCTGACAGCCTGGAACACCAAGACCCTGTCCGGCGCCGACGTCCCCACGAGCTACGCGCAGCTCGCCGCCGACATCAAGGCCGACCCGGCGAAGTACCCGCTGGTCAGCTACTCCCCCGCCAACCCGCTGGGCTACAACGCCGTCTACGGCCTCGAACACGTCCTCGGCCCGGACACCGTCAACGGCTACCTCGCGACGTACGGCCCGCGCACCAAGACCTTCGACGAAGGCCTGGACGGACTGACCTACCTGGCCGGCGGCGGCGCCTCCTTCGGCTGGCTGTCCAGCGGCCTGGCGCAGGCGGTCGTCCCGCAGTACAAGGGCCTGATCAAGTACGGCTACATGACGGACGCGACCCCGCTGACGCCGCGCCTGATCGCCCAGACCGCCGGCGCGGCCGCATCGGCCTCGGCCCAGCTGTTCCTGGACTTCGTCTACAGCGATCCCGGCCAGCAGGTCATGTGCGCGACCGGGATGGAGGCGTCGATGAACGGCTTCAAGCCCGCGACCGGCTGCACCGCCGACCTCACGGATCTGGCCACGCACGTCGACCCGGGCACCGAGTTCCTGGTCCCGGTCACGCAGGGCGTGGTCGACCAGCAGAAGGCCATCACCGCCAGCTGGAACAAGGCCCTCGGCCACTGATCACCATGGCGACCCGCACCCTCGACGAAGCCGTCCCGGTCGCCGCTCGCGGCCGGAACCGGCGCCGGCGCCTGCCGACCGCACCGGGCCAGTACCTGGTGTGGGCCGCGGTCGCCGTACTGACCCTGGCACCGCTGGTCCCGCTGGTGATCACCTCGCTGCGCTCCAAGCCCTACTACCTGCCCGGCGGCGTGTTCAGCACGGACGCCTACCGGCAGCTGTTCGCCGACCCGGCGTTCCGCAGCGCCGCCGTCAACACCCTGCTGTTCGCGATCGCGACCACCGCGCTCGCGGTCGCGCTCGGCGCCGCGTTCGCCGTTCTCATCACCCGCACCGACCTGCCCGGCAAGCGCTGGCTGGGCCCGGCTCTGCTGGCCCCGCTGCTGATCCCTCCGCTCGGGCTGATCGTCGGCTGGGAATCGCTCTACGGGCCGGCCGGCTACCTCACCCAGCTGTGGCACAAGAACCTGCACCTCCCGGTCTGGAACCTGACCTCCATCCCCGGCATGTCAGTACTCGGAGCCGTGGTGACACTCCCGATCGCCTATCTGACCTGCAAGGCGGTTCTGGAGAGCGCCGACGGAGCGTTGGAGGACGCGGTCCGGGCGTCCGGCGGCGGCACCATCCGCATACTGCGCACCGTGACAGTGCCGATGCTGCGCACCGCGCTGCTGGACTCCGGAATGCTCATCTTCACCCTGTGCCTGGAGGTCCTGGGCATCCCGCTGTTCCTGGGCCGCCCGGCGAACATCAGCTTCATCGCCAGCTACCTCTACGACACCTGGTCCAACAGCACCGTCCCGGACCCGCCGATCGTCTCGGCCGGCGCGATCCTCCTGCTGGTCGTGGCCTCGGCGCTGCTGATCATCCGGGGCAGGCTGCTGCGACACTCGGCCCGCTACACCGCCGGCACCCGGGCCAACCCGCCTGCGCGCGCCCTGGAGCTGGGCCGCTGGCGCCGTCCGATCGCGGGCCTCATAGCCGCTTTCGTAGCCATCACCTCTGTGATCCCGTTGCTGGGCCTCGGCCTGATGTCCTCGGTCACTTCGCTGACGACCCTCGTCGCGCCGTGGCACCTGTGGACCGGCGGGAACTGGAGCCAGACCTGGTCGGACCCCACCCTGCACCGGGCGATCACCGACAGCCTCGTCGTCGCCGTGATCGGCAGTGTGGCCACCGTGGCGTTGGTCGCGGTCGCCACCGTCATCGCCGGCCAGTCGCGGTTCCGGCTGCGCCGCACCCTGCCCGCGCTGCTGGTCTATCCCCGGGCGACACCCGGCATCGTGTTCGGGGTCGGATTCTTCTGGCTGTTCCTCATCGTGGGCTGGCCCGGCGCGATGCTGCGCAACAGTCTGTGGGGCGAGCTGCTGGCGCTGAGCGTGCGCAACATGACCCTGTCGTACATCATCATCGCCCCGGCGCTGGCCCGGATCAGTCCGGAGCTGGCCAAGGCGGCCGCGACGGCCGGCGCGGGCTGGTGGACCACGACGCGCCGGATCACCCTGCCGCTGCTGCGGCCGGCGATCCTCAGCGCGGTGGTGTTGATGTTCGTGACCCTGGTCAGCGACTACGACCCGGTGGTGTTCCTGGCCAAGCCCGGTACCGAACTGCTCGGCACCACCATGTTGCAGACCTGGGGCAAGGGGCTGCCCGGCCCGGTCGCCGCGCTGGCCCTCATCCAAGTCCTGCTGGTCGCCGCGGCGCTCGCGATCGGCGTCGGCGTCCGCTTCGGCTTCGGCTTCGGCTTCGGCTTCGGCTCGACACTGCGGAAGAAGGCCCGCCATGCCTGAGATCTCCATACGTTCCCTGACCCAGACCTTCGGGGCCGCCCGCGTCCTGGACGACGTCAGCTTCACCGTGCCCGACGGACGGTTCGTCACCCTGCTCGGGCCGTCGGGCTGCGGGAAGACCACGACCCTGATGTCCATCGCGGGGTTCCAGACCCCGTCGCACGGCATCATCCGCCACGGCGACCGCGTGCTGTTCGACGCGCGGCAACGCCGCAACGTCCCGGCCGAGCGCCGCGAGCTGGGGGTGGTGTTCCAGTCCTACGCGCTGTGGCCGCACCTGACGGTCGCGGCCAACGTCGGCTTCCCGCTCAAAGTCCGCCGCACCGACCGGGCCGAGATCAAGAGGCGGGTCGCGGAGGTCCTGGAGCTTGTCGAGCTGAGTCACCGCGCCGACGCGCATCCCCACGAGCTGTCGGGAGGGCAGCAGCAGCGTGTCGCGTTGGCCCGCGCGCTGGCGCACGGCCCGACCGCGCTGCTGCTGGACGAGCCCTTCTCCAACCTGGACGCCAAGCTGCGCGACCGGGCCCGCGACTGGCTCGGCGCCCTGCACCGCGACCTCGGCATCACGACCGTCTTCGTCACCCACGACCAGACCGAGGCGCTGGCCATGAGCGACCAGATCCTGGTGATGAGCGGCGGTCGGATCGTGCGGGCCGGGCCGCCGCTGGACGTCTACCGGCGACCTGGCAGCCGGTTCGTCGCCGAGTTCCTGGGCCGCTGCAACTTCGTGACCGGGATCGCGCATCACGTCGGCGGCGACGTCTACGTGCTGGAGGCGCCGGGCCTGCTCGGCGGCGTGCGGTTCCGCGCCGACGTCACGCCGGGGCCGGGCGCTGTGACCCTGGCGGTGCGGCCCGAGTCGCTGTCCGTCTCGGAGCAAGTGCCGGGAGCCGCAGAGCCCGGCTGGTCGGGGCAGGTCACGCACAGCACCTTCCTGGGTGAGAGCTTCCTGCACACCGTGCAGGTCGGACCGCAGGTGCTGCAGGCGTCGACCCCTCGGCCGCTGACCACCGGCTCTGTCCAGGTCAGCGTGGTCGACGACGCGGCCAGCCCGGTCAGCGACGAGGCGGAGGCGTTTGACAAATTTGCTGTAGCAGAAATCGAATAGGACCATGACGCTCCCGGAACTCAGCTCGCAGTCGCTCGCCGACCAGGCCTACAAGGCGCTGCGGGCGGCGATCGTCCAGGGCGACCTGCCCTGGGGCGACAAGATCACCGAGCGCGGTCTGGCCGCCGGCCTCGGGGTGAGTCCGACGCCGGTCCGGGAGGCCTTGCGCCGGCTGGAGCAGGAACAGCTCGTCGAACGCACCGGACCCCGCTCCCTGCGCGTGGCCACCGTCTCCCCGCAGGCGCGGTCCGAGAGCGGGACCATCGAGGCGGCCCTGGAAGGAGTGGCCGCGCGCTTCGCCGCCGAGAAGGCCACAAAGACGCAGCTCGAACGGATGCAGCAGCTGCTCGACGCCGCCGACGACGCCGCGGCCGTCCTGCGCGCGGACCGCGACGCCGGCCGGGAGCTGACCCCCGACCAGGTGGAGCGGATCTTCAACGCGGTCCGCGACTTCCACGCCGAGATCGAGCTCGCGGCCGACAACATCCAGCTGACGCGCACGCTGACCCAGGTCCGCGCGTTCAGCCGCTCCGAACGGCTGAAGATCGCCGCCGCCCAGCTCAACGCGGGCGCGACCAGCCAGATCCAGCGCTACGGCCAGCACCACCAGATCCTCGCGGCCCTGCGCGACCGGAACAGCGACCTGGCCGAACAGCTGGCGCGGGTCCATGCCGCGTCCTCGGCGGGCGACCTCGCCGGCTGGGACGCCTAGGCCCGGACCGGGGACGCCCCTCTCCCCTACCAACGCAGCCCCACCGCAGGCTTGCTATAGCAAATTGCAAAGAACGGAGAACGGCACCATGGAGATCAGGATCCTCGCCCCCACCGGGGCCCTCGGCGCGGGCTTCCCCGTCGAGTCGCTGGAACGCGGAGTCGCCCTGCGCCCGCATGTCATCGCCTGCGACGCCGGCTCGACCGACAGCGGGCCGTACTACCTGGGCGCCGGGCAGCCGAAGCTGTCGCGGGAGGCCGTCGGCCGCGATCTCCGGCTGCTACTCGAAGCGCGTGACGCACTCGGCGTGCCGCTGATCATCGGGTCCTGCGGCACGAGCGGTCGCGATGTGGGCGTCGACCTGGTGGCCGACATCGCCCGGGAGATCGCGCGGGAGGAAGGCCTGGGATTCAAGCTCGCCCTCATATACGCCGACCAGGACCCTGACTACCTCATTAAGCGCTACGACCAGGGCCGTATCCGCCCGCTGCACCCCGCGCCGCCGATCGACGTCAACACCCTGACCGACAGCCATGTGGTAGGCATGATGGGCGTCGAGCCGATCCAGCAGGCACTGCGCGACGGCGCCGAGGTGGTCCTGGCCGGACGCGCCAGCGACACCGCCCTGTTCGCGGCGCTCCCCCACGCGATGGGCGCCGACCCCGGTCTGACCTGGCACGCGGCCAAGACCGTCGAGTGCGGCGCGGCCTGCGCCATCCCGCCGAGGCCCGACGGCCTGTTCGTCCACCTGCGCGACGACCACTTCGACGTCCAGACGCTCGATCCGTCCGTCCGGCTCACGCCGCACTCGGTGGCCGCGCACACGCTGTACGAGAACGCCAACCCGTATCTGATCACGGAGCCGTCGGGTGTCCTGGACACCTCGAACGCCACCTATACCGCGGTCGACGAGTGGACGGTGCGCGTCGCCGGCGCCGAATACCTGCCCGGCGACACCTACACGATCAAGCTGGAGGGTTCACGCCTGGTCGGCTACCAGACCATCGCGATCGGCGGCATCCGCGACCGCGTGGTCATCGAGCAGCTGCCGACGCTGCTTCCGATGGCGAAGGAGTACTTCCGGGCCAAGATCCGCGACGTGTTCGGCGGCCGCGTCGATCCCGACGACATCGACATCGACTACCGCCTCTACGGCCGGAACGCGGTGCTCGGCGTCAACGACCCGGACCGCGACCGCCCCGTGCACGAGCTCGGCGTGCTGATCACGGTCACGGCGCCGACCCAGGCCGTCGCGCACGCCGTCGCCACCTTCGTCGCGCACGCCAGCTCCCACCTGCCGATCCCCCAGTACGAGGGCCTGGCCAGCACCATCGCGTACCCGTTCTCGCCACCGGAGATCGACCGCGGCCCACTGTACGAGTTCACGCTGAACCACGTGGTCGAACCCACCGACCCGCACGAGATGTTCCGCACCGTCCACGAAGAGGTGAAGCCCTGATGCGCCTGCTCGACCTGTGCTCCCTGATCCGCTCCAAGAACGCCGGGCCGTTCGTCCTGACCTTCGACTTCATGGGCCGCGACACCGCGAGCTACGAGGCGCTGCGGAACTCCGGCGTGCTGACGCCCGAGCTCTTCGCCGAGCTCTACGGCGGCGATCCCGCCGACGTCCTGGTGGTCCACCACGACCGCGCCGAGGCGGTCAAGGTCTCCATGCCGCGACCGGTGCGCCAGGGCGACCTGCGCGATTCCGACTGCTACGGCGGGCAGTTGTACGCGCCGTTGGTCGATCTGGAGGTTCCGGTGCCGGCTTCCGAGCAGACCTGAGCACTACACCCCCATCTCAGGGTCCTACCTCCTACGACCGAGGCAGGACGGCCATGGCCGTTTCAGCGATCGCGCGCAGCGATTCAGCGCTGCTGCCGCCCTTGCCCAGGGCCTCGATCCCGCGCAGCACGGCCAGCAGGAGTCCGGCGAGGCGGCCGGGGTCGGCGTCCCGGTCGATCTCGCCCGCCCGCTGGGCCCCGGCAACGCAGGAGGCGATCAGTCCTTCGATGGCCGCGAAGGTGCGGCGGGCCGTTGCCACGACCGCCGGGTCCTGTCCCGAGAGCTCGGCGGTGCCCTTCGCGAGCAGGCAGCCGCGCAGGCACACGTCTGAGGCGGTGGCGTCCGCGACTGCCGTCACATGTGTGCGCAACCGCTCGAACGCGCCGGCATCCGGGCCGTCCAGGTCCCGGCGCACGCCTTCGACCAGCGCGGCGCAGTGTTCGTCGAAGGCCCGCAGGAACAGTTGGTGCTTGTCGCCGAACGCGCCGTAGAGGCTGCCCTTCCCCAGGCCGGTGGCCGCCGCGATGTCGTCAACCCGCGCCGCCGCGTAGCCCGTCGCCCAGAACTGGTCCCTGGCGACACGCAAAACCTCTTCCTCGTCAAAGCTCCGGGGGCGCGCCATGCCGCAACGATACCCGTTCTTGACCACCCGGTCCAGAATGGGCTACGTTCTGGACCAGGCAGTCAAGAACTACGAGAGGACCGACGTCATGAGCCCCCTGGACGGAAAGACAGCCCTGGTCACCGGAGCCTCCACCGGCATCGGACGGGCCATCGCCCAGCGCTTCGCCGACGACGGAGCCCGGGTCTACATCACCGGCCGGCGCGCCGACGAGCTCGAAGCCGCGGCGAAGGACATGGGTCCGAACGCGGTCCCGGTGCAGTCGGACGTCTCTCGCGCCGCCGACATCGACCGCGTCATGGACGTCATCCGCGGCGACGGACGGCGGCTCGACGTGGTGGTCGCCAACGCCGGCCTGGGCGACGGTTCAAGCCTGACCGACGTCACCGAGGAGCAGTTCGACCACGTCTTCGGGGTGAACACCAAGGGCAGCCTGCTGACCGTCCAGAAGGCCCTGCCCCTGCTCGCAGAGCCCGCGTCGGTGATCCTGCTCGGCTCCACCACCATCCACCAGGGCGTCGACCGCATGGGCGTCTACGCCGCGTCGAAGGCCGCCGTCCGCAGCCTCGGCCGCACCTGGGCCGCCGAACTGGCCCCGCGCGGCGTGCGGGTCAACGTCATCACGCCCGGCCCCATCGCCACCCCCGCCCTCGAGGGCCTGGCCACCCGATTCGGCCAGACCACAGAGGACTTCCACACCGCGCTCGCCTCCCAGGTCCCACTCCAGCGCATGGGCCGCCCCGAGGAGGTCGCAGCGCTGGCCGCCTTCCTCGCCGGACCGGAGAGCTCGTTCATCACCGGCGCCGAGCACTTCGTCGACGGCGGACAGGTGCAGGTCTGAGCGGTGGCGCCCAGATCGGAATGAGGCGAGTCTCGGCGTTTCATGGTGGGGCGCCGACGTTCAGCGACGAGCCGGTCTAGTTCGCTGAAGCCGCTCAGCTCGCAAGCACCAGGTCGATGAGCGCCCGCGCGGCCGCCGAGGAGCGGCGTTCAGCCGGGGTCAGGAGTGAGACCTCGAACTCCTGCGTCGGGGCCACCGGCCGCAGCGCCACCGGCCGTGATCCGACGGTCAGCGACGGGCTGAGGAACGCGTACCCGAAGCCGGCCCGGACCAGGTCGACGGCGGTCGGGATGTCGGTCACCTCGACGGCGATCACGCGGTGCAGGCCCGCGCCCAGGAACAGGCGGTCCACGCCGTTCCGGATGCCCCAGCCGACCGGGAAGTCGACGAAGCGCGCGCCGTCGAGCTCGGCGAGCGGGATGACGTCCCGGCCGGCCAGCGGGTCGTCGTCGGGGCAGGCGAGCCGCATCGGTTCGGAGGCCAGCCGGTGCGCGGTGACGCCGGGCGGATACTCGCCGGGAAGCCCGGCGAACGCCATGTCGAGATCCCCGTCGGCGACGCGCGCGGCCAGCTCGGCCGATCCCTTCTGCGCGGTGATGGGGATGATCCGCACCGCGGGGCGCTCCCGGTGGTAGCGGGTCAGCATCGCGGCCATGTCGATCAGGTGCAGCGAGTGCATGATGCCGACCCGGACCGTGCCGCGCAGGCCGCCCTGCGCGGCGGCGACCGCGTCCCGCGCCACGTCGACGGCGGACAGGACGTTCCGGGCCTCGGCGAGCAGCGCGCGGCCGGTGTCGGTCAGTTCCACCTGATGCGTGGTCCGGTCGAACAGCCGCCCGCCGAGTTCACGCTCCAGGGACCGGATCGAGACCGACAGCGTCGACTGGACCAGGTGCAGCCGGGCGGCAGCGCGGGTGAAGCCACGCTCCTCGGCGACGGCGACGAAGTGCTCCAGGTGCCTGAGCTCCATGTTATGTCTCTCGTCGATGACCGTCATCATTTCTTTTCGTTGTACATAATAAGCGTCGGCGCGCACGCTGGACGCATGACTGCGATCTCCAATGCGACCTCCGCACCGTCGGGTTCGCCGACGGCGCCTACGGACCGGGGCCTCGACCACGCACGCCGGCGCCGCCATCACTCGTTCGGGTTCTGGGCCGCGGCGGCCGCCTTCCTGGTGAACATGGGCTTCTCCGCGGTGCCCACCCCGCTCTACGTCCTATACCAGCGCCGCGACCACTTCTCGACGATCACGCTCACCGTCGTCTTCGGCGCCTACGCCATCGGCGTGGTCGCCAGCCTGTTCTTCGGCGGCCACCTCTCGGACAGCCTCGGCCGTAAGCGGGTGCTGGTCCCGGCGCTGCTGGTCAACGTGCTCAGCGGCCTGATCTTCGTCCTCGCACCGAGCCTGGCCGGCCTGCTCGTGGCCCGCGTCGTCTCCGGCGTCTCGATCGGCCTGACCACCGCGACGGCCACCGCCTACCTGTCCGAGCTCCACCGCGAAACGCTCGCTGACGCCTCGCACTCCGCACAGCGCGCACGCTCCGCAAAGACAGCACGCTCCTCCCAGACAGCACAGATCGTCGCCACCGCCGCGAACCTCGGCGGCATCGGCGTCGGCCCGCTGATCGCCGGACTCCTCGCGCAGTACGCGCCGCAACCGCTGCGCCTGTCGTACTACGTCTTCGGCGCGACGCTCCTGGTGCTGTCCCTGCTCATAGCCCTCTCCCCGGAGACCACCGACCGCCCCGACCCGATGCCCCGCTACCGCCCGCAGCGCATCGCGGTGCCGCCGCACGCCCGCCCCATGTTCCTCGCCGCCACGGCGACCGGCGCGGCCACCTTCGCCGTCTACGGCGTCTTCACCTCACTCGCCCCGTCGTTCCTGGCCGGCACCCTGCACCAGACCTCGCACGCGGTGGCCGGCGCCGTAGCGTTCACCGCCTTCGCCGCCGGCGCGCTCGCCCAGATCGCGATGAGCCGCGCGGGACAGCGCACCGCGCTCCGCACCGGCCCGCTGCTGCTGATCCCCGGCCTGGCCCTGATGATCACCGGGATGTGGCTGCCGGACCTCACGACCTTCGTGATCGGCGGCGCCCTGGCCGGTGCCGGCGCCGGCATCTCCTTCCGCGCCGCGATCACCGCCGCCGCCTCCACCGCCGCCCCGGAATCCCGGGCCGAGGTCCTGGCAGGGTTCTTCCTCGGCGCCTACGTCGGCCTGACCGTGCCGGTGGTCGGTCTGGGCATCGCGACCCAGCACGTCTCCGCCCGCAACGCGATGGTGGTATTCGCCGCGCTGGTCAGCATCGCCGTGGTGGCCTGCACGCGGGTGGTGCGGGTGGCCGCGGACAGATGAGACCGATGATCACCTGAAGCGTTTGACCAGCAAGAGCCTTCGACCAGCTGGAGAGCATCTCTTGACAGCGCTCGTCGCACGCGAGTTCACTCCTGTCCCTGAGAGCGCTCTCCAACACAGGTATCACAGACATCCGCTACGAAGGCTAGGTGGAATGTGATCAGACGTAAACGTTTCCGCTACCCGCGCACCCTCGGGCGCGCGGGCCGGGCTCTGACGATCGCGGCGGCGGCGTTGGGCCTCGTGACAGCCTCCGCCCTCACCACGTCGGCGTCCGCGTCGGCATCCGCGCCCCGCACCGCGTCCGTGTCCAGTTCTGCGAGCGCCGCGCACCAGAGCCCTGCGACGCTCCTCCCGCCCACCGGCGGCGCCCTCGGTCCGAACGTGATCGTGTTCGATCCGACGATGTCGCAGGCCTCGATCCAGAGCACGCTCACCACGATCGCGACCCAGCAGGTGCCGAACCAGTTCGGCACCGAGCGCTACGCCCTGCTCTTCAAGCCCGGGACGTACGGCTCCGTCGCGAATCCCCTGGTCTTCCAGGTCGGCTACTACACCAGCGTCGCCGGCCTGGGCCTGACCCCGGACCGCACCGTCATCAACGGCTCGCTCGACGTCTACAACCAGTGCCTCGGCAGCCAGACCAACTGCAACGCCACCGACAACTTCTGGCGGTCGGTGACGAACCTGACGATCAACGTCGCCGGCGGCAGCGGCTGCCAGGCGAACACCGAGTTCTGGGCCGCCTCGCAGGCCGCCCCGCTGCGCCGGGTGGTCGTCAACGGCAACGTCAGCCTGATGGACTACTGCGACGGCTCGCCGGACTACGCCAGCGGCGGCTTCATCGCCGACTCGCGGTTCACCGGCGGGACGGTCATCAACGGTTCGCAGCAGCAGTACATCACCCGCAACACCGCCCTCGACGGTTGGACCAACGGCGTCTGGAACCAGGTCTTCTGCGGGGACCCGGGCGCTCCGGCCCAGAGCTTCGCCGCGAACTCCGGAGACCCCGGCGGCCCGGCCCCCTACACGACGCTGGCCACGTGCCCGGTCACCAAGGAAGCCCCGTACCTCTACCTCGACGACTCCGGCCAGTACCAGGTCTTCGTCCCCTCGCTCCAAAAGAGTTCGAGCGGACCGAGTTGGGCCGCGGGCCCCACTCCCGGGACCTCGCTGCCGCTGAGCAAGTTCTACGTCGTGAACCCGGCCAGCACCGTCATGCAGATCAACACGGCGCTGCTGCTCGGCGACGACCTGCTGTTCACCCCGGGCGTCTACAACGTCCCGCGGACGATCCACGTCCTGTGGCCGAACACGCAGATCGTCGGCCTCGGCTTCCCCACCCTGGTCCCGACCGACGGCAACGTGGCCATGGACGTCGCGGACACCGGCGGCACCACGCTGTCCGGCCTGATCTTCGACGCCGGGACGGAGAAGTCGCACGCCCTGCTCGACATCGCACCGCGGCCCTTCCACGTCAGCCACGCCGACAACCCGATCACCGTCGACGACGTGTTCTTCCGGGTCGGCGGCGCGACGGCCGGCACGGTACGCGACGCCTTCGTGGACAACAGCGACGGCTCGATCCTCGACGACGTCTGGATCTGGCGCGCGGACCACGGCGCGGGCGCCGGCACCTGGACCTCCGACCAGGCCGACACCGGTCTGACCGTCAACGGGAACGGCGTCACGGCCTACGGGCTCGCGGTCGAGCACTTCCAGAAGAACGAGACGGTCTGGAACGGACAGCAGGGCACTGTGATCTTCTTCCAGAACGAGAACCCGTACGAGGTGCCGAACCAGGCCTCGTGGATGGCGAGCCCGACGCAGAACGGCTACCCCGCCTTCCTGGTCGGCAAGCACGTCAAGACCTTCCAGGGCTACGGCATGGGCAGCTACACGTTCTTCAACCAGGGGGTGGGCATCCAGAACTCGATGGCGTTCCAGGCACCGTCGAGGCCCGGCGTCCAGTTCCACGACATCCTGACGGTGTTCCTCACCGGCTCCGGCGGGATCCAGTCGGTCATCAACGGCAAGGGCGCGGCGGTCAGTTCGACGTTCGTCGGCCCGAGCGACGTCGTCTCGTACCCGTAGCGCAGTAGCAGTAGCAGAGTCCTGAATTCCCCGGGCCAGGCCGCCGCGAGGCAGCCTGGCCCGGCTCCGGTCCCGCCGGGCCTCAGACCCGCAGGGTCTTCAGCGCACCGGCCCACGCCTCAAGCTGGTCGAACAGCACGGTGGCGGAGTCGTCGTGCTGCGGGCCGGGGTGGAAGGCGGAGAAGTTCTCGAAGTCGGTGAACATCGAGAAGGACAGCTGCTGGCGGACCGTGGCCATCTGGAGCTCGCTGGCGATCGCCCGCAGGTGCTCGATGGCCCGCGCGCCGCCGAGGGAGCCGTAGGAGACGAAGCCGGCGGCCTTGTTGTTCCACTCGGCGTGCAGGTAGTCGATGGCGTTCTTCAGCACCCCGGACGTGGAGTGGTTGTACTCGGGGCTGACGAATATGAACCCGTCGAACGCAGCGATGGTGGCGGCCCAGGCCTTGGTGTGCTCGCCCGCGTACTGGCCCATGGCCGGCGGCAGGGCCTCGTCCAGGTGCGGCAGCGGGTAGTCGGCCAGGTCCACCAGCTCGTACTTCGCGCCGGTGCGCGCCGCGGCCTTCTCCATGACCCAGTCGGCGACGGCCTTGCCGTTGCGGCCGGGCCGGGTGCTGCCGAGGATGACCGCGATCTTCAAGTCGCTCATGATGCTTCCGATCTGTGAGTGTGCTGGTCGGTCGAGGTTTCCGCCGACCGCCGTGAGGGCGGGTGCGGGGGTTGTGTGCGGGCGGGGGTCGCCGCGCTCCACGATAAACGGACTTTACCCCGATTAACATTCCCGCCGGTACCATGGCCCCCATGGACCGCCCCGCTCTGCCTCTGGGCGCACTGCCCCTGGGTGCACCGCCGACCGAACGCGCCGACGCCGTGCGCAACCGCAAACACCTGCTGGCCACGGCCCGCGAGATGCTCGCCGAACAGTGCGGCGCGGACGGCATCACCATGGACGGCCTGGCCGAGCGCGCCGGGCTCGGCAAGGGCACGGTGTTCCGCCGGTTCGGCACCCGCGCGGGGATCTTCCAGGCGCTGCTCGAAGACGACGAGCACGACTTCCAGGAACAGGTGCTGGCCGGACCCGCGCCGCTGGGCCCCGGCGCCCCCGCGATGGACCGCCTGATCGCCTACGGCGAGGCCAGGATCGCCTTCATGATCAGGAACCGCGACATCGCGCGCGCCTCCCTCGACGGCCGGCAGCCGATTCCGGCCGGGACGGAATCACCCCTGTCCCGGACGCACATCCGCATGCTGTTGGGGCAGCTGCGGCTCGACGGCGCCGACCTGGAGATGCTCGCCATCCAGCTCACCGCCGCCTTGGACGGACCCATGCTGCTCTACCTGTCGTCCTCCGACCTCACCGAGCCCACCGGGATCGAGGACCGGATCGGCCAGGCCTGGCAGGACCTCATCCGGCGTCTCTGCGGCGTGTGATCCGCCCCGACCCCGAACACGGACGCCGATCCGCGCAGCCTCTGGCCTCCGCCCATCAAACGGGGTAAAGTCCGCTTGAGGACGAGGCCCCGCCACGCCTGGTGGCCGGCCGGTGGACCGACGACGGATCGGATGACGAAACCATGCCTCTCACCGGGGAATACGAGCCCAGCGCGTTCGACTTCAGCCGCGACCAGGTCGAGCTCTACGAACGCTCCGGAGGGACCGAGGGCGCCGAGAACCAGGGCCGGCCGGTCATCGTGCTGACCTCGGTCGGCGCCAGGTCCGGCAAGCTGCGCAAGACCCCGCTGATGCGCGTCGAGCACGACGGCGAGTACGCCGTCGTCGCCTCCCTCGGCGGCGCGCCCAAGCACCCGGTCTGGTACTTCAACGTGACCGCGGACCCGCACGTGGAACTCCAGGACGGCCCGGCCAAGAAGGACTACCGGGCCCGGGAGGTCCACGACGAGGAGTACGAGGCCTGGTTCGACCGCGCCGTCGCCGTCTGGCCGGACTACGCCGAGTACCAGAAGAAGACCAGCAGGAAGATGCCGATCTTCGTCCTCACCCCTTTCGAGGCATAGGGACGCGGGTGGCCGCTACGCCAGGAACTTCAACAGCTCCGCGTTGATTTCCTCGGCGTGCGTCCAGCACAAGCCGTGACCCGCGCCCTCGATCGCCTTGTACTCGCTGCCCCGGATCAACGCGTGGGTCCGGGGCCCGCAGGCGGCGATCGGCAGGATCCGGTCGGCCGTGCCGTGCAGCACGAGCACCGGGACGTCGATCTTCGGCAGGTCGGCACGGAAGTCCGTGTACCACGTCGCCACGCACGCGATGGTGCCGGTCGGCGACGCCCCGACCGCCGTGTTCCAGCAGTCCTGGACCTCCTCCGGGCTGATGAGCGATCCCAGTGTCTCGTCCAGGTTGAAGAAGTTCTTGTTCCACTCGGTGAAGTACGCGGCGCGGTCCGCGGTCAGCGCCGCCGCGATCTCGTTGAAGACGTCGAGCGGCACGCCGTCGGGCGTCTCCGGCGTCTTGAGCAGATACGGCGGGACGCCGGAGATGATCACAGCCTTGCGGATCCGGGACGAACCGTAAGACCCCAGATACCGGGCGATCTCACCGCCGCCCATCGAGTGCCCGGCGAGGTCCGCGTCCTGCAGGTCGAGCGCCTGAAGCAGCTTGTCGAGGTCGGCCGCGAAGGTGTCGTAGTCGTAGCCGGTCGACGGCTGGCTGGACCGGCCGAAGCCACGCCGGTCGTACGTGACGACCCGCCGCCCGGCGGCCAACAGCGCCCGCTCCTGGCGCTCCCAGGCCCGGCCGCTGAGCGGGAAGCCGTGGATCAGCACCACCGGACGCCCGGAGCCGTGGTCTTCGTAGTAGAGGTCGATCGACGCGCTGTTCTCCTGCCCCACGGTGACGAACGGCATGGCGAAGGCTCCTTCTGCGGGTGATGCGATGTGGTGACGCGCGGTGGTGATGCGATGGAGTGGATCGGCCCTGCGACCGACGCCAACCGCCACCTTTCCCCCGGTCGTCCAGCGGCGCTTCCGGACAACACTGGTCCCGCCGGCGACAGACCGGCCGACCAGCGGATTCGACCCGATGCGGAGACGGGCCCGTTAGGCCGATCGGGTGAGGCTGACCGAGGCCCCAGCAACTACGGTGTGGGCTTCCACGTGGCTGATCATGGCGTCGAGCGTGACTTCCAGGGGCCGGACATCGCGGTGGATCTGGGTGAGCAGGAGTCCGCCCTGCAGTGCGGCGAGGATGGTCAAAGCCAGCTCGTCGGGGTCGGCGGTGAGCTCCCCGCGTTCGTGCATGGCCTGCAGTCCTCCGCGGATACCCGCCTCCCAGCGCAGGAACGCGGTGGAGACGGCGGTGCGCGCGTCCGGGTTGATCTCGGCCAGTTCGCTGCCCAGTGATCCGATCGGGCAGCCGCCGCGGCAGCCGAGGTCGCGTTGGTGCTGGATGAGGAAGTCACGCCAGGTGCGCAGCCCGTCGATGCTGTCGAGCCGCACGAACATGGCCTCCTGGCCGCCGACGACCGACTCGTTCTGGTAGTCGATGACCGCCAACACGAGTGCCTGCTTGTCGGCGAAGTAGTGGTAGAGCTGCGAGCTGCTGGCCCGGGCCGCGGTCTTGACGTCTTCCATCGTGGTGCCGGCGACCCCGTTCTCGTACATCAGCTGCGCGGCGGCGGCCACGATGCGCAGGCGCGTCGCCTCGCCCTTCCGGGTCAGTTTCGCGGGCTGGTCACGGGTGTTCATGAGATCAGCCTACCTCAAGTTCTGGATTGGACAATCCATTTTTTGCGGCGAATAGTGGATCGCACAAGCCATTCTCAAGGAGGCGCCTCATGGAACTCACCGGCAAAATCGCCCTGGTGACCGGGTCGACCAGCGGCATCGGCCGGGCCACCGCCCAAGCCCTGGCCGACCGGGGCGCCCACGTCCTGGTCTCGGGCCGCGATCCCGAGCGCGGCGCACAGGTGGTCCAGGCCCTGCGCGCCGCCGGCCACAAGGCCGACTTCCTGGCCGCGGACCTGCACGACGCCGACTCGGCACGCGACCTGGCCCAGCGCGCGATCGCCGCCGCCGGCCGGGTGGACATCCTGGTCAACAACGCCGGGATCGGCGGGTTCGGTCCCACCGAGGCGACCACCGAGGCGGAGTTCGACGCCATGTACGCGATCAACGTCAAGGTCCCGTACTTCCTGGTCGCGGCGCTGGCCCCGGCGATGGCCGAGCGCGGCGGGGGTGCGATCGTCAACGTGTCCACGATGGTCGCCGCCTTCGGGATGCCGGGAATGGCGCTCTACGGTTCCGGCAAGGCCGCCGTCAACTTGCTGACCAAGGCCTGGGCGGCCGAGTTCGGGCCGCACGGGGTACGGGTGAACGCGGTCTCCCCCGGGCCGACGCGCACCGAGGGCACCACGGCGATGGGCGACGGCCTGGACCAGCTCGCCTCCCAGGCGCCCACGGGGCGGGTCGCCGACGCGAACGAGATCGCGCAGGCGGTCGCGTACCTCGTCGGCGACGGCGCGAGCTTCGTCCAGGGCGTGGTCCTGCCCGTCGACGGCGGACGCGTCGCGGTGTGAGCGGGGCCGGGCCGCGCCGACCGGCGCATCACGCTTCCACGTGTTCCCCGGAACCTGCGTGAACCGTCGCGAACCTGCGCCGGATTTAACACAGGAAATACGACCGCGTCATGAAGCGGTGACCAGCCGATATGACTTTGGGTGATACCTGTCGCTCGACAGGTATTCGCCAGTCCCGGTGAGGTCCGCGATGAGTCAGCACCCGAACGTTGCGCCACCCGCTCAACCCCTGTCCCCGTCCGGCCGCGGCGCCGCGACGGGCCTCGCCGAGGCCGACGGCCTCGCCGCCCTCGGGTACCGCCAGGAGCTGCGCCGCGGGGTCGGCTCCTTCTCCTCCTTCGCCGCGGGGTTCTCCTTCGTCAGCATCCTGACCACCGTCTTCCAGCTCTTCGGCCTGGGCTTCGGGTTCGGCGGCGCGGCGTTCTTCTGGACCTGGCCGGTGGTGTTCGCCGGGCAGATGCTGGTGGCGCTGAACTTCGCTGAGCTGGCCGCGCGGTGGCCGGTCTCCGGGGCGATCTACCAGTGGTCCACGCGGCTGGCCGGAAAGGTGTTCGGCTGGTTCACCGGCTGGACCATGATCGTGGGACAGATCCTCACGGTCGCGGTGGCCGCCGTCGCCCTGCAGGCGGTGCTGCCGAGCATCTGGAACGGGTTCCAGATCGTCGGCGGCTCGCACGCCGACGCCACGCCGACCTCCTCGACCGGCGCGGAGAACGCGGTGCTCCTCGGCTGCGTCCTGCTGGTCGTCACCACGGTCGTGACCATCGTCTCGGTGCGGGTCATGGCCCTGGTCACCAGCGCCGGCGTGGTCGTCGAACTGATCGGTGTCAGCGCGCTGATAGCCCTGCTGTTCTTCCTGCCGAAGCGGTCGGCGACCGTCGTGCTGCACACCACCGGCGCGGCCTCGGGCGGCTCGTACCTGTTCGCGTGGCTGGCCTCGGCGCTGATGGCCGCGTACGTCCTGGTCGGCTTCGACGCCGCCGGCGAGCTCAGCGAGGAGACCCGCGCCCCGCGCCGGACGACGCCGAAGACGATCGTGCGCGCCGTCGCGGTATCAGGGCTCGGCGGAGGCCTGCTCATCCTGGCCGGCCTGATCGCGGCGCCGAGCCTGACCGATGGGAACCTGGCCTCCGGCGGACTGGCCTGGGTGGTCTCCCAGCGGTTCGGGTCCGTGCTGGGACGGCTGCTGCTCTGCACGGTGGCAGTGGCGGTGTTCGCGTGCACGCTGGCCTGCCAGACCGCCGGATCGCGGATGGTGTTCTCGATGGCACGCGAGAACGCGCTGCCGTTCTCCCGGACCCTGGCGAAGGTCTCGCCGCGCACCGGGACGCCGATCACCGCGAGCCTGGTCGTGGGCGTCGGAGCGGTGGCGGCACTGGTCGTGAACATCGGCCAGACCGCGCTCTTCACAGCGTTGTCGAGCCTGTGCATCGCGATGCTGTATCTGGCGTACCTCGGGGTGACCGGTCCGCTGCTGTGGCGGCGGCTGACGGGATGGACCGCCCTGTCCGACGGCGAGCGGGACGAGGAAGGACACGCCGTCTTCAGCCTGGGCCGGTTCGGAATCGCCGTCGGCACGATCGCCGTGCTCTATCAGGCCGCGATGGTGGTCAACCTGCTGTGGCCGCGCACCGCCGTCTACGACACGACCGGGCACACCTGGTGGCTGCGGTGGTCGGGGGTCCTGTTCATCGCCGGGGCGACGGCCGTCGGCGGCCTCTACTACGCGGCGACGCACCGGCGGCACCGGGCACCCAGCGGGATCACGGTCGGAGCGGTCGCGGCAGCCGGAGGGGCCGGAGCGCCCGGAACGGTGGCCGAGGCAGCGTCATGACCACCCGCCAGACCGACACCATCACCGCCGCCCGAAGCGACGCGCGCTCCCAGGCCGCATCCGCGACCGCGACGGCCACGCAATCCATGCCCTACATCCCGGCCGCGACCTCGCCGTACATACCGGCCGACGTCGCGCCGCACGCTCTCACCTGGGCCGAGACCGTCCCCCCGGCCGCCTACACGCACCGCATCGTCGCCCGCGGCACACGGATCCGCCTGCAGGACCCCACCGGCGACGCCTGCGCCAACGTCTTCCTCCTACGCGCCGACGCACCGTACGAACGCCTCAACATCGCCGACACCCTCAAGATCCCCTGGCAGGCCTACCTCGGCCCCGGCCATCCCCTGCTCTCCGGCGACGGCAGGGTCCTGGCCACCCTCGCCGCCGACACCTCGCAGCACCACGACGCCTTCTGCGGCACCAGCTCCGACGCCTGGAACCTCGCCAAGTACGGCGACGCCCGCCCCGAGGGACCGACGCCGTCCGGCCAGTCGCTCCTGCCGCTCGCCGCCGCGAAGCACGGCCTGACGCCGCGCGACCTGGGCCCGTCCCTGTCCTTCTTCCAAGGCGTCCGCGTCGCCGAGGACGGCACCCTCACCTGGCAGGGTTCCGCAGGCCCCGGCACCTCGGTCGACCTGATCGCCGAGCTCCCGCTGATCGTCCTGATCGCCAACGTCCCGCATCCCCTGGACCCGCGTCCCGACTACCGCGTCGGCCCCCTGCGCATCCACGCCTGGCGGAGCACCCCGACCGGACCCGGCGACGCGTCCTTCGCCGCCAGCCCCGAACGCACCCGCGCGTACCTGAACACCATCGACGACTGGGAGTCCCGCTCGTGACCGTCCTGGACTGGTCCCATCCCCTGGTCCCCGGCACCGTCGTGCGCGACGACCGGGTCGCGGCGCGCGCCTCGTGGTCGGCGGTCGTACCGGCCGGGCAGGTGCTGACGATCGTGGACGTCGGCGGCAACCAGAGCGCCGACTGCCTGCTGTTCGACGCCGCCGACCCGGCCGAGCGCTACAGCGTCCCGGACACGCTGACCTGGTCGGGCAACGCCTACGTCCGCACCGGTACCGTGCTGCGGTCCAATCACGGCAATCCCCTGATGACCGTCGTCGGCAACGAGGTGGACCGGCAGGACACGATCGGCGGGGCCTGTTCCAAGGAGTCCAACACCCTGCGCTACGGCCACCACACCGCCGCCGACCACGCCTGCCGGGAGAACTTCCTGTTCGAGGGCGCGAAGTGGGGTCTGGGTGTCAGGGACCTGGTGTCGAACCTGAACTGGTTCATGAACGTCCCGGTCGAGGCCGACGGGGCGCTGGGGATCGTGGACGGCCTGAGCGCGCCCGGCAAGCGCGTGGCGGTGCGCGCCGAGCGCGACGTGCTGGTCGTCGTGTCCAACTGCCCGCAGATGAACAACCCCTGCAACGCCTTCGACCCGACGCCGCTGCGCATGATCGTCACCGCTGCCGACGCCGCCCCGCAGAACGTCTCGCCGACCGCTCAGGAGGACGCGTGAACCCCCGCTTCGACACGGTCCTGATCGCCAACCGCGGCGAGATCGCCCGGCGCGTGATCCGTTCGGCGCGGGAGCTGGGCATCCGGACCGTCGCAGTGTTCTCCGACGCCGACCGGGCCGCGCCGCACGTCCGCGAGGCCGACACGGCCGTCCGGATCGGCCCCGGCCCGGCACGCGAAAGCTACCTGCGCGCCGAGGCGATCCTGGAGCTCGCGGTCAAGCATGGTGCTGCCGTACACCCCGGCTACGGCTTCCTGTCTGAGAACGCGGAGTTCGCCCGCGCCGTCGAAGAGGCCGGCCTGGCCTTCGTCGGCCCCACGGCCGAACAGATCGAGGCCTTCGGCAGCAAGCACACGGCGCGCGCCCTCGCGGCGGACGCCGGCGTCCCGATGCTCGCCGGATCCGGTTTGCTGGCCTCGGCGGACGAGGCGGTCGCCGAAGCAACGCGGATCGGGTTCCCGGTGATGCTGAAGGCGACCGCGGGCGGCGGCGGGATCGGCATGGCGGCGTGCGCCACGGCCGAGGAGGTGCGCGAGGCGTTCGACCGGGTCAGTCGCTTGGCCGGCGCGAACTTCGGGGAGGGCGGCGTGTTCCTGGAGCGGCTGGTCCGGCCGGCGCGGCACGTCGAGGTGCAGCTGTTCGGCGACGGCGCCGGCCGGGTCGCGGTGTTCGGCGACCGCGACTGCTCGCTCCAGCGCCGGCACCAGAAGGTGATCGAGGAGGCACCCGCGCCGGGGCTGCCGGACCATATGCGGGCACTGCTTCACGAGTCGGCACGGACCCTGCTGGCCGGCGTCGGATACCGGTCGGCCGGAACCGTGGAGTTCGTCTACGACCCGGTCCGGGCCGAGGCCTCGTTCCTGGAGGTCAACACCCGGCTGCAGGTCGAGCACCCGGTCACCGAGGAGGTGTTCGGGGTCGATCTGGTGGCCCTGATGCTGCGCCTTGCGCGCGACGGCGCGGCCGGGCTCGACGATGACTCAGGGCTCGATGGTGACGCAGGGCTCGGCGACGCCGTCTTCGGCCCGCACGAGCCGCGCGGCCACGCCGTCGAGGCCCGCGTCTACGCCGAGGACCCGGGGCGTGGCGGGCAGCCGAGCTCCGGGCTGGTCACCGCGGTGCTGTTCCCCGGCCAGGGCACGCCGCCGCTGGCCGGGGTGCGGGTGGACGGCTGGCTGGAGACCGGGATGGAGGTCTCAGGGCACTACGATCCGATGCTCGCCAAGGTGATCGCGTCAGGCCCGTCCCGCGACGACGCGCTCGATGTGCTGCGCGAAGGGCTCCAGGGCTGCCGCGTGGACGGGATCGTCACGAACCTCGGGCTTCTCAGGGCCCTGACCGACGACGCGGCACTGCGCTCGGTGACGCATTCGACCTCCACACTGGCCGAGGAGGGACGCGTCGGCGATCCCGATCCGCGCGTGGACGTGCTGGTGCCGGGGTTGCAGACGACGGTCCAGGACCTGCCGGGCCGCATCGGGCTGTGGTCGGTCGGGGTCCCGCCGAGCGGGCCCTTCGACGCGGTGTCCTTCGCCGAGGCCAACCTGGCGGTCGGCAACCCGGCCGGGGCGCCGGCGCTGGAGGCCACCGCCTCGGGGCCGACGCTGCTCTTCTCGGCGGCGACGATCGTCGCCGTCACCGGCGCGCCGTGCGAGGTCCTGCTGGACGGCGCGCCGATCCCGATGTGGGAGCCGGTCGAGGTCGCGGCCGGGTCGGAGCTGGCGGTCGGCGCGGTCGCGGGTCCCGGGCTGCGGGTCTACGTGGCCGTGCGCGGCGGTTTCGACGTGCCGCGCCACCTGGACAGCGCCTCGACCTTCACGCTCGGCGGGTTCGGCGGCCACGGCGGCCGGGCCCTGGTCACCGGTGACGTGCTGCGCCCCGGATCGCCGGACTCCGACCACCCGCATCCGGCGTTCCCTCCCGGCGAGCGGCTGACGCGGGTCGGGCCGCCGACCCCGGCGCACCGGCGCCCGGCGTTCACCGACGCCTGGGAGATCGCCGTCACCGAGGGCCCGCACGCGGCGCCGGAGTTCTTCACCCGCGCGGACATCGAGACCTTGTACGCGTCCTGCTACACCGTGCACCACAACTCGGCGCGGACCGGCGTGCGGCTGCTGGGGCCCCGCCCCGCGTGGGCCCGGCAGGACGGCGGCGAGGCCGGGCTGCATCCGTCGAACATCCACGACACGCCCTACGCCGTCGGCGCCCTGGACTTCACCGGCGAC
Organism: Catenulispora rubra; assembly: GCF_015356825.1. Taxonomy (GTDB): domain Bacteria; phylum Actinomycetota; class Actinomycetes; order Streptomycetales; family Catenulisporaceae; genus Catenulispora; species Catenulispora rubra. The sequence continues at coordinate 5,176 of NZ_JAACYW010000045.1, read as the reverse complement.
ACCCCGATCATCCTCGGGCCGGACGGGCCCTCGCTCGGCGGCTTCGTGTGTCCGGCGGTGGTGGCCGGCGGCGACCTGTGGAAGCTCGGGCAGCTGCGGCCCGGCGACACCGTGCGGTTCGTCCCGGTGCGGGAGGCCGACGCGGCGCTGCTCACCGACGACCGCGCGTGCCACACGGTGCTGCTGCGCGGCGGCGACGGAGACGACGGCGTGCTGGGCCGGCTGCCGGCGCAGGACGACCGCCCGGAGGTGACCTACCGGCGCGACGGGGACGGCAACGTGCTGGTCGAGTACGGGCCGATGACGCTCGACATCGGGCTGCGGATGCGCGTCCACGCCCTGCAAGAAGCGCTGGCCGCACACGCGCCGCGCGGCGTTCTGGACGTGACGCCGGGCATCAGGTCCCTGCAGGTCCACACCGACTCGCGGACCCTGCGCGCGACCGACATGGCGGCGCTGCTGCGCGAGCTGGAGGCGACGATCCCGCCTACCTCGGAGCTGGTGGTGCCGTCACGGACGGTGCGGCTGCCGCTGTCCTGGGACGACCCGGCCACGCGGGTCGCGATCGAGCGCTACATGGCCGGGGTGCGCGACGACGCGCCGTGGACGCCGTGGAACATCGAGTTCATCCGGCGGATCAACGGCCTGGAGTCGGTCGAGGACGTGCAGCGGATCGTTTACGACGCCTCGTACCTGGTGCTCGGGCTCGGCGACGTCTATCTGGGAGCTCCGGTCGCGACCCCGCTGGACCCGCGGCACCGGCTGGTGACGACGAAGTACAACCCGGCCCGCACCTGGACCGCCGAGAACTCGGTCGGGATCGGCGGGGCTTATCTGTGCGTCTACGGGATGGAGGGGCCCGGCGGGTACCAGTTCGTGGGGCGGACCGTGCAGGTCTGGAACCGCTTCCGCCGCGGCGGGTTGTTCCGCGAGCATCCCTGGGCCCTGCGGTTCTTCGACCGGATCGAGTGGTATCCGGTGTCGGCCGAGGAGCTGCTGGAGCTGCGCGCCGAAACCGACGCGGGCCGCGGCGACTTCGAGACGGTCGAGGGGACGTTCTCGATCGCCGAGTACGAGCGGTTCCTGGCGCGGGAGGCGGAATCGATCGCCGCGTTCCGGGCGCAGCAGAGTGCTGCGTTCGACGCGGAGAAGCAGCGCTGGCACGCCTCGGGAGAGTTCGACCGGCAGACCGAGCCGGTCGCCGCGACCGCGCCGGACCAGTCGGGGTTCGCGGTGCCGGACGGGGCGGTCGTCGTGGCCGCGCCGTTCCTGTCGACGGTGTGGCAGCTGCACGTCGAGCCGGGTTCGGTCGTCGCCGCCGGACAGCGGATCGCGGCGGTGGAGGCGATGAAGATGGAGTCGGTGGTGACGGCGCCGTGCGCGGGGCGGGTGTTGGATGTGTACACCCGGCCTGGGGAACAGGTCGCTGCGGGGCAGGCGCTGGTGTCGATCGGGGTGGGGGCTTGAGTTCCTTGGGTTCGCAGAGTGCTGTTGGTTCGCAGAGTGCCGTTTCGCATAGTGCTTTGCGGTGCGGCGCGGACGGTGCTGTTTCGCGGGTGCGCGCTGCGTTTGCCCGGATCCGGGAGGCCGACCGGCCGGAGGTCTGGATCAGCGTGCGTCCGGAGCCGGAGGTCCTGGCCGAGGCGGAGGCGATCGATGAGCGGGTTGCCGCCGGAGAGCGTTTGCCGTTGGCAGGGCTGGTGTTCGCCGTCAAGGACAACATCGACGTCCTGGGCTTGGCCACGACCGCCGGCTGTGCCGCGTACTCCTACCGGCCGGACCGGGACGCCACCTGCGTCGCGCGCCTGCGTGCCGCCGGTGCGATCGTCATCGGCAAGACCAATCTCGACCAGTTCGCGACCGGACTGGTCGGCACCCGCAGCCCTTTCGGCCCCGTCCGCAACGCCTGGGATCCGGCGCGGATCTCCGGCGGCTCGTCGTCGGGGTCGGCCGTGGCGGTGGCGCTCGGCGAGGTCGACTTCGCCCTCGGGACCGATACCGCCGGTTCCGGCCGAGTGCCCGCCGCGTTTCAGGGCATCGTCGGGGTCAAGCCGACTGTGGGTTCGGTGCCGACGACCGGCGTGGTCCCCGCGTGCCGTTCGGTGGATTGCGTGACGGTGTTCGCCCCCGAACTCGCCCTCGCGCGCACCGTCGCCGAGCTGATGGGTGACCCGGCTCCGGTGTTGCCGGCGCTGCCGGCGCGTCCGCGGGTCGCCGTCCCGGTCGCGGCGCAGCTGACCGGCCTGGCCGAGGGCTGGTCGGAGGCGTTCGCGGCGGCGGTCGCCCGGCTGCGCGCGTGCGGCGTCGAGATCGTCGAAGTGGACATCTCTCCACTTCTGGCGGCCGCGGCCCTGTTGTACGGCGGCGCCTTCGTCGCCGAGCGCTACGCGGCCGTCGGCGAGTTCATCGAGAAGCATCCGGACGCCGACCTGGACCCGACGGTCGCGGCCATCATCCTGGCCGGTGCCGCCCCGACCGCCGCCGAACTGTTCCGCGACCGCGAGCGCCTGGAGCAGCTCGGCGCCGAGGGGCTGGCCGTCTTCGACACCTGCGACGCCCTGCTCACCCCGACCACCACCGGCCACCCCACACTCGCCGAGGTCGCCGCCGATCCGGTCGGTGTGAACAGCCGCCTGGGCCGGTACACGAACTTCGCGAACCTGTTCGGCCTCGCGGCGCTCGCGGTCCCGGCGGGGCTCGTCGACGGGCTGCCGTTCGGCGTCATGGTCACCGGCGCGCCGCACTCCGACGCGGCCCTGGCCGAACTCGCCGCACGTTTCGCCGCGCCGCCGGTCCACGTCGCGGTCTTCGGGGCGCACCTGCGCGGCCAGCCGCTGAACCGGCAGCTGGTCGGGCTCGGCGGCGCGTTCGCCGAAGACGTGCGCACCGCGCCGGAGTACCGGCTTTTCGCGCTGAGGACCGTCCCGGCCAAGCCCGGCCTGGTCCGGACCGGCGCCAACACCAACGCCAACACCGGCACCGGCACCGCACAGGGCGCGTCTATCGAAGGCGAGTTGTGGAAGCTGCCCGCCGCCGGATTCGCCCAACTCGTCGCAACCCTGCCACCCCCGATGGCGATCGGCCCGGTAGCGCTGGCCGACGGCCGCACGGTGCCCGGTTTCCTGTGCGAACCGGCAGCACTCGACGACGCGGAGGACATCACCGCGGCCGGCGGCTGGCGCGCTCATCTGGGCCAGGCGCGAGAATGACCATCGTGGAGAAGACGTCACGCGCGGGCCGACCCCGCGCGGTCCCGGACACCGCCCCGCAGCTGCCGCCGCGCGAACAGATCCTGCTCGCCGCCGCCGGGCTGTTCGTGGAGCAGGGCGTCGGCAGCACCTCGACTCGCGCCATCGCCGACGCGGTAGGCATCCGCCAGGCGTCGCTGTACTACCACTTCGCAGGCAAGGACGACATCCTCGCCGAACTGCTGGACCGCTCGGTGCGCCCCAGCGCCGAACTCGCACGCCGCTTGGAGGAACAGGCAGGCTCCGACCCGGCGGCCGCAGCAGCGGCGCTGTACACCCTGGCCGCGACAGACACCGAGCTGCTGGCGCGCGCCCCGCACAACATCGGCAGCCTGTATCTGATCCCTGAGGTACGCGACGAGCGCTTCGACGACTTCCGCGCCCTGCGACACGAACTGCAGGAGATCTACGGCCGACTCGGCGGCAAGGCCGGGCAACTGGTCGCCGGCTCGGACGCGGTACCGGCGACGGTGCTGGGAGCACTGCTGATCCAGGTCGTGGAGGTGGTCATCCCCCTGCGGCGCTGGGGCGGCACCTCGGCGGAGCCGGCGGTCGAGATCGAACCGGCCGTCGTGGCGGAAGCGACGCTGCGGACGGCCGGACTCGGTCCGGCCGAGATCCGGGCCGCGGCGGCGGGTGCCACGAAACTGGGGTGACCGCCGGGAGGCCTTCGCGGCCGAGCCGCCGACCACCACGAGTTGACACGAACTAAGTTCGCCGAGTAGAACTTAGATCGTCAGAACGAACTAAGTTCGTTCGCAGGTCATCCGGAGGTGTGTGATGCGAGTTTCCATTGTCGGAGCCGGTCTGGGAGGTCTGGCTCTCGCGCAGGGTCTGCGCGGCGCCGGGATCGAGGCCGCCGTGTTCGAGCGCGACCCGGGCATCGTCGCCCGGTTCCAGGGCTACCGGCTCGTGCTGGACCCGGTCGGTTTCCAGGCGGTGCGCGACTGCCTGCCGACGCGCTGGCACCCGCTGCTGGACGAGATCGTCATGGACGCCGCCGCCGAGCAGCTGATCCTGGACCCGCAGCTGAACGAGATCGGCCGGCTCGGCGCCGGCCGGACCGGCATCGTGGTCGACCGGCAGGTGCTGCGGCACCTGCTGCTGACCGGCCTCACCGTGCACACCGACGCCGCGCTGACCGGCTACGACGTCCAGGCCGACGGCACCGTCCAGGCCCGGTTCGCCCGTCGCGACCCGGCCACGGCCGACCTGCTCGTCGGTGCGGACGGCGTCACCTCCGCGGTCCGCGGGGTGCTGACGCCGCAGACCACGCCGACGGACACCGGCGTCCGGTTCGTCATCGGCCGCACCCCGCTGACCGACGAGTTCGCCGGCCTGTCCAAGGCCTACGGCTCGAAGATCGCCGGCGACGGCGTCAGCCTGCTGCTCGGCGCGATGCGGTTCCCCACCCCGCCGAAGGAGGCCGCCGAGCGGCTGGCCCCCGAAGTCACGCTGCCCGACATCGGCGACTACGTCCGCTGGGCCATGATCCTGCCGCCGAACGGCTCCCTGCAGGACCTGAGCGCGCAGGACGCCGTCCTGTCCCGGATGGAGGGCTGGCACCCGGAGCTGCGCGCACTGATCGAGCAGGCCGACCCGGACAACAGCACCCTGCTGTCCATCCGCGTGGTCAAGCCCGGCGCACGCTGGGCGTCCGGCCCGGTCACCCTGCTCGGCGACGCGATCCACGCCACCTCCCCGACCGGCGGCAACGGCGCCAACACCGCGCTGCGCGACGCCGACCTGCTGCGCCGTCACCTGATCGAGGCCGACGAAGGCCGCCGCGACCTGCTCGGCGCGGTCGACGCCTACGAGCGGCAGATGTTCGAGTACGGCGCCGCGGCCGTGCGGAGCAGCCTCGACAAGCTGCCCGCCTTCGCCCCCGAAGCGAAGCTGTCCTGACGCCGAACCCCACCCCGCACGCC
>NZ_JAACYW010000449.1 GCF_015356825.1 Catenulispora rubra | reverse complement strand
GTGCTCGGGCGAGATCCCTGCCGCCGGACCGGTGTTCATCCCGTAGGTGAACTTCGTGGTCTTGCTCACGGAGAACTCGTCGGAGGCGTTGAGGCGGAACGTGTACCGCGACACGTTCGCGCTGTCGACGTGCTCCAGGAAGGCGTAGCCGCGGTTGTTCGGGTCGCGGGTGGCCCGCAGCACGATCTGCACCCGCTCGTGGCCCAGCGCCACCGACCGCGTCCCGCCCAGGATCAGGCCCGGGCCGAGCATCAGGTCGCTGAGAGCGCCCAGCGAGCCGGGGTTGAGCAGGTTGCTGAGCTTGGCCGGGGTCCGGCGCGCGGGGTCCATGTCGGGGCCGCCGCCGGGCTGGTGCGAGCCGTGCGCCTCCAGCACCGTCCAGCTGTCGTCGAGCTGCCCCGGGGCGTGGTCCCGCAACAGCTGGTGGACGGCGCCGAGCACCGGGTTGCCCTCGCCGGTGACCTCGAACGGCGTCCGCTGGCCCGGGACCGGCGTCCGCACCGCGGGCATCAGCCGGTCGGTCACCGCCGGCCCACCGATCAGCGGAACCTTCGGCACGGTCCGGATGCCGCCGGGGACGTCGGTCATCGCCGGGACGGTGTGCGCGGCGCTGTGGCCGTTGCCGGGACCGTAGGTGGTGAACGGCTGATGCGCCGGGGCCCGTGGCACGGTGGTTTCCAGACGCGGGGGCGTACCCGCGGGCGGCGCGGGGAAGCGGCCGGGGTCCAGGTCGCGGATGTCCGCGAAGGGATCGACCTGCCGCAGGAAGGTGATGCCCTGGACCACGTTCAGCAGCGCGTGCGCCTGCTGTGGTTCGAAGCCGATGACGGAGTTCTGCAGCATGTTCTCTTTGCGCTTGACGACCGAGATGCGCCACAGCATGTCCGCGGTGCGTTCGCGGTAGGGACGGTCGCCCTGGGTCAGCCGGCCGGTCGTCGGGGTGAGCGAGTCGGTGCGGGCGGCCGACTTCGACTTCGCGTAGCCGAACGACCATCCCAAGGAGCTGGACACGTTGTCGCGGTCCTGGAACCCGAGGTTGACCGAGCCGGTCAGGCCGTGTGTGGTCGTCGTCTTCGAGACGGAGCCGACCTGGCCGTTGCCCTCCGACACGTGCATCTGGAAGATCTTCACCGGGCTGTTGTCCCTGGTCACGCCCTCGCCCAGGTTGTGCGGGAAGCCGGTGAGCGTGATGTCGACCCGCTGGTCGGAGAAGTTCCCGCCGACCACCAGGGTCTGCCGGATCTCGGACGGGCCGCGCACCTGCGAGGCGGCCAGCGTCTCAGTACTCGTCATCATCCACGGCGTGTCGCGGTAGACCGATTCCGGGACGCCGAGCTGGTTCAGCAGCCCGACCATCTCCTGCGCCAGGCGTCCGCCGCCGAGCACGTCGGTGACCTGGTCGTCGAGGTGCAGCGGGGCGTGCCCCGAGCCGGCCAGGTGCGGCTGGACCCGGGGCGGGGTGATCACCGGGGTCGAGCGGACCAGCCGGGCCAGGCCGGTGCGCAGCGCGAGCGGGCGCAGTGTGGGTGTGTGGGTGACGGCGTCCACGCGGCCCACGTGGTCCAGCGCCCCGGGTGCGAAGGGCACCGTCGGCGTCAGGTCCTCGACGAAGACGAAGCGGACCCGGCCGCCGCCGATGGTGTGGAGCAGCGGGCCCCGAGCCGGCGGCGGCGGGACGGCCTGGGCGGCGGCGCCCCCTCCCCCGCCCAGACGCCGGGCCCCGCGGTTGATCGCGTTCAGGGCGGCGTTCCCCAGCGGCAGGGCCGACTCCACCCCGCTGAGCCCGCGCTGGTGGTGCGTGTCGACTTCGAGGTCGAAGGCGACGTGGTAGTCGAAGTGCCGGACGGCGCCGTCGTAGAGGATCGCCTCCAGCATGAATCCGGATGCTCCGACGTTGAGCTGCTTGGAGAAGTCCTGGCTGTAGCCGTAGTTGAGGCCTGCGCCGAGGGTGCGGTCCGGCCTGGAGGTGCCGAGCCCGAAGGTCGCGGACGCCCCGAGGGACGCACCCCAGCCGGCGCCCACGTTGTCGTTCCCGCCGTTGCCGGCGAAGGCCGACGGCATGATCTCGAGCTTGGCGGTGCTGTGGCGGCCCGAGGCCAGCGGGGTGATGAGGGGGACCGACGGCGGCTGCCCCGGTGCGTTGGCTGTTTGGGCATGCCCTGGCTGCCCGGTGGCTGCCTGCGCTTGCGCATGCCCGCCCTGCCCCGGCTGCGGGTCCGCCGTCTCCAGCCGGGCGCTGACCCGCACCGTGATGACCTCGACGCCCTCCCGCGCCGGCCGGAACAGCCGCATGCGGACGCCGCCGTCCTGGAACAGCGCGGTACCCCAGTTGATCAAACCCTCGCGGGTGTACCGGGACGCCAACTGAGTCCGCAGATGCGCGGTCTCCATCGGCGTCCACGGCCGCGCCCAGGCCTGCGGGGCGTCGGCCTGGTGGATCAACCGCACCAGCTGCGGCATCACCTGCTCACCGCCGGCCAGGTGGTCGATCGCGCTGAAACCGGTGCCCCGGCCCACGGCCAGCGCCTGCGGCGGGTAGTGCGCCGTCGCGCGCTTGGCCGCGTCCGCCTGCCACTTCGCCGCGCGCGCCGCGTCCTCGGCCTCCCGGCGCGCCTCGGCACCGCTCGGCCGGCTCATCTGCTGGGCTTCGGTCCGGACCGGGGCCTGGTTCGGGTCCAGCGGCTCGACTTCGTGGTCGGTCTGGTTCCGGTACGCGGGGTTCGCCTCCGGTGTGAGCGACGCGCGGTCGGCGAGCATCTCCTGGAACCGGTCCTGCTGATGTTCCGGCACGCGCAGGAAGACCGTGACGTCCCGGCCCGTCGACCGGGGCTCGTGCGGCCGCTGCCGGTTCACGGCCATGGGTGGGACACCGCCCCCGCGCACCTGCCGGGTCTGCCGCGGTCCGCCGTCGTTGAGGGCGACTTCCACGGACATGTGGAAGGTCGCCCGGTAGAGCACGCTGTTGCCGTTGTAGACCAGGCCGCTGATGTGCCCGGAGCCGGTGTTGGCGTTGGTGGTGCGGCCGGCCGACGACGTGGCCGACACGTTTCCGTTGACGGACGCGCTGTGGGTGGCCCCGGGCGTGCCCGCAGCGCCGAAGCTGTGCCCGAACGAGACGGTGGGCAGGGTCAGCGTCACCGAGCCGCCCTCCGACGTGTTCTCGCCGAAGTTGACGAACCGCTGGCTCTCCTCCTTGAGCCCGACGTCGCCGATGCTCACCGGCTGCGCGGTGCGCAGCTTGGCCTCCATCGTCAGATGGATCTGCTGCGTGCCGTCCTTGCTGGAGAACATCGGCGAGGTCGACCCGCCGCCGCTGATGTCGCCGAACATGCGCAGGACCGAGGCCTCGCCGGTGTAGTAGGTGACGCCGTCGACGAGGTTCTGGTCCAGCACCCCGTGCTCGTCCCGGAAGTCGTGGAGCAGCGCCAGGGTGTCGTTCCGCACCGGTGCCAGACCCGCGACCGACTCCGCCTGGTTGAAGAAGTGGTGCTGGACGGCGGCGGCGCGCTCGGCGGCCTGGTGGTGCGGACCGTTCGGCGCCTGTTCGGCGGCCAGCGCCTTCAGGTCCACGCCGATCGGGTCCCCCATCCGGTGCGGCCTGTGCGGGAGCGCGCTTCTCTCGGTCGCGTCTCTGGTCGGCGTCAGCTCCTTGGGGAAGGACAGCCTCATGGTCGTGTTCGGAAGGGTCTGCGTGCTGCGCCGGCCGGGGTGCTCCCCGGTGATCGAGCGGACGGTCGCGGACAGCGCCGCGCCGGGGATGTCGAAGTAGACCAGGTCTCCGCTGAGCTTGAACAGGCGTTTGGTGGCCGAGACGGCGGCCTCGTTGAAGGAGTCGGACTTCGTGCTCCCGGCGCTGATCCCGAGGCCGAGCTTCGCGGAGAACACGCCGTTCGGCACGTTGCCGAAGGCGGTGGTCACGTCGCCGGTGACGCCCAGCGTCCGGCTGGAGCCCACCGTGCGGCCGCCGCCGGAGGTGGATTCGTGGTCGGCCTCGACCGCCTGGTGCATCTTCTCGCCGAGGTGGGCCTCCGGCAGCCCGGCGGCAGAGGCCTGATGAGCCAGACGGGTGTCCCCGGGGTTCACCGACAGCGTCACCTGGTGCCGGTCGGCGGGCGGGCCGACGGTCAGCTCGACACCCTGATCCAGCAGGCGGGTCACGTACTCGTGCTCGCCGTACCGCCCCAGGAAGGTCCGGACCGCCGCGCGCAGGTCGTCGTGCCGGTTCGGCGGCAGCCCCGGCGGCGCCGCCCGGACGGCCTGGTCGGCCAAGCCTTCGTGGTCGGACGTCCGGACCGTGCCGAGCCGGACGAAGCGGCCGCGGCGTCCCATCGGGAACTGCGCCCGGGCGCCCTTCTCGGGCACCTCGCCGACGCCGGGCGGCAGGAAGTGCTGCTGGCGGCCGCGCTCCAGCTCGACCAGGGCGTTCTCCTGGCGGATCCGCCATTCGGCGACCGCCCTGGCCTCGGTGCGCAGCAGCTCCAGGACCGGTTCCGCGTAGCGGCTGTGTTCGGCGGCTCCGTGTTCCCGGGCCTGGTCGACGACGGCCCGGTTGTTCTGGGCCCTGGTATACCGTTCGTCGGCGCGCGCGAGCCGGTCGAGGTGGTCGGCCATGCCGGGATCGTTCATGGCGGCTTCGATCGCCGCGTTGTGGGCCCTATCGCGGGCGTCGTCGGGGGATTCCGAGTTCCGGACCTGTCCGGCCTCGGTGGCCTGCTCGTGGATCTGTCGGAGGCGGGCCCCCAGGCCTTCGGGCGGGAGCGGTCGAGAAGCGTCGTCGCGCGCCGTGGTGATCCGGCCGTGGATGTCGTTCTCGGCCATGACGGCGGCGGCGTCGCGGGCCCGCTGCGGATCGAGGCGGGGCCGCGCCGGTGCCGGGGCGGCGCCCGCGGGTTGGTTCGTGGCGGGTCGCTCCGGGGCCGGGCGGAGGCGCTCGGCGTCGAGGAAGGAGGTCTGGTGGGCGGCGAGGCGGCGGTCGAAGTCGCCGGCGGCTTCGTGGTACGCGGCGCGGGTCCGATCCAGCTCGTCGACGCGCCGGAGGGTGTCCCGGGCCGCCGGGGTGTCCCAGGCGTCGAGGGCCTCGCGGATCTGGGTCCTGAGTTGCTCGGCGGCCGCTGCGTGGTCCCGCTCGGGGTTCGCGCGGTCCGCGACCCGGTCCTGGACGGCCCGCAGCCGCAGCCCGTCGGCCACGCGGGCGTTCTGCGGGGGGAGCGGGACGTCAGCGGCGGTCTGGTTGACGCGGTCGGTCTCCCTGGGGGTGAGGTCCCTGGTCCAGGGGGTCTGGTCGCCGCGCTCGCGCTGCGGGTGCAGTTCGCGGGCGGCCCGCCCCGAGTCGGCCTGCGCGTGCTGGTCCGGGACGGCGCCGTAGTAGCGGTCGCCGACGTGGACCAGGAGGAAGGGGTCGCCGCGGTTGTCGTCGCCGCGCCGCCGGCCGGTGGGGTCGCCGACCGCCTCGGGGACTCCCTGCCCGCCGAGGACGCCGAGGTCGAGGGTGAACAGGTCGGCGGCGACGTGCGGGACGAGGAGATCGTGCTGGTGGGTCCAGGTGGTGCCGTCGTCCAGGAGGGTGAGGACGTCGGCGGTGGAGCGGGTGCCGGTGATGAGGTGCCGGTAGCGGGAGTCGGGGCGGTCGAGGTCGGCGGCGACGGCGTCGCGGACGGCTCGGCGCAGGGCGTTCACGGACGGCGGGGACGGGAAGCGGGCGTTGATCTGGGTGCCGGCGATGGCGTGCAGGGATCTGTAGAAGGACTCTGCGGACAGTCCGCGTTCGGGCAGCGCTTGCGGCGGAGGCGCGGGCTCCGACCCCGTGGCTTCGGGCCGCGCGGATTCTGCGGGCACGGTTTCGGGGGCGCGCGTCGGGGCGACCGGGCGGTACAGGCGGTAGCCCATGTCGTTCAGCATGCTGCTCTGGTCCGGGGTGAGCGTGTGCAGGAAGCCGACGGGGCGCTCGGGGGGCGTGCCGCCCGCCAGGTGCGGCACGCCGATCGCGGCCAGCGCCGTCATCAGCGAGGACGTGCCGAGGCGCGTGGCGACGCCGTCCCGCCACAGGACCCAGTCGCCGACGGCGTTGGGCTCGGTCTGGTTGTCCTCGTTGACGCGCCAGGTGCCGGACAGCACGTCGCCGTCGGGGCCGATCATCGCCTCGCCGGTCGGCGCCAGGACCGGAACGGAGCGGTCGGAGGCCTCGTGCAGGGCGGCCGCGGGACCGGCGGTCAGATCGGCGGCCGCGTCGCAGACCACCATGACGACGCCCGCGAAATCCTCGTGCCCGACACCCAGCCGGTCACCGAGCTCGCGGCCGCCGATGGTGCGCTCGCCGTCGAAGACCGCTCCGTGCTCCGAGTGCGCGACGAAGGTCTTCCAGCCGACGGCGCGCGGAATCGCCGCGACGGCCTGGGCGTGGGCGACGGTGTCCCTCGGCGCGGCGAAGCGGACGAGCGGGGGCGGCTCGTGGCCGCCGACGGTCTGCAGGAGGGTGTGCTCGCCGCCCGGCGAGGTGACGACGATGGCGGGGGTCGGCGCGGGGTCTGGTTC
>NZ_JAACYW010000448.1 GCF_015356825.1 Catenulispora rubra | reverse complement strand
TTCGCGACCTCGCCCCAGCCCGGCCGGCCGGACCAAGTCGGCGACGATCAGGAGCATCAGGATCGTGTTGATCTGCCCGGTCCAGAAGTTCGACGAGATCGGCGCCAGCGAGAACGCCGCCACGGTCCCCGCGGCCGTGAACAGCGCGCGCCGCCGCTCCTGCACTCCGACCGCTCCGAGCACGACCCACACCGTCGCCTCCAGGGCGAGCGTGCACAACGCGGCCCACACCGGGACCGCCGCCGCCATCGGCAGCAGCCCGATCGGGACCATGAAGATCCCGGCGAAGGGCGGATACGTGAACTGCAATCCGTTGTAGCTGGCGAAGTCGTAGAGCGGCTTGCCGTGCGCGATGGCAGAGCCGCCGCCGTGGTAGACGGAGAGGTCCGATCCGGAGTCGGCGGTGCCGTAGACGAGGTGCGCCACCAGCGCGACGCACGCGGCGATCGCCAGCGCCGGCGCCCAGTACACGGGAGGGATCCCGATCCGCCGCGTCCCGGTCTCGTCCTGGTCCATGCGCCGCTCCCACTCTGTGTGGCCCGGTGCATCCGCCAGGTGTCGACGGACGACGCAGGGGAGGTGCCCGCCACCCGCGCCGTCATAACTGGTTGGTCGCCACAGGTTGACGCAGTCTCAGAGATGCGTCGGACGCAGGGTTCTGCAACACTCCGAGCGGCCCGGAGCACGTGCGGTTTTTCCCCTTTCACCGGGGAATACGCTCCCTGAGTTTCTCCAGCGCCGCCGCGAACTCCGATTCGGACATAACCTGTCCGGCCTTCTCGCGCCTATGTGACTCCCAGATGGCCTTCATGCATATTGCCGCTGTTGTGCGAGCCCTGCCGAATGCGGCCTTCCTCGATGCTGCGAATCTCATCCCAGCGGAGAATGTGGGTGCGAACTGAGTTGCGGACCTTAGAAACATTGGTCGCCTCTCACCGCGATCGGCCTCACCCGTTCGTGTCTTCGGCCGGGTGCGATGGCCGGACGTGCGCTAGAAATGATCTGTGGTAACTCAGCGCAACGACGACGGGGACGCTATTGCCCGCGCGGTTTCCGGGGCGCGGCGGTGACCGTCCCGGAGCCGGATGCGGCGCGGGCTGCCGTGGTGATCGTCGGCGGTCATGAGGGCGGCGCCGAGGTGGCGGTCGAGCCCTTGGTCGAGCAGGGGCCGTTGCTGCGGGCTTCGTCGGCGGGCGAGCTGCTGGAGCGCGCGGTGCGGCAGGCTCTTGACGGCACGGACCTGCCGGTGTGCGTCGTGCCGATGACGCTGGGGCGTGATCCGCAGCTGGTCGCCGATACCGCTCGGACGCTGACATGGCTGAGCCGCGGTGCGGTCGCGGGCCGGGTGATGCTGGCCGAGCCGTTCGGGAACGCGACGCTGCTGACCGGGTGGCTGCGGGTCGCTGTCGCGCGAGTCGTCGACCCGGCCGACTCGCCGAATCTGGCGGTGCTGCTGACGGCCAAGGCCGCCAATTCGTTCGACGACGCCGAGCTGTTCCGGATCGCGCACCTGGTCAAGACGCGGGACGACCTGCCGTGGGTAGAAGTGGCCCTCCGCGGCGGCGAGCCCGATGTCGCCGAGGGTGTCGAGCGTTGTCGGCAGCTCGGGGCACGCCAAGTCGTGGTGGTTCCTGCGGACTTCGGTCCTGCCACGGACGCTCCGATCGCGGAGGTTGTCGACGGCGGGCCGCTCCTGATGCCCTCGGAGGTGTCCGGGATGCTGGCCACGCGGATCGCCGCGTCGCTGCTCAAGCTCAGTCGGGGCGACGACGGGATCGCCGCCGGGCTGGATGCCGATCACCAGCACGGACACGGTGGGACCGCTTGGCGCGAGTCCGACTACGACGAAGACTGATCGGGAGTCACGCAGCAGCCGGCACGACGCAGACGGGCACGCCTGCGCCGGATTTCGCCAGCCACCGGACTCGCAAATCGACCGGCGCGGGCGCATCGGCCGACTCAGCCAGCTCAGCCCTCCCGCCGAGCCAGCCGACCAAACCACCCGACCCGACCCACCCGCGCAAGCCGCCTGAGCCCGGCCAACCGCGCAGACGATTCGTGGCAGGCGGACTCAGCCGGCTCAGCCCTCGCGCCGAGCCGGCCGCCAGCCCCGCACAAGCCGCCTGAACCCCGCCAGCCGCGCCGACCGCTCGTGGCGCGCAGCCGCAGCGCGGTCCAGCTCCTCCATCAACCGGCGCGTGCGGTGCTCCAGGTCCATCTCGTCCAGGATCCGGTCGATCTCGGCCAGCAGGGAGCCGTGCAGCTGCCAGGCGTAAGGGTGTTGCTGGACGCCGCGCAGCAGCATGTCGGCGACGGTCTCGCGGTGGTCCCACGCGGCCGACAGCTCGGCCGCCAGCCGGTTCTCCGCCTGCTCGGCGTTGTCGCTGACCGGCGTGGTCACCAGCACCGCGTAGCTGACCATGGCTGCGCCGACGTCTTCCAGCAGCTCCTGGAGCGCCTGGGCCGTGTCGGCTGGGAACAGGGGCTCGTCTTCGTTGCGCCGCTTGGCCAGGTCGGTCATCGAGCGGGCCAGGACGCGCACCACGACCACGCAGATCTCCAGGGTGTCCAGGCCGGTGCGCAGCACCAGGCGCGCGAGCAGGCCCTCGCTGATCCTCGGGTTCAGGCGCAGGCTGTCCTCGGCCTGGCGCAGCGCGGCGTCCACGTCGGTGACGGCCTGGTCGAGTCGGCGCGCCTCATACAGCCGGCCCGCGGCCCGCTCGACCGGGACCGGCCCGTCCAGCTCCTCGCCGAGGCCCAGCAGCAGGTTCCGGGTGCGGCGGGCCAGCCCGACGATCGACTCGGCGGCCGGGTCCACCCAGACCGGCGGGGCCAGCACGACGTTGAACAGCAGCCCGACACCGGCCCCGATCAGCGTCTCCAGCACCCGGTCCCACGCCTGGGAGGCCAGCTGGGTCACACCCAGGACCAGCATCGCGCTGATCGCGACCTCGTTGACGAACTCGCCGACCCGGATGAACTGCCCGACCGTGAGCGCGGCCAGGATGATCAGGCCCAGACTCCACCAGGACAGCCCGACCACGGCGCTGAAGCCGACCGCGATCAGCACCCCGGCGACCACGGAGATCACCCGCCGGACGCCGGTGGTGAGCGTGGCGTACAGGGTCACCTGCACGACGAGCAGCGCGGTCAGCGGGGCCGTCAGCGGAGCCGGCTCGGAGCTGAGCCGCACCGCGACGGCGTAGGACAGCACCGCCGCGGCGGTCGCGCGGACCGTCCACATCACGACCGGGTCTTTGCGGTACCGCAGCAGCGACGCCGCCCGGGCCGGGAACCGCGGCATCTGTTCCAACCCTCCCCTGGCGGCAACGACGATGAACGGAAGATGCCCGCCGGACGGGATCCGAACCGGCACGATCATCGAATCTGCCCCGCAGACACCGGCCACGTCCCGCTCATGGAGCAGGCGCGGCGGCTTCGCCGAGTCAAGACGTCCCGGTTGTGGGCGAATAGATCACATGGACGATGGAGCTGCATCCCCGACGGCATCCCCGACGACCGGTCTGCCGGAACGGATCCGGGCGTGCCTGTTCGACCTGGACGGTGTGCTCACCGAGACGGCGACGGTGCATGCTGCGGCGTGGAAGGAGATGTTCGACGCCTACCTGCGCTCTCGTCCCGGGCCTTTCGTGCCGTTCGATCCGGTGGCGGACTACGACACGTACGTCGACGGCAAGACCCGGGCTGATGGGACCAGGTCGTTTCTGGCCTCGCGGCACATCGAGCTGCCGGACGGCTCCCCCGATGACCCTCCGGGTACCGAGACGGTCAACGGCTTGGGCAACGCGAAGAACGAGATCGTCCTGCGGCTATTGGACTCCGACGGCGTGCACGTCTACGCCGGTTCGGTCCGGTATCTGAAGGCTGTGCAGGCGGCGGGGTTGCATCGGGCGGTGGTGTCCTCCAGCGCCAACTGCGCCAGTGTGCTGAAGGCGGCAGGGATCGCCGACATGTTCGAGGTGCGGGTCGACGGGGTGACCATCGAAAAGGAGCATCTGCCGGGGAAGCCGGCTCCGGACACGTACCTGGCTGCGGCCAAGGCATTGGGGGTGGACCCCGATCAGGCTGCGGTATTCGAGGACGCCATCGCCGGTGTGCAGGCCGGACGAGCCGGCAAGTTCGGGTTCGTGGTGGGTGTCGACCGGGTCGGACAGGCCGACGCCCTGCGCGCCGCCGGAGCCGACACGGTCGTCACCGACCTGGCCGACCTCCTCGGCAAGGCAGCCCAGTCATGATTCAGCATCCATCGTATGCGGTGGAGCCGTGGAGCCTGCGGGAGACGGAGCTGGGCCTGGAGGTGCTGGGTCAGAGCGAGTCGGTGTTCGCGTTGGGTAATGGGCATATCGGGTGGCGGGGCAACCTCGATGAGGGCGAACCGCATGGCCTTCCCGGGTCTTACCTCAACGGTGTCTACGAGTCGCGGCCGCTGCCGTATGCCGAGGCCGGGTATGGCGATCCGGAAGCGGGTCAGACGGTCATCAACGTCACCAACGGCAAGGTGATCCGGCTGATGGTCGACGACTCGCCGTTCGACCTGCGCTATGGACGTTGCGTGGGTCATGAGCGGGTCCTGGACTTCCGGACCGGTCTGCTGGACCGTCAGGTGCAGTGGGAGTCGCCGGCCGGCAAACAGGTGAAGGTGCGCTCCACCCGGCTGGTATCGCTGGTACAGCGCTCGGTTGCGGCAATCTGCTACGAGGTGGAGGCCGTCGATTCCGAGCTGTGGGTGGTGATCCAGTCCGAGCTGGTCGCCAACGAGGAGATCCCGCAGGCCGCCGACGATCCCAGAGTCGCAGCCGTCTTGGAGGCGCCGCTGCGGCCGGAGGAGCACAGCAGCCGCCCGGCAGGTGCGGTGCTGGTGCACCGCACCGCTGTCAGCGGGCTACGGGTCGCCGCCGCGATGGACCACCAGGTGCAGGCGCCGCCGTCGCTGAATGAGACCGTGGAATGCTTCGAGGACCTGGCCCGATACACGATCACGGCCATCCTGAAGCCCGGTGAGCGGCTACGGCTGATCAAGTACGTCACCTACGGCTGGTCCCAGCAGCGCTCCGAGCCTGCGGTCAGGGCCCAGGTGGAGGCCGCGCTGGCGGCCGCGGTCCGCACCGGCTGGGACGGCTTGGCCGCCGAGCAACGCACGTTCCTGGATGATTTCTGGGCTCGCGCCGATGTCGAGGTCGAAGGGGACGCCGAGATCCAGCAGGCCGTCCGGTTCGCGTTGTTCCACATATTGCAGGCCGGGGCCAGGGCCCAGAACCGGGCCATCCCGGCCAAGGGACTGACCGGCACCGGATACGACGGCCACGCCTTCTGGGACACCGAAACCTTCGTCCTTCCGGTGCTGACCTACACCGTTCCGCACGCCGCCGCCGATGCCTTGCGGTGGCGCTGCGACACCCTTCCGCAGGCGTTGGAGCGCGCCAAGCAGCTGGGGCTGAAGGGTGCTGCGTTTCCCTGGCGGACTATCACCGGGGCCGAATGCTCCGGGTATTGGCCGGCCAGCACTGCGGCGTTCCACGTCGGCGCCGACATCGCCGATGCCGTGATCCGCTACATCACCGCCACCGGCGACACCGAGTTTGAGAAGACCACCGGTCTGGAGTTGCTGATCCACACCGCTCGGCTGTGGCGGTCGTTGGGGCACCACGACCCGCAAGGCCGGTTCCGCATCGACGGGGTCACCGGACCCGATGAATACTCTGCGATCGCCGACAACAACGTCTACACAAACCTGATGGCGCAACACAACCTGACCTGCGCCGCCATGGTCGCCGAACGCTACCCCGACAAAGCCCTGGAACACGGTGTCAACGCCGAGGAAGCAGCATCCTGGCGCGACGCCGCCACAGCCATGTACGTGCCCTACGATCACGCCGCCGGCATCCACCCGCAATCGGATGGCTTCACCACCCACGAAACCTGGGACTTCGCCGGCACCACCCCCGAGCAGTACCCACTGCTGCTGCACTTCCCCTACTTCGACCTGTACCGCAAACAAGTCGTCAAACAAGCCGACCTCATCTTGGCCATGCACCTACGCCCCGCAGCCTTCACCGATGAGCAGAAAACCCGCAACTTCGACTACTACGAAACCCTCACCGTCCGCGACTCCTCCCTATCAGCCTGCACCCAAGCAGTCATCGCCGCCGAAGTCGGACACCTCCAACTCGCTGGCGACTACCTCGCCGAAGCCGCCCTCATGGACCTCGACGACCTCGAACACAACACCCGCGACGGACTCCACGTCGCCTCCCTCGCCGGAACCTGGATCGCCCTCGTCGCCGGACTCGCCGGCATGCGCGAACACGACGGCACCCTGTGCTTCAAACCCCGCCTCCCCGCAGACATCACCCGCCTCGCCGTCAACCTGTGCCTGCACGACAGCAGACTCCGCATCGAAGTCACCGCCACCACCGTCACCTACCAGCTTCTTGACGGCCCCACCCTGCAGATCCTGCACCACGACCAGCCCATCGACGTCGCCGCCGACAACCCCTGTCTCTTATACACCTC
>NZ_JAACYW010000447.1 GCF_015356825.1 Catenulispora rubra | reverse complement strand
GGAACCAGCCCGGTTTGGCGGAATCAAGCCGCACCCCTGCTGCTGTGGTCCAGCCTCGCCCGGCTTGACACCGCCAAACCGGGCAGGTTGGCTGCGCCCGCTGACGCGGCGAGGGACCCAGAACCAACACCCTCCATGGTCCTTCGGACCCCCTCACCACGCCACCGGTCGCGCAGACCCGTCACCAACCGCAGCCGTCGAGGCACCGGTCTTTCACCGCGACCGGCCGCCTGGCCGCACCAGCTCGCTTGGGGCTCCGCCGTTGCCAGCCCAGCTCCCTACAACTGCCGCGAAGCCCGCCGCGCCGAACCCCGCTCCTCATCCTCCGGCGCGATCCCGTGCCGCACCGCCCACAGCGCGGCCTGCGTCCGGTCGGAGACGCCGAGCTTCATCAGGATGTTCGATACGTGCGTCTTCACCGTCTTCTCGGCGAGCACCAGTGCGCGGGCGATCTCGCGGTTGGAGCGGCCCTGGGCGATCAGCACCAGTACCTCGCGCTCGCGGGCGGTCAGTGGCGGGGCCTGCGGGCCTGCCTCGCCGCTGCTGCCGGAGTCCAGTAGGGCTGCGGCGACCTCGGGTTCTAGTAGTACGTGGCCGGCGTGGACCGAGCGGACTGCGGCGGCCAGGGCGGAGGGGTCGATGTCCTTGTAGACGTAGCCGCGGGCGCCGGCGCGGATTGCGGGGATGATCATGCGGCGGTCGGTGAAGCTGGTCACCACTAGGACGCGCGCCGTGGAGCCCGCGTCGCGCAGTAGCTCCATCGCGCCGACGCCGTCGACGCCGGGCATCACCAGGTCCAGCAGGATCACGTCCGGCTTCAGCTCGGCCGCCAGCTCTGCGCACTGTGCGCCGTCGGCCGCCTCACCGACCACCTCGATGCCCTCCTGCAGCTCCAGGAAGGTGCGTAGGCCCTGGCGGACCATGCGGTGGTCGTCCGCGATCAGTACTCTGATGACCTCAGGACGCGCGCCCACGGTCCACCTCCAGCCGGATCGTCGTTCCCGCCCCGGGCGCCGAGGTGACGTCCAGGCGTCCGCGTACCGATTTGGCTCGGTCGCGCATCGAGACCAGGCCCAGGCTGCGGCCGGCGCGGCGGACTGCGGCGGGGTCGAAGCCGACGCCGTCGTCGGCCACCTCCAGGGCGGCGCCGCCGCAGGACTTGGTGGCGGTCGGGCAGTTTTCGTGGAGGCGGACGCTGATCTTGGTGGCGTCGGCGTGGCGCAGCGCGTTGTGGAGCGCTTCTTGGGCGACGCGCAGCAGTACTTCTTCCGCGGCCGGTGACAGCGCTTTGACGTCGGCGCCCTCGAAGGTCACGCGGGGGCCGCCGGCGGTCTGGTTCACCCGGTCCAGGACCTCGACGTGCTTGCGCAGCGTCACCGCCAGGCCGTCCTCCTCCAGCTCGGCGGGGCGCAGCTCGACGACCACCGAGCGCAGCTCCTCGGCGGCCTCCTTGGCCAGGGTGGCGACCTGCTCCAGTTCGGCGCGGGCCCGGGCCGGGTCGGTGTCCAGGACGTCGGCGGCCGCCTGGGAGGTCAGGCGCAGGGCGAACAGCTTCTGGGCGACGGCGTCGTGCAGTTCGCGGGCCAGGCGGTTGCGCTCGCGGGTGATGGCCAGCTCGCGTTCGCGCTCGTAGAGCCGGGCATGGCGCAGGGCGATCGCGGCGTGGCCGGCCAGGACGCCGAGCAGTTCCTCGTCGTCCTTGGTGAAGCCGCCGGCCTTGTTGGCCAGGAACAGGGCGCCGAGGATCTCGTCGCCGTCGCGGATCTGCTGGCCGAGGAAGGCGTCCATCTCCGGGTGCGCCTTGGGCCACCAGCGGAAGCGCGGGTCCTGGCGGATGTCGGGGAGGCGTTGGGGCGCCGGGTCTTCGAGCATCACGGCGAGCATGCCGTGCTGGCGGGGGAGCGGCCCGATCGCGGCCCACTGCTCGTCGCTGATGCCGTCCACGAGGAACTGCGCGAAGCTGCCGGCGCCGTCGGGCACGCCGAGCGCGGCGTACTCGGCGCCGATCAGCTCGCGGGCGGTGGCCACGATCGTCTGCAGCACCTCGTCGGTGGCGAGGTGCCGGCTGACCGCGAGGACGGCCGCCGACAGGCGGCGCATGGTGTCCAGCGCGTTCTGGGGGCTCATGTTCGCAGGGTATCGCCGATGATCGCGCCGCCCCATCGGGCCGGGGACCGGTCGGTCCTAGGTCGCCGGTCCTAGGACCAAGGGCGGTGCCCGACTCCGGTCCCGGGCCCGATCCCCGCGGCCGGGTCGCGGAGCAGGGTGAAGGGCATGAACACGACGACAAAGCAGACCGATACAAAGCAGGCCGAAACGGCCGCCGGCCGGGCGGCGGGCGGCGCGTGGGGCGGCAGCAACCCGGTGGCGGTGATCAGCGGCGCCTCCCAGGGCCTGGGCCTGGCGCTGGCCCGCGGCCTGGCCGAGCGCGGCTGGTCGCTGGTGATCGACGCCCGGACCGCCGACCGGCTGGCCGCCGTGCGTGCGGAGCTGGCGGAGCTGACCACGGTCGTCGCGCTGCCCGGCGACGTCACCGACGACGCGCACCGCGCCGACCTCGCCGAGGCCGCCTCCGAGCTGGGCGGCGCGAGCCTGCTGGTGAACAACGCCTCCAGCCTCGGCGGGTCGCCGATGCCGACGCTCGCGGCCTTCCCGCTGGAGGCGCTGGCCGAGACGTTCGCGGTGAACGTGGTCGCGCCGCTGGCGCTCACCCAACTGCTGCTGCCCCAGCTGCGACAGCACGGCGGGGAGGTGGTCAACATCTCCTCCGACGCCGCGGTCGAGCCGTATGAGGGCTGGGGCGGGTACGGGGCGTCCAAGGCGGCGCTGGACCACGCCTCGGCGATTCTGGGGCTGGAGGAGTCACAGGTGCGGGTGTGGGCGGTGGATCCGGGCGACCTGCGGACGCAGATGCACCAGGACGCGTTTCCCGGTGAGGACATCAGCGATCTGCCGCTGCCGGAGACGGTGGTGCCGGGGTTCCTGCGGCTGATCGACGAGCGGCGGCCTTCGGGGCGGTATCAGGCTTCTGATCTGCTGCCGCGGGGTCGCGTGGCTGAGGTGGCTGAGGCCTCCGAGGCTTCCGAAGCTTCCGGTCTGGAGGTGGCCTGACATGGGGGTCCTGCTGCACGAGCCCACGGTCGTGAACGCCTCCTCCTCCCGGCCCGGACCGATGCCGGCCGGACCGCTGGGCCCGGGGTTCCGCGTCTCCTCCGACCTGCTGGCCCGCAAGCCCGCCGAGGCCCGCGGCCTGGACCGGGACGGCGTGCGGCTGCTGGTCGCGCGCGGGCGGGGCGCCGACGATCCCGAGGTCTCGCACTACGTGTTCGCCGACCTGCCGGACGTCCTGGAGCCCGGCGACCTGCTGGTGGTGAACAACTCCGGGACACTGCCGGCCGCGCTGGACGCGGTGGTGCTCGACTCGGGCGTCCCGGTGGTGTTGCACGTGTCGACCGGCACGCCGCAGGACCCGGACGCGTGGATCGTCGAGCTGCGCCGGCCGATGGGGGACGGCTCGACCAAGCCGTTCGCGCTGGAGCCCTGCTCGCCGGACCCGGACAGCCCGGCCGAACCGGGACTGCGGCTGCGCGTCACCGGCGGCGCGACGGTCACATTGCTGCGGCCGTACACGAGCCGACTGTGGGTGGCGCGGCTCGATCTGGGGATGTCGGTCGCCGACTACCTGAGCCGGCACGGCCGCGCGATCCGCTACGACTACGTCGACCGCGACTGGCCGATCACGGCCTACCAGACGGTCTTCGCCGCCGTCCCGGGCAGCGCGGAGATGCCCAGCGCCGCCCGCCCGTTCTCGACCGACGTGGTCGCACGCCTGGTGGCCAAGGGCGTCTACATCGCACCGATCACACTGCACACCGGCGTCGCCTCACCCGAAGCCCACGAGAAGCCCTACGCGGAGTGGTACTCGGTCCCCGAGGCGACAGCCCAGCTGGTCAACCACGTCCGCGCCCGAGGCGGCCGCGTGATAGCGATCGGCACGACAGCCGTCCGCGCCCTGGAATCAGCAGCCGACGAGGAGGGGACGGTCCATCCCGGCCAGGGATGGACCGAGCTGATCATCACACCAGAACGCGGCGTCCGAGCCGTCGACGGCCTGCTCACCGGCTTCCACGAGCCGGAGGCATCGCACCTGCTGATGCTGACGGCGATCGCCGGCCCACGCCTGATCCGGGCCAGCTACACCGCGGCGCTGGCGGGGCGGTATCTGTGGCATGAGTTCGGGGACGTGAACCTCATTCTGGTTCGCTAGCCACAGATCGGGGGTGGGCAGCAGCGGTCCGGGGATCCGGGCCGCTTTGCTGTGAGCAGGCGTCGTCGGTGTCGAAGACAAGCTCGTCGCCGAGGTTGCGTAGTCAAAGGCTGCGGGAGGCGACGAAGTCGGGCGGAGTGGAGCAACAATCGCAAGTGGATCCAAGCAGAATAGACCCGGTCTGCATTACTGCTCAGATCCCTGACATTTCGCCGTCGCGGGCGGCGGTGCTCCTCCGTCCGACAGCCCGGTGGGATCATGAGCCGTCGGTGTTCCGCGCACGCCTGCGAAGGATACCCAGCCGGACCCATCCGCGAGGTGGAACCAAATGTCACTGTTCCAGGGGGCGGTGTTGGTCGGGTACGCAACGGTTGAATGAATCCATCCGTTCACGGAGATGCTGTAGTTTCCTGCAAAGCTGCCTACCATTTTGGATGTGACGTCTGGTTCATTTCGAACGGCCGTCCCATAGGGCTCCCAGCGATTCTGCGCGAAAATCTGAAACCTGGCGCAGCCGCCGCTGAAGCCTATGACGCCCGCCGTTGAGCCGGCTGTGCTCGACGATGGCGGTGACGAGCCTGAGGACCGGATGCTCGACGCGACCGCGGCGGCCGCGGTAATGAAGATCCAGAACGACACCAGCACCCGGTGGCGTCGCCGAGCTGACTTGGCGGCCTGAGATGAACCAAGCTGCTTTATCGCATCATGGCGCCCTGCCAGGACGTTGAGAATGTATGAAGTTATGGCTCCGACGAGTGCAACGAGCAGAGTCGGGACCCAAACCTGCCACCGCGTCACGAGACCACGGTATGGCATAATCCGGCACCCCAAGGTCCGAATTCGAACAAGGCCCGTGGACTAAGGCATTGGTGAGTGAAGGCCTTCAGTCGGAACCGTTCGGGGTCTGGCCTGATAGAACGACGTACCGGTGAGATTCTGCTGCGGCAGGGGACCTCTGGCGTCCCGGCCGTCGAAGTGCGGGCGAAGAGTGTCAGCATCACGGCGCGAGCCGGTTAAAGGCAAGGTAGGCGTTCCGGGCTTTATCAGCATTGAGACCGATGACATCGTCGGAACCCTCGGCCTTCGTCGGAAGTCACGCGGTCCGTTCGTGCTCATCAGCCGCGACAGTGGGCTGGCTCTTGACGCCTACCAGGCCAAGGGTGGTGAATCGCCGATCCTTTGGCCCGCTCACGCGCTGCCGCACCAGCTCTGGTACTTCCAGCGCACGGCGCACAAAGGGCAGTACCTCATCGTGTTCGTAGACGGTGAAATGAACCAGCAGTTCCTCGTCCCCACGCTGTCGGGCGGACCCGTTCGAGGCAGCCCGGCGGCGAAGACGGCGTCGACTTGTCGCGGCCCCCGGTCGGCTAGCGACCAGCTCTATGGCCCAGAACACCACATACCTCTAGCCTCAGAGCTATGACACTGGGGGAGGGCCTTCTGCTGCTTGCCGTCCATCCGCGCAACGGCAGGGTCCGGAACGTCGAACGCATGTCGCCCGCGTTGCGGGCCGTGGAACTGATCGAGCTGAGTTTGGCCGGGCGGGTCGCCGTGGAACAGGGCCGGATCGTGACTAAGGACCCCTCGTCCGTCGGGCATCGTTTGCTGGACCACAGCCTGAGCTCGCTGAGCACCGAGGCGAAGCCGCCGAAGGTCGAGGTGTGGCTGCGAGGGAAGCCGGCTGAAGCCGGAACGCTCGGCCAGTACATCGCGCTGTTGGGGCGCCGGCAGGTGATCCGGATCGAGTATCGCGGACAGGGCCTCGCCCGAACGACGCGCATCACGGTGCGCGATCACGAACGACTGGCCGAAGCGTGGGCTCGGATCGATGCCGTGGCGCACGGCGAGGCCTCCGCCACGGTCCAGGACCAAGCGTTGGCGGGCATCGTGCACGTCTGCGGTCTCGGCTCGCACCTCTACCGTGGGCCGCATCGCTTGATGGCTCGCCGGCGGCTGGCCCGGTTCACCGTCCCGCAGGGAGTCGCCGAGAGTGTGCGATCCGTGGTGACCGCCGCCGACGTCGAGTTGGCGAACGCCGTGGCCGAGGCGCTGTCCAGCGGAATCGCGAAGATGACCAAAGAGCTGACGATGGTCCTGCGCCAGGAATACCGGCTCGAAATGTACAGCTCGCACAGCTCCAGCGGCGGCCATCATCACACGTCGATCGACACCTCTCACTCAGGCCACCACCAAATGGGCTCAGGTGACGTCGGCGGCGGGCACCACCATCACGGCTGATCCGTCCGCCGCAGGTTGATCACGCTCACCCCGCCGCCGCTCACCCCGCCGCCGCTCACCCGTCATCCCCCTCCAAC
>NZ_JAACYW010000446.1 GCF_015356825.1 Catenulispora rubra | reverse complement strand
GGGGCGTGGGGTCCTGCCAGAGCCCGTAAGCGATGGCGGTGGCCGGCCGGTCGTGGGCGCGCCGGTGGTGGGCGAGGGCGTCGAGGTAGGCGTTGGCGGCCGCGTAGTTGGCCTGACCGGGGGTGCCGAGGACGGCCGCCGTGGAGGAGGTGAGAACGAACTGTGCCAGCGGCGCTTCGGCGGTGAGGTGGTGCAGCCAGGCGGCGGTATCGGCCTTCGCGCGGAGTACGTGGTCGAGGTTCTGCGCCGTCTGTGCGGTCAGCTGTGCGTCGTGCAGGACTGCTGCGGTGTGGACGACGGCGGTGAGGGGGTGTGCGGGGTCGATGGTTTTCAGCAGTGCCGCCAGCTGTTCGGGGTCCGCGGTGTCGCAGGCGACGAGCTGGGGGTCGGCGCCGAGGGCGGTGAGGCGTTCGGTGATCTGTTCGGCGTCGGGGTGGTCGGGGCCGCGGCGGCCGGCGAGGATCAGGTGCCTGATGCCGTGCTGTTCGGCCAGATGGGCGGCGATGTGGCCGGCTATGGCGCCGGTTCCGCCGGTGATCAGTACCGTGCCGCGGGGGTCGAGGGCCTGGTCGACGGCGTCGTCACCGACGGTTTCGGTCGGTCGGAGTCGCGCGCTGAGCAGCTGGTCGTCGTACCAGGCAGCTTGATCGTGCCCTGATGCCGGAATCCTGCTGAACGCGGCGGTGTCGGCGATGTCGGTGTCGAGCTGGGTGATGCGGTCCGGGTGTTCGCTCTGCGCGACGGCTGTCAGGGCCCAGATGGCGGCGTGAACCGGGTTGGGCGCTGTGCCGGCCGCGGTTGTGGCGTAGCGGGTGACGCTGAGCAGCCGGGTCTGCTGGAGGCGCTCGTCCGTCAGAAACTCGGTGAGCAGCGCGAGGTGGTCGGCGCAGGCCTGGTGGAGGCGGTCCAGGTGGGTCTGCGGATCGCTGTCCGGGTCGTCTTCCGGCCGGCTGGCGACGGCGTGTATCAGCACACTCGGGGCCGGCTCACCTTGCTCGATCCTCTGGCTCAGAGCACTTATATCCGCCGCCGTCGCGGCGGTGGTCCAGCCGTGGCCGTCGGAACCGGCGTCGGCTGCCGCGTCTGCCATTTCTGCCGGGGTCCAGGTGAGCTGGAGCATCGGCGGTGCGGCGGTGAGGTTGCGCAGAGCGGTGGGCCGCAGATGGACGGCCTCGATGCTCAGGAGGGGAGTGCCTTCCGCATCGGTGGCGCTCAGGGTCAGGGTGTCGTCACCTGGTCCGGGGCCGACGGTCGCGTGCAGAGTGGATCCCGGCCGGCTGTGCAGGGTCACGCCGGTGTAGGTGTGCGGCAGCAGGATCTGCCCGGTGTCCGTGGCTCCGGGTGCGGCTTGGGGGTGGAACGCGGCGTCCAGGAGCGCCGGATGGACGGCGTAGCCGTGGCCGGTGTCGCTGATGCCGCCGGTGTCGCCGGTGATGATGTGAGTGCGCGTACGGGTCTGCCCGGTCGCGGGGTTGGAGTACGCCTCGGCGACGGCTTGGAAGGTCGGTCCATAGTTGTAGCCGTGGGCGGCCAGTGCCGGGTAGAGCTGATCGAGGGCGACCGGCTGCCAGCCTGCGGAGTCCGGGGCCAGGGAGGTCAGTGCATCAGCGTTCTCATTGCCTGGTCCCGTCGCGTTCCCTGTCGTCGCGGTGGCGTGCAAGGTCCAGGGCTGGTCGCCGTCCTGCCGGGCGTGCAGGGTCATCGCCCGGTGCCCGTCGGCGTCCGGCGGCGTGAGGGTGAGGTGCAGCTCGGTGGCGTCGGTGACGATCACGGGCGCGTGCAGCGTGAGTTCGTCCAGGTGGGCCGGGCCGTGCTCGGCGGCACAGGTCAGGGCCAGGTCCACGATGGCGGCGCCGGGCAGGACCGGGGTGTCGCCGATCGCGTGGTCCGGGATCCAGCCGGGCCGGTCGGGCTCGACCCGGCCGGTGTAGTGGACGGTGCCGTCGGGGGCGTCGGCGCGGCTGGTCAGCAGCGGATGGGCGACCGGCGTCAGGCCGAAGTCCTCGGGCCTGCCGCTGCCGCGCTCGGGCATCGGCAGCCAGAGGTGGTGGTGTTGGAAGGGGTAGGTGGGGAGGTCGGTGTGGCGGCCTTCGTTGTTGCGGGGCCAGGTGATCGGGGTGCCGTGGGTGTGGAGGTGGGCCAGTGCGGTGAAGAGCGTGTGGGTGTCGGACTGTTTGGGGTGCAGGGTCGGTGCGGCCCAGGTGTCGGGCGCGTCGTCGAGGGTGGATTTGGTGAGTGTGGTGAGGGTGGTGTCGGGTCCGAGTTCGAGGTAGCCGGTGGTGCCTGCGTTCTGGGTGTGGGTGATGGCGTGGTGGAAGTGGACGGGGCGGCGGATCTGCTGTGTCCAGAATTCGGGGTCGGTGAGTTGTTCGGTTGTGGCTGGTTCGGGGGTGGCGGTGATGAGCGGGATCGTGGGCTGGTTCCAGGTCACCTGCTGTGCGGCTGTGCGGAAGTCGTCCAGGATCGGGTCGGTGGCGCGGGAGTGGTAGGCGTGGGCCGTGTGCAGTGTCCGGGTGTTGATGCCGTGCTCCCGGAGCGCCTCAGCCAGTGCGGTGATGGCTTCCGGTGGCCCGGCCAAGGTCGTGGTCGTGGGGCTGTTGTAGGCGGCGATGTCGATGTCGGGGTGCTCGAGTAGGAGTTCTTCGATTCGCTCAGGGCCGGTGTGTGCGGTGAGCATGGTGCCGGGTGGCATGGTGTGCATGAGCCGTGCGCGTGTGGTGATGAGTTTTGCGGCGTCGGTGAGGGTGAGGATGCCTGCGGCTTGGGCGGCGCTGAGTTCGCCGATGGAGTGTCCGGCGACCAGGGCCGGTGCGGGGGCGAAGTTCAGCAGGAGGCGATAGAGCGCGGTGTGGATGGCGAACAGCGCTGGCTGGGTGTAGGCGGTGGTGGCCAACAGTTCCTCGTGCTGGTTGTCGAGGATGATCGGCAGCAGCGGCTGCTCAAGATGCTGGTCACAGGCTTCGCAGGCTTCTTCGAGGGCTTGTTTGAACACGGGGAAGGTTCGGTACAGTCCTGCGGCCATTCCGGGGCGTTGGGAGCCTTGGCCGGAGAACAGGTAGCAGACCTCGCCCGCGATGGCGGTGCCGACGGTCAGGTCGGGGTGTTCGCGCCCTGCGGCCAAGGCGAGCAACGCTTCCCGGGCCTGCTGGTGGTCGGTGGCCAGGGCGACGGCCCGGTCAGGGAGTCGGGCGCGGCCGTGCGTGAGGGTGTGGGCGATGTCGGGCAGTGCTGGAGGTTGGGGGCGGTCTAGGACTTGGAGCAGGCGGGTCGCGGTGTCGCGGAGGGCTGCGGTGCTGCGGGCGCTGATCGGCAGCATGACCAGAACCGGCTCGACCTCGACCTCAGCGCCAGCACCACCTTCAGTGCTGGCCCCGGCACCGATTCCGGCTTCGGTGCCGGCTCGGGTGTCGGTCCCGGTCTCTGCTTCGGCTTCGGTCGCGGTCTCGGTCCTGGCTTCGGCTGTATCAGGTTTTTGAGAGAGCGCTTGTTCAGCAGCGGGTGCGGTGGCGGGGGGTTGTTCCAGGATCAGGTGTGCGTTGGTGCCGGATACTCCGAAGGCTGAGATCCCGGCCCGGCGTGGTTGTCCGGTCTGTGGCCATGCGATCGGTGTCGTCGCCAGTTCCAGTGGTCCGGCTTCCCAGTCGATGTGGTGGCTGGGTGCGTCCACATGCAGCGTCTGCGGGATGGTGCCGTGCCGCATGGCCTGCACCATCTTGATAATTCCGGCCGCGCCGGCTGCTGCCTGGGTGTGTCCGATGTTCGACTTCAGGGAGCCCAGATACAGGGGCCTGCCGTGCGGCCGTTCGCCGTAGGCGGCGTTCAGCGCTCCGGCCTCGATCGGGTCGCCGAGGGTCGTACCGGTGCCGTGCGCCTCGATCACATCAACGTCGCCAGGCGCCAGACCCGCGCTGGTCAACGCTGCGGTGATGACGCGCTGCTGTGCGGGGCCGTTCGGTGCGGTCAGTCCGTTGCTGGCGCCGTCCTGGTTGATCGCCGAGCCGCGCACCACCGCGTGGATCCGATGTCCGTTGGCTTCCGCGTCCGACAGCCGCTCCAGCAGCAACAGCGCCGCGCCCTCGCTCCAGCCGGTCCCGTCAGCGGCTTCGGCGAAGGCCTTGCATCGTCCATCCGCCGACAGCCCCCGCTGCCGCGAGAACTCCACGAACACCGCGGGCGTCGCCATGACCGCGACGCCACCGGCGAGGGCCAGGTCGCATTCGCCGTTCCGCAGCGACTGCCCCGCCAGGTGCACAGCGACCAGCGACGACGAACACGCTGTGTTGACGGTGATCGCCGGACCGGACAGGCCCAGGGAGTAGGCGATGCGTCCGGAGACGACGCTCGTGTGGTTGCCGGCGAGCATGAAGCCTTCGAATTCGCGGGAGACGTCGCCGACTCTGGGCTCGTACTCATGGGTCCCGACGCCCGCGTAGACGCCTGTCTGCGTGCCCTGCAGAGTGGTCGGGTCGATGTTGGCGTCTTCCAGGGTCTCCCAGGCGAGTTCCAGGAGCAGCCGCTGCTGGGGGTCGGTGGCGGTGGCTTCCCGTGGCGACATGCCGAAGAAGGCCGGGTCGAATTCGCCTGCGTTGTGCAGGAATCCGCCGTGTCGGGTGTAGCTGGTGCCGCCGTGGTCGGGGTCCGGGTCGTAGAGAGCGTCCAGGTCCCAGCCGCGGTTGTCGGGGAAGGCGCCGATGGCGTCACCGCCGCCGTCGAGCAGCGTCCACAGCTGGTCCGCGTTGGAGATTCCGCCCGGCAGCCGGCACGCCATGCCGACGATCGCCAGCGGCTCGTCGGTCCGTGCGCCGCCGGAGACGGTGCGCGCGGCGGAGGTGGCGAGTCCGCCGCCGGTGAGCAGGCCGAGCAGCGCTTCGGCGAGCCGCTTGGGCGTGGGCTCGCCGTAGATGATCGTCGTCGGCAGGCTCAGCCCGGTGGCCGCACTGAGCCGCTTGCTCAGCTGGACCGTCGTCAGTGAGTCGAACCCGGAGTCCTTGAACGCGCGGTCGATGTCGATCGCCTCGTCGTCGGTGTGGGCCAGCACGATCGCGGCTTGGTGGCGAACCATCTCCAACAGGGTTCTGCGTTGCTGCGTCGGGTCCAGTGCTGCGATCCGCGCTGCGAACGACGTGCGTTCGGACGCCGCGTCGTCCGCGCTCCGGCTCGGGGCGGCCTCCGGGGCGATCGTCGCCAGCAACGGATGCAGCGAGCCGTTGGCGGCTTGAGTCCGCAGCGCGGGCCGGCTGAGCCGGGACGCGACCAGGTGCGGAGCGCCGTGACGGACCGCGGAGTCGAACAACGCAAGGCCCTGGGACGTCGAGAGCGGGATTATGCCGGTTCGCGTCAGCTGGGCCACCGCCGCCTCGGGCAGCTTGCTGATCATGCCCTCGGAGTCCTCCCACGGGCCCCAGGCCACGGTGGTCGCGGGCCGGCCGCCGGACTTTCGGTGGTGGGCAAGGGCTTCGAGGTAGGCGTTCGCGGCGGCGTAGTTGCCCTGGCCGGGGGAGCCGAGGGTGGCGGCGATGGACGACGTGCCGACGAACTGCGTCAGCGGCAGGTCCGCGGTCAGCCCGTGCAGCAAGGCGGCGGTGTCGGCCTTGGGGCGCAGCACGACCGCCAGGTCGTCGGCCGTCATGGCGGTCACCGGCTTGATCTGCATGACGCCGGCGGTGTGGATGACGCCGGTGAGCGGATGCGCGGCGTCGATGCCCGAAAGCAGAGCCTTGAGCTGGTCGGGGTCGGTGGTGTCGCAGGCGACGAGACGGGGTTCGGCGCCGAGGGCTGTCAGGCGTTCGATCGTCCGGGCGGCCTCGGGGTGCGCCGGCCCGCGCCGGCCGGCGAGGACCAGATGCCTGATTCCGTGGTGCTCGACCAGGTGGGCGGCGATGTGGCCGGCCAGGGCGCCGGTGCCGCCGGTGATCAGGACGGTGCCGTCCGGATCGAGGGCGGGGGTGTGATCGGCGCCGCTGGTCTTGGCCGCTTGGAGCCGCGGGGTGTGGAGCTGGTTCCCGTACCACGCGGATTGCCGATGCCCCGATGCCCGGGCCTGGCTGATCGCGGTGGCGTCGGGTGTGTCGGTGTCGAGCAGCGTGATGCGGTCGGGGTGTTCGTTTTGCGCGACGGTTGTCAGGGCCCAGATGGCTGCGTGGACCGGGTTGGGGGTGCCGGCGGCGGTGGTGGCGTGGCGGGTGGTGACGAGCAGGTGGGCCTGCTGGAGCCGTTCGTTCGTCAGGAACGCGGCGAGCAGCGCCAGATGGTCGGCGCAGGCTTGGTGGAGGCGGTTCAGGTGCGCGCCGGTGTCGCCGTCGGGATCGTCCTCGGGGCGGGTCTGGAGGGTGTGGATCAGCAGGCCGGGCGCGGGGGTGTCGTCGCCGAGCGAGTGAAGCAGGCTGCTGAGATCGACGTGGTGTGTCTCGCCGGTCTCGATCGCGGTGTCGGGCGAAGGAGCGGCCGCGGCCCAGGTGAGTTCGAAGAGCGACGACTCGGCACGCTTCGGCACCGGTAGCCAGTGGTGTTGGTGTTGGAAGGGGTAGGTGGGGAGGTTGGTGTGTTGGGGTGGTGTGTCGGCGGTGGTGGTTTGGGGCCAGGTGGGGGTGA
>NZ_JAACYW010000445.1 GCF_015356825.1 Catenulispora rubra | reverse complement strand
GACTTCTGCCTCCTGATAACCCGCCGCCGCCACCACGCAGACCTAGCCCTCACCGCCACCCCCGGCGAAGCCACCCGCTGGCTCGACATCGCCCAGGCCTACCGCGGCCCGGCTGGCGAGGGGCGGAAGCCGGGCCAGTTCGCGGGGGCTTGATGCGGGGGCGCTGGGTGCGGCGCGGGACGCGGGGCCGGTTGTTTGTCGGCGGGCGGCGCTGGCTGCGGTGCGGAGGTAACCGGCAGCCGGTGCGGCGGGCAGCTGCTGCCAAGTGCAGCAGGGCACTGCGTGCTGCTGTGTGGCGGTGACGGGCGGCCGCACCGGTCCTTCCTCAGCGCGCCGGGTGAGTGTCCGGGAACCCGAAAGCCCCCACCAGCGCAGCATCCCCGAACGCCGTGATCCGCTCGATCCCGCCCCGCCGCACTCCCAGCACCGCGACCCCGTAGGCGCGGTGCGTGCCCTCGCCGTCGCGAAGGTATGCGACGGCGGCGGGTTGGCCGTTGGCGCGCGTTGGCAGCATCCGCCAGGTTCCCGGGGGGCCGAAGGCCAGGCGGAGGTGGCGCATGCAGGTTTCGAGGCCGGAGTACCAGCTCAGCGCGGGTGCGACCTCCAGTACCGCGTCCTGCGTCAGGGCGCGTTCCAGTGCTGGTGCATCAGCCCTCTCAAAAGCCTCGATGTAGGTATTTAACAGCGCACGCTCCTCCGCCCCCGTCGGCAGCGTCACGTCGTCGGCGCGGGGTGCGATCTGCTCGATGCGGCCGCGCGCTCGCTGCAGGGCGCTTTTCACCGCAGCCGTGGACATCCCCAGCAGCTGTCCGACGTCCGCCGCCGGGAGGTCCAGCACCTCCCGCAGCAGCAGCACGGCACGCTGCCGGGGCGGCAGGTGCTGCAAGCTCGCCACCAGCGCCAGCCGCAGGTCCTCGCGCCGGTCGGCCACCGTCGCCGGGTCGTCGGGGCGGCCTGCGAGCCGGCTGTCGGCGATCGGTTGCAGCCACCCGAATCCGGGCTCTGCCATGGTCGGCGGGCCCTCGGGGTCCTCGCTCGGCGCGCCCAGGCCGGACGGCAGCGGCCGCAGCTTGCGGCTCTGCAGAGCGGTCAGGCAGGCGTTGGTCGCGATCCGGTACAGCCACACCCGCACCGACGACCGTCCCTCAAACCCCTGATACGACCGCCAAGCCCGCAGGAACGTCTCCTGGACGACGTCCTCCGCCTCGTCCACCGAGCCCAGCATGCGGTAACAGTGCGCCAACAGCTCACGCCGCGATGCCTCGGCCGCAGCAGAAAAGCTCTCGGCGGCGAAGCTCGCACCAGAAAGGCCCGCAGGAGAAGAGCTCGCAGCCGCGACACCCCCGACCTCCGTCATGCGATGAAGGCCTCTGCGAACCCCTCGACAACCTCGCCGCCGGTCACATCGGGAAAGCTGATGATGAACTCGTCGACCCCGACCGCCTCATAAGCCGCGATCCGCTCCCGAACCGTCGCCGCCGTCCCGACCAGCCCGTACTCCGCCAGCTCGCCCGGGAACACCGCCGGAATCCACTGCGGCAGCCGCGACCGCGCCTCCTGCTCGGTGTCCGCCAGCGACCCGTACATCAGCACCGTCTTCCGGATCGCCCCGAAATCCCGCCCGACCGCCTCGCAGTGCCGCCGAAGCACCGCCAGCTTGTGCGCCACCGTGGCCGGATCCCCGAGCAGGTTGCACAAGTCCGCGTACTTCGCGACCACCTTCAGCGTCATCCGCTCGCCGCCGCCGGCGATCATCATCGGAATGTGCGGGCTCTGCACGCCCTTCGGCTGGTTGATCGCGTCCGCCACCGTGTAGTACTGCCCCTTGAACGTCGTCTCCTGCTCCGTCCACATCGACAGAATGATCTGCACGGCCTCCTGCAGCCGCCGCAACCGCGTGGCGTCGTCCCGGAACTCGAACCCGTAGCTCCGATAGTCCGGCTCGTACCACCCCGCCCCGATCCCGAACGTGAACCGCCCCCCGCCGATCGCGTCGACCGTGGACGCCATCTTCGCCTGCAACGCCGGATGCCGGTAGTCGTTGCACGTCACCAGCTGCCCGACCCGGATCCGCTCGGTCTCCCGCAGCAACGCCGCCACCGTCGTCCAGCACTCGAACAGCATGTTCTGCGAAGGCGGCACGGTCACCAGATGATCGGCGACGTACACACTCTCGTACCCGGCCCGCTCAGCCCTCTGCGCCACGGAAACCATCGCATCGAACGTCCCGGCCGGGTCGAGGCGACCCGCGAGCTCCTGGGTGAAACCCTGCGGCAGCCCCAAGCTAAACGTGACGGCCATCGTCGTCGTGTCCTCTCATCGAAGGCGCGCGAACACAGCGCGCTCGATGTACAGACCGACGACGATGGCCGAAGGGATCGGTATCGCCGGCGATTCTTGCTGTTTTTCTCCGCCCGGCGCCCAGCGCCTACCGCGCCGCAGCCACCCTCATCGGCAACCCACCCCGCACCCGCAACGACAACATCGGCTCGGCCACGACCCGATACCCCGCCTCCGTCGACAACCGCAGCTCGCGCGCCACCATCGCCAGCACGAAAGCCGCCTCCATCATCCCCAGGTTGTTCCCCACGCAGAACCGCGGCCCCGCGCCGAACGGGATGTACGCATACCGCGGCCGATCATGCGTCACACCAGGATCGAACCGCTCCGGATCGAACCGCGTCGGCTCCTCCCAGAACGCCGGATGCCGGTGCATCGTGTACGGACACACCACCACATCCGCCCCCGAGCGCACCCGGTACCCGCCGATGTCGTCACCGCCCTGCGCGATCCGCCCCAGCATCCACACCGGCGGATACAGCCGCATCGCCTCCTCGATGACCATCGACGTGTACTTCAACGCGTGTAGGTCCTCGAACGTCGGCAACCGGTCCCCGAGCACCGCGTTCGCCTCGGCGTGCACCCGCTCCCACGCCCACGGGTTCTCGTGCAGCAGGTTGAACGTCCAACTCAGGGTGCTGGCAGTCGTCTCGTGCCCGGCCAGCAGCAGCGTCACCAACTCGTCCCGCATCCGCAGGTCGCGCACCCGCGGATCGGACTCCGCGCGCGTGCTCAGGATGAGCCGCGACAGCACGTCGTCCCCGGACGCCCCCTCCGGCCGCGCATCCCGGTCGGCGGCCAGCGCGTTCACCACGTCCTGCAGCTCCCGGCGCGCGCGCCGGAACCGCATCTGCTTCGGCAGCGGCACCCACATCGGCACCATGCTCAGCGTGACGACCTCGAACATCGCCTGGTCCTGCATGGCCTGGAACGCCGCGCTGATCCCGCCGTGCGCGCCGAGGTCGGCGTCCAGCAGCGTCCGGCCCAGCACCCCCAGCGTCAGTCCGGTCATCTCCTTCATGACGTCGACCGGCCCGCGCCCGATGTGCGCCCGCAGCCGCGCCACCAGCGCCGCGGCCTCCTCGGCCACCGCCGGCGCCTGCTGCGCGATCCGCTTGGCCTGGAACCCCGGCTGGATCGCCTTGCGCTGTTTGCGCCACAGCTCGCCCTCGCTGGTCAGCAGCCCGTCGCCGAGCGCCCGCCGGGCCTGCACCAGCCCGATGCCCTTGTGGTAGTTGCCGGCGTTGTCGGCGAGCACGTGCTTGGCGTAGTCGGGGTGGTTCACGAAGTACAGCGTCTTGGGCCCGATGGCGATCCGGACGGCGTCGCCGTAGCCGTCGGCGGCCGTGCTCATCAGCGCCAGCCGGTCCCGCATCAGTTTCCTGACAAGGCCGGGGGTCTGTCGGCGCGGCGGCCCGGGCCAGAGCTTGGCCGACGGGGGCGACGCCAGGTTCGTGGCGGTCATGGCCTAGCTCCTCGCATGCGCCGCGACGGCGTCGGAGATCTGCTGACGCCAGACCTCGTACGCCGGAAGCGAGCCCTCGTCACCGGCCGGCCGGGCCTTGCCGCACAGCTCCGCGGCCTCGCGCGGCGTCATCCCGCAGAACACTTCGAGCGCGAGTTCGGTATGCGGCACAACGAGATCGGCCTCGTACCGCGCCGTCGCGGCAAAAGCAGCACCCTGAGCCACCTGCGGCTGGTACACGCCCGAACGGTGCCAGAACCTGCGCAGCTCCACCTCGTCGACGCCGCCGGCGTACGTCGCGGCCAGTCCGGCCCCGGCGTACAGGTCGGCGCGGCGCTCGGCGGCGAAGCCCTCGAACGTCTCGACCACCAGATCCGGGTCGGTCCCGCAGACGAACCACATCGCGCGGCCGATGCCCTGGTCGATGGCGCGCGGCGCGTACCAGGCGTGCTCGCCGCCCGGCCACGGGAAGGCGGACTCGCGGTACTGCTGCCGGACGTAGCGCTCGGTCTTGAAGTAGGCCTGGTGGAAGCCGTAGCCGTCCAGGACCAGCCAGCGCATCAGCGGGTCCGGGCACGTGAAGCGGCGCCACCGGAAGCGGGGCAGGCGCGCCATCGCCCAGCCCATCCCGACCCACGCCATGTACTCGTGCTGCTTGGCGCGGCCGGTGAGGAAGTCGGCGAAGTGCTTGGAGCCGCCGATCGGCATGCCGTCGCGGACGGCGTAGCCCATGCCGGCGCCCTCGTAGGCGAAGCCGCGGAAGCGGACCGGGATCTGCTCCAGGCTGGCCTCGGCGTCGGCGACGGTCTTGGCCTCCGCGGCGTGCGCGTAGCCGGTGAGGAAGACCTCGCCGACGCGCTCCAACAAGGCGGCTGAGTCGTCGTTCTTGATGTGGAACCCGCGCTCGGACATCAGCACGGCTTTGGTGTTCGGGGTCAGGACGCGGCGCCGAAGCGCCCGCAGAGTGCCGGCCACGATCAGTTCCTTTCCAGGCGGCGGATGCCGTCGGCGGCGCGGATGACCGCGGCGGCGGTGAAGTGGTCGCGGATGCGTTGACGCCACTGTTCGTAGGCCGGTGCGGCGGAGGTGCCGGCACCGTGGGGGACCTCGGTGCGGTCGGCGAGGTCGACCACCTGCTCGACCGACAGGTCGGTGAGGACCTTCGCGGCGGCCTCGGTGTGCTCCGGGACGTGCCCGGAGAAGTGCCGGCCCTTGACGGCCAGCACCGCCCCCAGCGCCACTTCGGCGCGGTGCTCACCGGCACCGGCCAGCAGCACACCGAGGTCGTCCGCTTCGCAGCCCCCTGCGAACACCGCGGCCAGCCCGACCCCGCTGAACAGGTCGGCCTGGCGCTGCGGAGCGAAACGCCGCACAGCCGCCACGGTCTCGAGCGGATCGCCGCCGTGGATGAACCACAGGGCCCGGCCGATCCCGAAATCGACGGCGCGCAGGAAGTATTCAGGGGATCCGTCCCACGGATAAGGCTTGGGGACGCGCTGCCTTTCCACCCACTTGTGCGTCTTGAAGTAGGCCAGGTCGAATCCATAGCCGTCGACCGCGAACCAGCTCATCGTCGGATAGAACGCCGAGCCGGTCAGATCCGGCATGACGTTGCGCCACAACGGCCGCGGCAGATGAGACATCGCAAAGCCGATGCCGATATACGTAAGGAAGATGTGCGGCTGCCCCGAACCCATGAGCAGGCTCTGCGCGCGCTGCCCCCGCCCGCCGGCCATCGCGTCGCGGATCGTGTAGGCCATCGCAGCGCCCTCATACGCGAAGCCGCGCACCTCGACGTCGACGAGCCGCAGCCGCTGCTCCAACTCGCCCAGCGTCCGGGTCTCGATACCCCACTCGAACCCACAGACCACTGACTGCGGAATCGCCTCCAGCTGTTCGATGGACGCGCCGACCGCGACGGGGAAGCCCCGTTTCCGGAACCCCACCTTCGCGAACGACGGAGTGAGCGCGAGACGCCGCAAGGTTCCCAGCAGGGCCGCCATAGTGTCCTTGTCTCCCGGATGCCGGCGCGGCGCCGGGGATCGGTGGCCGCGGTGCGGAATCGGTCTTTTTCAGGATGCTGCTATGGGGACGGCGCGGGCTTCTCCTGGCGTGCGGGTCGCCGATGAGGTTGTTGCGGTCGTGTTTCCGTCAGCGTCCGAGAACCGAACTGCGCCGCTCCCACGCCATCCGCATCGACTCCTTCGCCGCGTCCGGATCGTCCCCCGCCTCGCGCATCAGGCCCCGAACCTGCGCCTCGAAACACGTGTCCGCGTCATACGGCTCGGTCAGGTACCCCCCGAGCTCCAGGGTCACCAGCCCGTGCAGGGCGATCCACATCCGGTGCGCGGCAAGCTGCGCGTCCCCCTCGTTGAAGCGGCCGGCCTGCATGGAGCGCTCGACGGCGTCGATGAGGATGGCCAGGGTGTAGCGGCCGTGGCTGCGGTCCTCGTCGGTCAGCGAGAACCCGACGAGCGTCGAGCCCCCGAACATCACCGCGTACAGATGGCTGTGCTCCAGGGCGTTCTCGCGGTAGGCCATGCCGAGTTCGGCGACATCGGCCACCGGATCCTCGGACGCGCCGACCGCGCCCATCCGCCCGGCCAGGTGCCGGAAGCCCTCGTGTACCAGCGCGCGCACCAGATCGTCCATGCCGCTGAAGCGGGTGTACACGGCCATGGTCGAGGTGCCGACCGCGGCGGCCAGGCGGCGGGTGCTCAGAGCCGAGGGCCCTTCCTCGGCCAGCAGACGGGCCGCGGCCTCCAGCAGGTTCGCGCCGAGTTCGGGGTCGGCCTGGCGCGGGCTCATCGGATG
>NZ_JAACYW010000444.1 GCF_015356825.1 Catenulispora rubra | reverse complement strand
GGCTGGGGCAGCGGGGGCGGCGGATAGAGCGTCTGGGTCGCGGCCGACTGGCTGAAGGCCGGTGCGCTGTATGCCGGAGCCACGTAAGCCTCGGTCACGACTGTGCGGCCATCGGCCGGTGCACTATGTGCCGGAACCACGTAGGTCTCTGTCACAGCTGTGCGGCTATCAACCGGTGCACCGTGTGCCGGAACCACGTAAGTCTCTGTCGCGGCTGTCTGGCTATCGGCCGGCACGCTGTATGGCGGTGCACTAATTGGCGGCGCACCCTTCCCCGGCGGCCACCCACCGGATTCCTGCTGATGCCGAGTCATGGCTGGTCCTCACGCTCTGGCCGGAACCCACCGGCTGTCCGGGCGACAACGGCGCGCGGACCCGACCCGGTCCCCGCCGCGGGACGCACCGCCAGCCGGGGTGATAAGCGCCGCCCGACCCCGTACCGGTCGCCAGGCGCCACTGGCGGTGCGTCCACGGAGAACGCTACGGAGCGCGCCGCGCGCCCGAACCCGTGAAACCACGCGTATCCCGGTAGGAAACCGGCAGCAGAGCCGGTGCCTCCCCGCACCAACCCGATGCCGTTCTGTCACCGAACCGTGAGCACACAGGCGGAACCGCCCGGCACACACTCCCGTCCCAATCCCATGGTGAAACAGAGTGCTCAAACAGGCCGGATCGCGGCGGTCCTGGCCGTGGTCGCGGCGATCGGCCTCAGTGCCGGGTGCGGCACCAACGCCGAAGGCAAATCGGCGTCGTCGAACGCGGCCGGGCCGGCGGTGGCTGTCGGTGGCGGAAGCGGCGGCAACAGCGCCGGCGGCCTGTCGGGCGATTCGGCCCCGAACGCCGGCGCGGCGCCCGCCGCGGGAAAGAACTCGCTGGCCAAGGCGCCGGTGCCGGGCCGCAGCATCGTCTACACGGCCACCATGACCGTCCGGACGAAGGACGTCGCGGGCGCCACCGCGAACGCCGAGACCCTCGCGGCGAGCAACGGCGGGTTCGTCGGCGGCGAGAACTCCCAGTCGGGGACCGTGCCGGACGTGCAGGGCCTGACGCAGGCCACGGTGACGCTGCGCGTGCCGTCCACGGCGTTCGACAAGGTCATCGGCCAGCTCGGCACCGGCGGAACCGTGCAGGACGAGACCCGCAACGCCTCCGACGTCACCTCACAGGTCGTGGACACCAGCACCCGCGTCTCCGCGCAGCAGGCGAGCATCGCGCGGATCACGGACCTGATGAAGAACGCCGCGAACCTGGCGGACGTGGTGTCCCTCGAAGGCGAGCTGTCGAGGCGCGAGGCCGACCTGGAATCGATGCAGGCGCAGCTGGCCACGCTGAACGACCAGGTGTCGCTGTCCACGATCACGGTCACGTTCCTCGTCCCGCAGGCACCGGCCGCGGCCCCGGCGGTCGCGAAGCACCAGAACGCCCTGCAGCGCGGCCTGCACAACGGCTGGCAGGCGTTCACCGGCACGTTGAAGGTGGTGCTGGTGATCGTCGGCGCGCTACTGCCGTTCGCGGCGCTGGTCGCCGTGCTGTGGTGGCCGGTGAGGCGGCTGGTGCAGGTGGCGACGCGGCTGCGCGCGCGGGCGGCGGGGCAGGGGCCGAAGCCGGCGCAACCAGCACAGCCGGCTGCCGTGACGGCGGCGGACGGGTCCGAATAGCCGCGGCGGCAGGCTCAGGCGCCGGCGATGCGGCATTCGGTGGACGGCGCCCGGGCATCCCGCCTCACAGCACCTTGGCCACCGTCAGCACGATCACCGCGTCCTCCACCGCCTCCACGCTGTGCCGGGCGTCGGGCACGATGAGCAGGTCGCCGGCCATGCCGTCCCACGACGCGTCGTCGGCGACCAGCCGGATCCGCCCGCGCCGGACCAGCACCGTCGCCTCGCCCGGGCTCTCGTGCTCGGCCAGCACGCTGCCGGCCCGCAGCGCGATGAGCGTCTGGCGCAGCACGCGCTCGTGGCCGCCGTACACCGTCTGCGAGCTGCGGCCGGTGGACGAGGCCGCGGCACGCTCCAGGTGCTGGCGGGAGAGGGCTTCGAGCGAGACCTTCTGCATGGTGGTTCCCCTTACGCGCCGTCTACTGCGATCCGGTCGATGGCCGCGGCCAGCGCGCCCATGGTCTGCAGGACCTCCGCCCGATCAGCGTCCTGCGAAGCGTGGAAGGGGCGCAGCAGCGTGTCGGCGTCCAGGCCGCGCAGGTTCAGGACGCTCGCCGCCATGGTGCGGGCCAGGTCCAGGCCGGTGACCGGATCGTCGTTGAACACCCCGTAGGCGTGCCGCATCGCGCCGTCCAGGTACTCGACGTCGTCGGCGGTCAGGCGGCGCGGCAGCGCCGAGCCGGGGTAGACGCGGATCCAAGCCGTCATGGTGTCCTCCTCAGAGTCGGGGTCGTCACGAATCCTCGGACGAAGCGTCCTGCTGCCCGCCGTTCGCGGATTCAAACGGTCCGCACGGCACCGGCTCCCGGTCAGCACGCCGCTCGGCCAGGCGCTCGCAGTAGTAGCGCCCGGCCAGCGCGCCGCCGAAGATGACGAATCCCACGCCGATCAGCCACGACAGCACCACCAGGACGACGCCGACCATGCCGTAGTCGTGCGCGCT
Source organism: Catenulispora rubra (assembly GCF_015356825.1). Taxonomy (GTDB): domain Bacteria; phylum Actinomycetota; class Actinomycetes; order Streptomycetales; family Catenulisporaceae; genus Catenulispora; species Catenulispora rubra. The sequence goes on along the minus strand of NZ_JAACYW010000444.1, from coordinate 4,090 downwards.
GGAGACGATCATCGGGTTGAACACCAGCGTCGAGAAGTATCGCAGGCCACTCAATCCCGCGACGGTCGCGATGGCGCCCGGAAGCAGCCAGCCCCACGGGACCGTGCCGCCGAGCAGGAAATGCTGTCCCCACCAGAAGAACAGCAAAGCCGCCGAGGCGAAGATGACGATCCGCCCCGCCGATTGCAGCGGCCCGTGGCTCAGCAGAACGCCGCTCTCCACCTCGAACGCGAGGTAGCCGACCATCACAGCCAGCCACACCGCCCGGCGCCATGCCTGCCGCCACGACTGTGCGGGAAGGTCCCAGATCCGCTCGTAACCGAGCTTCACATCCGTCACGAACGCCAGCCCGAACGCGGCCAGCAAAGCGAAACCAAGAACACTGATTTGTCGCGCTTCCTGATGATGCGTCGAGAACAATCGCAGCACCGGCGCGGCCGTGTCCCGAGGCAGACCCATCCCGTCGGCGACCCACTGTCCGAAGCCCTGCTGCGACGACGGATCGATCGCCGCCACCACCACGAGCAGCGGCACCAGCGCGACCAGGCCCAGCGTCGCGAACGCCATGGAACGGCGGAGCAGCTCCATCTGCACGCCCCCGCGCCACACGTTCGCCACGACGCTGCGGCGACAACGCTCGACCAGGCGCGCGTACCTGCTCGCGGGCAGCCCGGCGACGCTTTCGCTGACGGCGACGGATTCGCTTTCCATTCCACACCTCCTCGCTCGCCTGGTGATTCCAGGGGAGGGAGAGCAGTTGTGTTGTTCCAGGTGCGCGTGTGACAGTAGTTGGCTGCCAGTCAGCCGACGCGGTCTAATTCGTCTGTTTCACCCGTGCGAACTCGACGGTATTTCAGCATCGCGTGCGCCGCACTCGCGAACCTCGAAGCCGGAGATGTTCCTCCGGGAGCTACCGCTTGAACCCCACTCCCCCGTCGAACCAGATGTCAGCCCAGTCCTCGCGGGCCGCCCCCTCCGGCCGCCACAGCGGCACGTTCACCACGCCGGGCTCCACCAGCTCGAACCCGTCGAACAGCGCGGTGATGTCGTCCCGGTCGCGGACCGTGAACTGCGAGGTCGCGTTGTCCCAGCCCTTGCGCGCCTCGGCGGAGGTCTCGGGGTCGCCGCCGTCGGTGCCGTGCGAGATCACCACGGCGCTGCCGGGCGGCAGGGCGTCGCGGAAGGTCGCGACGATGCCGTGGGCGTCCTCCTCGGGCTTGATGAAGTGCAGGAGTGCGACCATCAGGACGGCGATCGGCTTGTCGAAGTCCAGGACCTCGCCGACGGCCGGGCTGTCCAGGATGGACTTCGGGTTGCGCACGTCCGCCACGACGATCGCGGTCAGCTCGGGGTCGGCACCGGCGAGCAGGGCACGGGAGTGGACGGCGACCACCGGGTCGTAGTCCACGTACACCACCCGGGCGTCGGGGCGGACCGAGCGCGCGACGTCGCCGGTGTTGCCGGGGCCGGGGATGCCGGTGCCGATGTCGAGGAACTGCGTGATACCGGCTTCGGCGAGGTGGCGGACGGCGCGGCCGAGGAAGGCGCGGTTCTCCCGAACCATCTCGCGCGCGCCCGGCAGAGCCTTGAGAACGACCTCGGCGGCCTGGCGGTCGACCTCGAAGTGGTCCTTGCCGCCGAGCAGGCAGTCGTAGATGCGCGCGGGGTGGGCCTTGGTGGTGTCGATCGTGTCGATCGCCGGCGGTGTCCAGCCGGGCGTCAGCGGAGCGTCCCCCAACCCCCGTGTGGTGTCCTCCACGCCTGGCTCCCCCTTCACCTTGGTCGTCTCACGTGGTCGTCTCACCTTGGTCATGGCACCGTGGCACCGTGGCCGTCGGGCCAGGGTAGCCCATGATCATCGAATGCTGATACGGGCCGGCCGGCACGCGACCGGACTCCGGTCGGCTTGTCGGTCGGCTTGTCGGTCGGCCCGTCGCGCGGCCTGTCGGTCGGCCCGGAAAGACGCTGTCGCGCGGCGTGCCCTCAGGTGTGCGCGAAACCGGACTCGGCCTGGTGCGCCGGCGGCGTGGTGTTCAGCCGCGTGACCGCCTTGCGGAGCGCGACCAGCAGCGACTCGGCCAGGTCCAGGCTGAAGCCCTCGCGCACCACGATGCGCAGCACCGCGATGTCCTCGGCGTTCGGCGGCATCGTGTAGGCCGGCACCTGCCAGCCGTCGCGCCGCAGCTCGTCGGAGACGTGGAAGACCGTGTACCTGCTCGGGTCGGTGAGCTTGAACGACAGCACCGGGATGTCGGTCCCGTCGCTGATCACGTCGAACGCGCCGAGCTGCGCGATGCCCTCAGCGAGGAACTTCGCGGTGTCCCGCAGGCCCTCCATGACCTTCCGGTAGCCGTCCCGGCCGAGCCGGATGAAGTTGTAGTACTGGCCCACGATCTGGTTGCCGGGCCGCGAGAAGTTGAGGGTGAAGGTCGGCATGTCGCCGCCGAGGTAGTTGACGTGGAAGATCAGGTCCGCGGGCAGTTCCTCGGCGTCGCGCCAGATGACGAAGCCGATGCCGGGGTAGGTCAGGCCGTACTTGTGTCCGGAGACGTTGATCGACTTCACCTGCCGCAGCCGGAAGTCCCACTCCAGGTTCGGGTGCAGGAAGGGCGCGACGAACCCGCCGGAGGCCGCGTCCACGTGGATCGCGATGTCCGTGCCGTGCTCGGCGTTGTAGGCCACGACCCGGTCGTGGATGTCCTTGATGGGCTCGAACTCGCCGGTGTGCGTGGTCCCCAGGATCGGGACGACGCCGATGGTGTTCTCGTCCACGTAGGTCATGGTCTCGTCGGCGTCGACGGTGAAGCGGTCGTGCGCCACCGGCACGTAGCGCGGCTCGACGTCCCAGTAGCGGCAGAACTTCTCCCACACCACCTGCACGTTGGAACCCATCACCAGGTTCGGGCGGTCGGAGCTGAGCCCGGCGGCCTGGCGGCGCTGGCGCCACTTCCACTTCATGGCCAGACCGCCGAGCATCACCGCCTCGGAGGAGCCGATGGTCGACACGCCGATCGCGTCGCCGGTCGAGGGCGCGTGGAAGAGGTTGGCGACGATGTTGACGCAGCGGCGCTCGATCTCCGCGGTCTGCGGGTACTCGTCCTTGTCGATCATGTTCTTGTCGAACGTCTCGGCCATCAGCTTCTCGGCCTCGGGGTCCATCCACGTGGTCACGAACGTGGCCATGTTCAGCCGGGAGCTGCCGTCCAGGAGCAGCTCGTCGTGGATCATGCGGTAGACGGCCTGGGGCGACGTCTCCTGGTCGGGCATCTTGTTCTTCGGCACGTTCACGCAGCCCAGGCGCTTGGTGTAGGCCGGATCGATCACCGCGTCGTTGTCGTCGTGTCGATGGACCACGATCACTCCTTCGGTTGGCGGCTGTCTCAGCGGCCCAGCATGGCAGCAGTAGCTGAACGCAGGGTAGGGGCGCGAAACCCTTGCGTGGCGGGAGTCAGGGGTCTACTTTCCTAGTGGGAAAGTAATGTCAGGGAGGGAAAATGAACGAGCACATCGAGCCTACGGACGCCGCCTCGGACATGAGCGCTATGAACGTCCCGGACGCCGCCTCGAACACGAGCGCCATGAACGTCCCGGACACTGTCTCGGACACGAGCGCCATGAGCGTCCCGGACGCCGCCGACGCCGCGCGTGCCCTGGACGAGATCGACCGGCGCCGCGAGCAGGTGATCCGGCGCAAGATCTTCCCGCGCGGCTACTGGTGGGCGCACGCGGCGCTGACCATCGCACTCGCGACGACCCTGGAGTCCGGGCACGGCGCGGTCATCTGGATCGGTGTCGCCGGATACACGGCCTGTGCGCTCGCCATCGACATCCCGGTGTCCCGCAGGGCCCGCGCCGCCGCGCCGCGCCGCGACCTGGCGGGCCCGGGTACGACTCGCAGGGCGCTGATGGGAGTGGCGGGCTTCGTGGCAATATTGCTCGGCGTGACGCTGACGACCGGCTTGAGCCTGAAAGCGGCCGGGGTTGCCCACCCGGCGGCGATCGCCACGGTGGTCGGCGCGGTGATGTTCGCGGTCGGCGGGCAGTTGCTCGTGCGGTGGGAGACGGCGGTTCTGCTGCGGCGGTCGGGGGC
>NZ_JAACYW010000443.1 GCF_015356825.1 Catenulispora rubra | reverse complement strand
GCGTCGCTCTGGCCGTCGCTCTGGCCGTCGACCCAGGCCCAGAACGACGGCAGCGTGAGGTCGATGTCGCGCGGGCCGAGGCGCGCCCACTCGAAGTCCAGGAGTGCGATGATGCGGCCGTCCCGGATCAACACGTTCGCCGGGGTGCAGTCGGCGTGCAGGAGGACGTCGGCCGAGCGGTCGATCGGGGTGCGTCCGACGCGGTCTAGCCGGGCCGCGATCCGGTCGAGCACGCCGCTGTCGACGTATGTCCTATCGCGGGCGTGCTCGATGAGCCGGTGCAGGAGTGGCGCGGACAGCGGTGTCAGGGTGCTGGCGGCGATGCGTACCGGGTCGTTCTCGGTCTCGGGCACTTCGGCGGCGCGGTAGCGCGTCAGGACTGAGGTCGGCGGCTGCCAGTCGTGTAGGCGCCGCATGATGTCCGCGAGTTGCCGTACATAGTCGCGAAGCACCGGCGCGGGCTCGGTTTGCCACGCATGCCACAGCGACGTTGCGTGGTGGCGTTTGACCAGCATCCAGCTCAGGGCGTCGTCACGTCCGTGGTTCAGGACCTGCGGGCCCGGGACGTCGTCGGGGAGCACCGCGGCTAGTTCGGCTTCGCGCACCACGCGGTCGGTGTCGCCGCGCCAGCAGACCCGCAGGACCGAATCTGGAAACAACCAGGTGTCGTTGGAACCGCTTTCGACGAATACCTCGTCGCCGGTCAGCGACAACCCTGCTGCAGCCGCGACCCGAGCGAGCCGCCGCCGCGCCACCGCCTCCTCCCACGGCCAGCGCGGGGTGCCGTCGATGATCGGGACTTCGGCGTCGGGGAGGTTGTAGGGGCCTGTGAAGCGGGCGATCTCAGCGGCGGTCGACATTCGTGGAGGCTATCTGAGGGGAGAAAAGTGGCGGCGGCCATTAACGGCCGCCGCCACCGATCAGCGAATCAAGCGAAGCGAATCAAAGAGCTGAGAACCCCTACCCCAACCGAGCCTCGATAGCCGCAATGATCTTCGGCCGCATCTCCGCCGCCTTGATCACCTCGTCCACCGAGCCGACCTGCACCGCGCGCTGGATGCTGTGTACGCGGTCGAACTCCGTTGCGACCTCGCCCAGCTTCTCGGCGCGGACCGATACGCGCAGCTCGTCGAGCTCCGCTGCCAGGGCTGCGCGGTCGGTGCCGGCGGCGGCTGTGACGCGTGCTTCCAGGTCGCGGATGCGGGGGTCGTTTGCGGTGCGGGAGTTCACGTCGCCGGCGAACACCACGGCGGCGGCCGGGGCGCCGCCGAGGACCGAGGCGTAGGAGCCTTCCAGAGCCAGGACCGTCATGTTCGGGTTCAGCGCCTTGGAGAACACCACGAACGCGCCGCCGTGGTACCGGGAGATCACGCAGAACACGATCGGCCCCTGGAAGTTCACGATCGCGCGGCCGATCTCCGCGCCGTACTCCAGCTGCAACTTCCGCATCGACTCCGGGGAGCCGTCGAAGCCCGATAGGTTGGCCAGCACCACCAGCGGGCGGTTGCCGCTGGCGGAGTTGATGGCGCGCGCGACCTTCTTCGAGGACTGCGGGAACAGCGTGCCGGCGGTGTACGTGTCCGGGCCGTCGGTGGGCGGGAAGCCCCGGCGCGGCACGGCGCGCGACTCGATCCCGACCAGGCAGACCGGCAGCCCGCCGAGGTGCACGTCCTGCACCACCGAGGTCTCGGCGCCCGCCATGCCGGCCCAGCGCTCCAGGACCGCGTGGTCCTGGTCGGACAGGGCCCGCATCACGGTCCTGATGTCGAAGGCCTTCTTGCGGTCCGGGTTCGCCGCGGCGCTGAAGATCTCGCCGACCGTGGCGAAGTCCGAGCCCGCGAAGGTGTGCGGGAAGGGGCTGATGTCGCGGGTGTGCGGGTCGTCGGTGGCGGCCCGGCGCGGCGTCGACTCGCCGGGGGCGATGTACGTGTGGTCGTAGTGCGCCATCAGCACGTCGCGAGCCGCCGCCAACGACGGCGCCCAGTACTGCGCCTGGCCGTTCGGGCCCATGATGCGGTCGTAGCCGCCGATGCCGAAGTTGTCCTCGGCCGACACGCCGCCGGAGAAGTCCAGCGCGTGCTTACCGGTCAGCACCATCGCCGAGTCCGGAGTCATCACCAGCACGCCGCGCGTGTGCATCAGCATCGTGGCCTCGGCGTTCCAGTACGGCTGCGCGCCGACGTTGATGCCGTTGACCACGACGTTGATCTCGCCGCCGTCCTGCGTGAACTCCACGATCCGCTTCAGCGCCGCCGCCACCCAGTCCATGTTCTCGGTGCCGGACTGCATGGAGATGCGCGCGCCGGAGGACAGCGCGTACCACTCCACCGGGACCTTCATCTGCTCGGCCAGGTCCAGCGCGGCGATCACCCGGCGGCACTCCGGCTCCGACAGTGCGCCGAGAGACTTCGTCGGGTCGCCGAGCAGCAGGACGCGCGTGACGCCCTGACGGTGCCGCCGGGTCCGGGTGGTGATCACGCCGGCCACCATCGCAGCCTTGTTCTGCCCCTTGGGCCGGTCCACCGGGATCAGGCGGTGTTCTCCGTCGGAGTCGCCCGAGCGGCCCGAACCGCCCGAGTCCTCCAGGTCGTATTCGGCGAAGTCGCCGAGCTGGTCGACCAGCTCGTACGGGTACACCGTCCCCCGGCTCGCCGCGCGCATCACCTTCAGCCGGTAGTCGTCCAGCGGCTCGATCGGGTCCAGGGTTGGCTCGCCGACGCTCAGCGAGGGATTCCCCGCGGTGTCGAAGCGCACCCGCACCGCGATCTTGATCAGCTCGCCGGTCTGCCACGAGCGCTGCCGGCCGATCAGCTCGATCTCCTCCAGGCCCGCGCCGGCTGTCGAGGGCAGGATGCGCTGCGCGATCAGGAACAGCTCCGAGCGCTTGATATTCGACACCGGCCACAGGTAGACCACGACCCGGTTCGTGCTGAACCGCTTGTTGGACGGCCGCCGCAGCTGCGCCCGCCGGATGGAGTCCACGCACGCCGCGATCGCGTCCTCGGCGGTCGGCAGCGCCACCAGCCGCCCGTCGTGGTCGCGGAGCTCGGTCAGGTCGCGGACCTGCGTGAAGGCGACCAGCCGGTCGTCGGCCGGGTTCTCCCGCGCCACGCACTGGTACAGATACACGTCCTCGTCGGAGGACGGCTGCCGCGTCAGGTCGAACTTGGTCAGCCGCTCCAGCTGCATCCGCTCGGCGATGTAGGGGTGCAGGCCCCGGATCAGCCGCTCCTCGGTCAGCCCGGTGGTGGTGCGCCGGAAGGTGAAGTGGTGGTGCATCACGGCGCCGCGCCGGCCGGCCACCGTGGCGGTCACCCGACGCACCTGCTGCGGCAGCGGGTGCGCGCTCATCACGCGCTGCAACTCGGTCGCGGCCTCGTCGGTGTCCGGCTGGTTCTCCCACAGCAGGTAGATGTCGGCGTCCAGCGCGCCGTCGGAGGCGGCCAGCTGGCCCAAGCCGTCCAACGTGTCGCCGAGCCGCTCGAACGGCACCGCCGCCGACACCAGACGCGAGTTGTCGTGCTCGGCGACCACGAAGGAGCTGCCGGCGACCTCGGTGGTCTGCACGCCGGTCAGGCCCTTGTTGCCGTAGTAGCGCCGGGTGAGCACCTCAAGCATCACTGAGTTGTCCAGATCCGGATGGACCAAGCGCTGTCCCAGCAGCCGCACCAGCGGCTCGGTGCTGCGCACCATCTCCGCGATCCGCTCGGCGCGGTCCTCGGCCTGCGGATTCTCGTCCAGGTAGCGCAGGTTCTTGCGGACCTCGGCGTAGACGCGGGCCCGGTTGCGCCGCAGCAGCGGCTGGCCGAACCACGCGTAGACCACGCCGCGCGCCAGGTCGGCGATCGTCGGGAAGCGCACCTGCGTGGCCGCGATCAGCTGCTCCAGCGCCAGGCCCGTCGGTTCGCGCAGCAGCTCGTCCGGCGGCAGTTCACGCAGCCAGGCGCGCAGCAGCGTGGTCACCACGGTGGCGTCCGTCGCAGCACGCTGCCGGGCCAGGAAGATGCGGAACACCGCCGCTTCCAGCTCCGGCGAGCGGTCCAGCTCGGTGATGCCGTAGTGCGCCAGCGCCTTGCGCAGGGCCGCCTGGAAGGACTCCGGCAGGCCCGCGCGCTCCACGTCCAGACTCTGCAGGTAGGTGTGGAAGTACTCGTGCGCGCTGTGCAGCTGGCTCTCGCCGGCCTCGTCCTTCTCGGCCCCGGCCGGACGGTTCTGGCCCAGGTCGGCCAGGTCGGCGAAGACCTCGATCAGCCCCAGCTCGCCGGCCCGCGGCCGCAGGCCCTGCTCGCCGGCGGTGGTGCGGGCCTCCAGGTAGGCCTCCAGGATGCGATCCTCGTCGTGCGGGTCCACGTCGAAGCCCAGCAGCAGGCTGCGAAGGTCCTCCTGGCCCTGAGCCACGCGGGTGCGGATGGGGACTTCGGTCGGGGCCGCCGGGAGGTCCAGCTCGACCGCCTCGGATGCGTGCGCCGCGCCGCCACCGGAGGCTGTGTCCTCGGGGTCCTCCTCGACGATCGGCTCCAGCCGAAGCAGCGGGGCGCCGGTCTCGACCTGGCTGCCGACGCTGACCGCCAGCTCCTTCAGCCGGGCCTTGAACGGCGCGCGCAGCACCGTCTCCATCTTCATGCTCTCCAGCACGACGACCGGCGCGCCGGCCTCGACCTCCGCGCCGACCTCCAGCGGCGTGGCGATCACCAGCGCCGGGGCCGGGGAGCGGACCACGCCGCCCTCGTCGCGGCTGACGCGGTGCGTGACGCCGTCCACCTCGACCTGGTGCACCGAGCCGTGGGTGGCGGTGAGCAGGCGGAAGCGTGCGCCGTTGACCACGATCTGGCCGGTGTGCCGGTCGAAGCGGTCCAGCACCACGTCCGCGGTCTGTGTCTGTGTCAAAGTCTGGGACTGCGCGCCGTGGCCGTCGCCGGCCTCTATCCCGACCCGGAAGCGCGCCGCGCCGACCCGGGCCACCCGGACCCGGTAGCCCACGCCGCGCAGCTTCAGGTCCAGCGGCCGGCCGGACTCGTGCTGCACCTGCGGACGGCCGCCGGAGGCGGTGGACAGCAGCCGGGCCCGCTCGACCCGCTCCTCGTCCTCGTAGGCGTCGATCGCGGCGGCGGCCAGCGCGACGGCGGCGTTGCGGTGCGAGACCAGGCGGCCCTGCGCGCGGACCCGGTCGATCCAGCCGGTGTCCGCCGAGGCGTCGATGACCTCGGGCTGGTCCAGCAGGTCCAGCACGAAGCTCTTGTTGGTGGTGCCGCCCTCGATGACCACGGAGGTCTCGGCCATCGCGCGGCGCAGCCGGCCCAGGGCCTCGTCGCGGTCCCGGCCGTAGGCGATGACCTTGGCGATCATCGAGTCGAAGTCGGCGGGGATGGTGTCGCCCTCGGACACGCCGGTGTCCACCCGGACGCCGGGTCCGGCCGGCAGGTCCAGGCGCGTGATGCGGCCCGGGGAGGGCGCGAAGTCGCGGTCCGGGTCCTCGGCGTTGAGCCGGGCCTCGATCGCGTGGCCGCGCTCGGCCGGCGGACGGCCTTCGAGCCTGCCGCCGGAGGCCACGTGCAGCTGCGCCTTGACCAGGTCGAAGCCGGTGGTCAGCTCGGTGATCGGGTGCTCGACCTGCAGGCGGGTGTTGACCTCCAGGAAGGCGAACTGCTTGTCGCCGGGGTGGTACAGGAACTCCACGGTCGCCGCGCCCCGGTAGCCGACCCGGACGGCCAGGCGCTCGGCGGAGGTCTTCAGCTGCTCGACCTGCTCGGGGCCGAGGACCGGCGAGGCGGACTCCTCGATCACCTTCTGGTTGCGGCGCTGCACCGAGCAGTCGCGGACGCCCAGGGCCCAGGCGGTGCCCTGGCCGTCGGCGATCACCTGCACCTCGACGTGCCGGGCGCCGGTGACCAGGCGCTCCAGGAACACGATGCCGGAGCCGAAGGCGCGCGCGGCCTCCTGGCTGGTGCGCTCGTAGGCGTCGACGAGTTCGGCCTCGTCGGTGATCACGCGGATACCGCGTCCGCCGCCGCCGGCGGTGGCCTTGAGCATCAGCGGGTAGCCGATCTGCCCGGCCGCCTCGATCGCCGCCTCCAGCGTCTCCACCGCGCCGCGGCTCCACGGCGCCACCGGCACGCCGACCTCCTCGGCCAGCAGCTTCGCGCCGATCTTGTCGCCGAGCTGCCGCATCGCCTCGGCGTCCGGGCCGATGAAGGTGACGCCGATCCGGTCGCAGAGCTCTGCGAACGCCGGATCCTCGGCGACGAAGCCCCAGCCCACCCACGCCGCGTCCGCGCCGGACTCCACCAGCGCGCGCTCCAGCAGCTTCAGGTCCAGGTAGGGGCGCGCGGCGGCGGGACCGAGGTCGTAGGCGACGTCGGCCTCGCGCACGAACGTGGCGTCGCGGTCCACGTCCGTGTGCAGGGCTACGGTCTCGATCGGCGCGGCGCTCTGCGCGCTCAGCTCCCGGACCGCGTGGATGAGCCGCATCGCGGCCTCACCACGGTTGACGATGGCGACACGACTGAACACCGGCCGGGGCCCTTCCTCTATTCCAAGGCACCAGTCGTGCGACCGGTTGTGGGCTGGCCGGTTTCCCCGCGCAGTCGTTGGTGTCGGCCGGACGAGCTGGTTGTGACTGGTCGGAGTGTAGTGCAACGGGGACGGGGGTCCGTGGAGCGTGGGGCGGCCGGCGGGCTACCGGTCGGTAGGGTGC
>NZ_JAACYW010000442.1 GCF_015356825.1 Catenulispora rubra | reverse complement strand
GTCTTGGTCGGGGTCGGTGTCGGTGTCGGGGACGTCGTGGGCTTCGGCGACGGGGTCGGAGACGGAGTCGAGCTCGGCGTCGAGGTCGGGATCGCCGACGGGCTCGCGGCGACGGCGCTCCGGGAGCTCGTCGTGGTACCGGCCGCGACCGGGGTCGGGTTCGACACCGTCCCGGAAGTCTGCGCGCCGGCCCAGACCGCGGTCGCGGCCACGCCGACGCTGCTCACCGCGACGACTGCGGCGATGACCGCCGGTGCCTTCGCGGGTAGGAAGCCGAGCAGCTTGGTGGAACTGTGCGCGAGACCGGCCGCGCCTCCGGAACCGTGTGCGGCTCCCGTGGCTCCGGCCGCGCCGGTTCCGGCAGCACCGCCGCCGACGCCTGCCGCCAGCGCCGTCCGGAACACCGCCGCGGCGAGCGCCGCCGGCACCACGGCCAACGGCAGTCCGGCCAACAGCTTCTCGACCGGGACCAGGTCGCGCGACCGGGCGTCACAAACCTCGCAGTCGCGCGTGTGCCCGACGAACCGCTTGCGCCACAAGGCGTTGCGGTGGCCGTCCCACCCGCTCGTCAGGTCCGACAGGCCGCGGCAGCGCTCCGGCGCGCGCAGTGCCCGGACGACGACGCGCGTCGCCGACAGCTGCTGCTTCAGGCGCTGGATCCGGACCGCGGCCTGGTTCTGCGGCACGCCGAGCGCGGCGGCCAGGTCGGCGCGGTCCAGGCGGCCGTGCTCGGCGAGCCACCACAGGCCCAGGAGCTCCCGGTTCCCGTCGTCGAGCCAGCCGGCCGCCTCGGCGACCTCCCGCCGCTGCCCGGTGAGGTCGAGCTTCAGGGCTGTCAGGTCGGCGAAGTCGGCGGCGGGGTCGGCGACCGCCACCGCCTCCTCCAGCGGCATCGTGCGCGCCTGCACCGCGCTGCGCGCGCGCTGCTGATCGTGCACCTGCCGGATCGCGACGGCGACCAGCCAGGACCGGAACGCCCCGGGATCGCGCACGTCACGCAGCCCGCGCACCGCGCGCATCATGGTCTCCTGGACAGCGTCGTCGACATCGGCGTGCGCCTGCAGCGCGAAGCCGATGATGTTGTAGACCAGCGGCAGCGCCTCGGCGACGAGGTCGCGCAGCGCCTCCTGGTCCCCGCGCTGCGCCGCCAGCACGGTGGCGGCGTCGAATCCGCCCCGCGGTGCTCTCATGCCGGACCGTCCTCTGGGGTCGACGGTGGTGGTTGTGCGATGACCATATAGAGGAGACGGTGCGGGTCCGGGGCGCATAACACGAATCTTTGGACGGTTCTGACTCGCGGTTGGGTGAGCGGCGCGGGTTGCCGACACAACCACCAGTACCGGCGGCCGCCAGCGCAACCCGCGGGGCACAACCGAACTGCGTCCCCCGCGAGGCCATCAACCCCTGCGCGAAGCCGTAAAAAACGCCTGTAAATCCACAGGCCGACCGCACAGACAAACCAGCCGCGTCACCGGCCCTGACTCAGGCCTGACTCGGTGCGTAAACCTGGATCTGTCCACCCGCGATACGCACCGGCAGCCTCGGCAGCGCGGGCAGCGGTGAGCCGCCCGCGGGCCGGGTCAGCGGCGCGCCGGCCAGTGTGAACGTGGCGCCGTGGCAGGGGCAGGCCAGTTGCTCGTGCGGTGTGTCGATGCGGAGCCGGCAGCCCTGGTGCGTGCAGAAGCCCGAGACGGCTTGGACGCGTCCGGAGGCCCGGCGGACGAAGCCGGAGACCGCGCCGAGGTCGAAGGACAGCACCGCGCCTTCGGCGAGGTCGGCGTCGCTGACGACGTTCTGCCAGGTGCCGACTGTGGGTGTCAGGTCCGGCTCGGCTGTGGCCGGGGATGCGGGGCCGACGGCCGCCTGGTCGGCGACGACGCCTGCGACCACGCCGGTTGCGGTGAGTGCTGTGGCGGCCAGAAACCGGCGGCGCCCTCGGTTTCGGTGCGCTGCCGGGAGTGCCGCGGCCGGTTGGGGGGCGTCCTGGCGGTCGGCGATGCGGCGGCGGAGGTCCTCGACGAAGGCCTCGCGGGGGCGTTGGGCGTCGGGGGCGGCTGCGGCCAGGTCGATGGCGGCGCGGGCCACCGCGATGTCGTCCTCGGTCGGGGCGAAGGGCGCGGGGCGGCGACGGCGCAGCAGGCTGTCCACGTAGCGGTCGATCGGGCGCTTCATGACGCTTCCCCTTCCTTGTCGAGCCCCGCGGCGCGGCGGAGGGCGCGGTGTTGCAGGACTTTGGCGTTCGCCACCGTCACGCCGAGTTCGGCGGCGGCGGCCTTGATCGAGTACCCGCGCAGGAAGCGCAGGGTCAAGATGGCGCGGTGCCGCTCCGGCAGCCCCGACAGGATCACCCCGATCCGCTCGGCGGTCCGGCCGGCCCGCTCGTCCTCGCCCGGCCCGCTGAAGTCTTCCAGGCCGGCCTCGTCGACGTCGATCACGGTGACCTGGTGGCCCAGCGTCGAGCGCCAGTGCGTGGCCAGGACGGTGCGCGCCGTGGTCAGCAGATAGGCGCGGACCTCGCCGACGCTGGCCGTGGCCCGGAGCGGGCCGAAGGCGGTCAGGAACACCTGGGAGGTCAGGTCCTCGGCGTCGTGGCGGTTGCCGACTTTGGCGTACATGAGCCGGTAGATCCGTTCGACGTTGTCGGCGTAGATCGCCTCCCAGCCGGGGTACGCGGCAGTGGGCAGGGCTCGGGGCGGCGCGGGTTGCACAGGCTGCACGGGTTGCATGGGCTGCACGGGCTGCGCCAACCGCCCGGCCGGCCCCAGCCGCCCCGTCTGCTCAGGCTGCGCGGCGGCCATGCCGTGTCCCAGAACCCTGACAAGCCGCGCCAGGCGCCTGCTGCTCACACCTCATCGTAGAGCGCCATCCGTGATCGACCTCGCAGAGCCTCATCGGTGCCGGTAGGTCCGGTCTCACGAAGAGATAGGGATCCGGGTTACACCGGGCCGCCACACCCGGGCCGCTGTAACCCGCCCGGCTATTGGTCAGGGGGAGAGAACACCGGCCGGTGTCCGCCCGCATCGGACACCGGCCGGTCCCACATCGAGCAGACGAAATCCAGGAGTCGAGACCTATGAAACCGAAAATCGGCCGAAGCCCCGGTGGTACCGGCCGTTCACGAAGCGCAGCCCTGGCCGGCCTGGCCGTGGCCACGCTCGCTTTGACGGCCGCATGCAGCAGCGCCGCGTCCCACCCGGCCGCGGCGGGCGCCTCCACGGCGATCGTGCCGGGCAGTGGGCAGTCCCTGGCCGGCGCGCCGGGCGCCACCGCGACCGGACCGGTCACCGGCACCGGCGCCTCGTCGATGCCGGGCATGACGATGACCATGGGCTCAGCCGGTTCCAACACCGCGCCAGCCGCACCGGTGGTCGGCAACGCCGTGGCGATCATGAACTTCGCGTTCGCGCCGGCCGCGCTGACCGTCAAGGCCGGGACCACGGTGACCTGGACGAACAAGGACAGCGACGCGCACACCGTCACCAGCCAGGGTTCCGGCGGTCCGTTGCAGTCAGCCGCGCTGTCCACCGGACAGAGCTACACGTTCACGTTCACCAAGCCCGGGACCTACTCGTACCTGTGCACGATCCACCCGTTCATGACCGCGACTGTGACGGTGACGCCATGACCGAAGAGCAGGCCGTGACCGAAGACCAGACCGTGAACGACGAGCAAGGCATGACCCGCCGCCAGCTGATCCGCCACGCCGGATGGTTCGGATCCGCCGTCGTGCTCACCGTCGCCGGCGGCGAGGTGATCAGCCACGTCGCGCACGACAAGGACAGCGCCGCGGCGGCGGCGACGGCCGCGGATGCCAATGCCCTGCGATTCGTGCAGATCTCCGACAGCCACATCGGCTTCGCGGGACCGGCGAACACCGACGTCACCGCCTCGTTCAGCGAGGCGATCGGCCAAGTCAACACTCTGGGATTCCGCCCGGACTTCGTCATGCACACCGGCGACCTGACGCACCTGTCGACGGCGGCGCAGTTCGACCAGGTCCGGCAGATGCTGACCGAGGTGCGCACCGAGCGGGTGTTCACCGTGCCCGGCGAACACGACTCGGTCGGCGACTCCGGCCGCGCCTACCGTCAGACGTTCGGCGCGGGGACGACCGGGGACGGGTGGTACTCGTTCGACACGCACGGCGTGCACTTCATCGCGCTGGTCAACACCCTGAGTCTGGAAAAGCTCGGACACCTCGGCAACGACCAGATCGACTTCGTCCGCAAGGACGTCGCGGGTCTGAGCTCTGATACACCGATCGTGGTGTTCAGCCACATCCCGCTGTTCGCCATGTATCCGGCGTGGGGATGGAGCACCGACGACGCATTGCAGGTGCTGGCGCTGCTGAAGAGGTTCAGCTCCGTCACCTGCCTCAACGGGCACGTGCATCAGCTGTTCAGCAAGGTCGAGGGCAACATCACCTTCCATTCCGCGACCACGACCGCCTATCCGCTTCCCGCTCCCGGCAAGGCCCCGGCCCCGACGCCGCAGGTGCTGCCGGCCGGACATCTCAAGGGGGCGTTGGGGATCCGCACCGTGACGTACAAGACCGGCGACTCGGCGTTGGCCATCACCGACACGAGGCTGGCATGAACTCCCGGGCCATGCTCGACGTCGGGCTGCGGGTCGCGAGTGCCGCCACGTTGTCGGTCAGCGGCTACATCCACGCTCAGCTGTATGTCACCGGATACCGGTTCATCCATGTCGTGGGAGTGCTGTTCCTGCTTCAGGCCAGCGCGTCCTTCGCGTTGGCCGCGCTGGTCCTGGTCGGCGGGCCCGTGCTGCTGCGCCTGGCCGCGGCGGGGGCGGCGGCCGGGGCGCTCGGCGGGTTCGCGGCGTCGCGGACGGTCGGGGTGTTCGGCTTCACCGAGCGGGGCTGGCAGCCGTCGCCGCAGTCGTTGATCAGTGTTCTGGTCGAGGTCGCGACGTTGCTGCTGCTGGTTCCGACGTATGTGGAGGCGGTGAAGTGGGCCCGCGTGGAGGTGACGCGCCTGCGGGCCTGATCCAGGTAGCCGATCCCGGTATCCAGCTGGGTATCAGTAGCCTGAGTCGTAGTCGGCACTGGCGTCGACGTCCGGCCAGTTCCCCGAGCGGCGGGCGCCGAGCTGTTTGGCGCGCAGCATCAGCAGGTCGGCGGTGCGGAACGCGGCGGGCAGGCCGCCGGGTTCGTCGAGGGGGGCGAACCCGACGGTGAAGCTGACGGGGGTGCCGGGGGCCAGGTCGTTCCAGTCGTGGGCCTCGACGGCGGCGCGCAGCCGGTCGCCGACCGCGCGGGCGTCGGCGTCCGAGGTGCCCGGCAGGATGATGACGAACTCGTCGCCGCCGTAGCGGGCCAGGAAGCTGCCGCTGCGCAGGGTGCGGGACAGGATCGCCGCGACCTGTTCCAGCACCTGGTCGCCGACGAGGTGGCCGTGGATGGTGTTGACCTCCTTGAAGTGGTCCAGGTCGCCGACGCCGAGCATGGCGCTGCGGCCGTTACGGGTGAGCTCCTCGACGTGGCGCTCCAGGTGGCGGCGGTTGGGCAGGCCGGTGAGGGAGTCGGTGTGCGCCTCGTCGGTGTAGCGGCTGACGTTGCGGCGGAGCTCGTCGAAGTCGAGGCGGGCGGTGATGCCGTCGACGAAGAGGTCGTAGATCGGGTCGGCGGCCTGCGCGATGCTCAGGGTGGCTTCGCCGGCGGCTCTGTAGGCCGAGGCGTAGTCGCCCTGGACGGCGTAGGCCATCGCTTTGAGGCGGGGCACTTCGGCGGCACCGAGGCGGGTGTGCGTGGTGCCGGCGTCCTTGAGCAGCTGGAGGGCGAGCGCCGGGCGGTATTCGGCGATGGCGAGGGCGGCGTGGCCGAGGCGGCGTATCTCGGCGTTCTCCAGAATCGGCTCGGAGGTGCTGTCGAGCAGCGCGTGGACGTCGATGTCGACGCGTCCGCCGAGGGAGGCGTAGCGCGCCGCCGCGTAGCCGAGGTAGCCGCGCTCCATCTCGATGAGGTCGTCGAGCCCCAGGTGCACGACGAGGTCGCGGAGCACGGCTTTGGCGGCCACGGATTCGCCGCGCTGGTCGAGCCACACCGCGTGCCGGACCTTGATCTCGGGGTGCGCGGCGAGCTTGCGGTCCATGGCGGTACCCAGGCGGCTGATGCGCTCGGCGTGGCCCTGCGCGGCGACGGCGTGGCGGTGGAAGCCGACGTAGGAGTAGGTGACGGCCATCGCGATCCAGGGCCGCAGCGCGCGGACGTCGGTGGCGGTGACCTCCAGCGCGCGGGCGCCGCGGACGAGGTTGGTGACGCAACGTTCCAGCGAGCCCTCGCGGTAGGCGAAGAACGCGGCGAGGGCGTGGAACTCGCCGAGGTCGGCGGGTGCGGCGCCGTGGGCCTGGACGGTCTGCCACGCGGCGTCGATGACGACCGGGCACTCCCGCAGCCGGTCGGTGTTGAGCAGCGCCGAGAGCTTGGCGAGCAGCACGCCCAGGATCTCCTGGGGATCGGTGAGCCCAGCCAGCAGCCGGTCCGCGAGGTCGATCGCCTCGGAGTGCCGACCCTCCCAGTTCAGGCGGGACACCGCGAGCCGCGGCCCGGACCAGACCGAGGAACCACCCTCCTCGCTGTTCACCTCTGCAACTCCAGCATGGTCACCGCAAGGTCGGCTTTGTTCCATCGTGGGCCCGGGTGTGGGCGGGCGCCACGGCGTGGGGCCGGTCGGGGGGCTCGGG
>NZ_JAACYW010000441.1 GCF_015356825.1 Catenulispora rubra | reverse complement strand
GCGCCCCGCCACCCGCCGTCGCCCACCACGGACGCTCCGGGTCTGCGATCACCAACGGACGCCGGATCCCGTCATAGCGTCCGCGGCCCTGCGCTTCCCGCACCACCTGTGCGCGGTCCACCTCGGTGTAGTCCCGCAGGTCACGACGCCCTGATGCCGGAACGTAGACCCACCGCGCCGAGCCGCCCTTGGCGATCGCCGCCGGGAGCCAGAAACGCTCATAGCCCGGAGCCCCGCCAACCGGAACCTCCCCGACCACCAGCGACGACTGCTCCGTAATCCGCAGCCCGGTGCGCACCATCAAGTCCGTGTAGGCCGCGTTCCGCGCCGCCCACCGGCCACGGAAACCCGGATCGGGCAGACCCGCCGCGGTGTAGCCACGTAGTCCGACATCGCGCCAGCGACGATAGGCGGCGGCCGGCAGCCACTCCAACGACTCCCCACCGCCGTCATGGGCGTACGTCGCCGGAACGGTCGAGTCCTGACTCCGCGCCGACCTGGCCTCGGACGTCCCCAGCCGCAGCCTGCCCGGGCGCCGCCCCCTCTGCGGGATCGGCGAGGCGCCAACCAGACCCTTCGCCAGCGCCCAACCGTAGAAATGATGGACCAACGCGACTTCCTGGCTCCACGTCGCGCCATCAACGCACGGTCCGGCCGCATCGCGCCTTCTCCAATAGTGGAACGCCCGGTGATCTTCCTCCGACGCGTCCCGCCAGCCCCTGCCGCCTCGCGACAGATGCAGAAAGCTCAGGAAGCGCGCCAGCGCGAGGGCCCGGTTGGACGCCGTCCTCAGCGACTCCTCCAAGCCCCCAGAGCGGTGGAAGTAGCTGTTCAGCGCGAGGTCGTACTCCCACCCTGGCGAGAGCAGGAACGGTGTCCCGTCCGGTACTCCTTCATAGTCGAGCCACGCTTCCCAGTCCGCGGGCATGAATCCCTGGTCCCATCGCGGCAAGATCGGCCCCGGGAGGTCCCTGGAAGTGAAGTGAACCATCCACCTATCACGCAGCGTCACATCGGAAGAAGCGACTATCGCGACGCGTGGTCACTGACCAATCGCGCACAACTGCCGGTGCGGATGGATGCCTGGTGGGGCCCCGGCAATTCCACGCCAGAGCGAGACTGGCGTTACGCCAGCCGGTGCGTCTTCGGCCCACTGCATTCTGGAACGGGCCGACGGGCCACGATGCACGACCGGATTGCTGGCTGGAGCAGCGTGCCAACGCCGTCACTGAGGCTGCTGCCGGCGCCGAATTCAGTCCAGGCGGATCAGCGGTAGTCGTAGCGCGGCATCGTCACCGACGCGAGGTCGACTATGCGCAGCCGGGGCGTCATCTCGAAGTCGTCCGTGGATGCCAGGGCCCTGCGCCGTAGTGAGCCGTCAGAGCCGGGCCATACTTCAGACCGCTGAAAAAGTGCTTGTCCGCTGAGTGTCTTCGCAGGTCACCGATCCGTCGACCACTGCCGGTGCAGCACGGGAAGGGGCGAGATGGCGTTCACCCGACGGGCGCGACGACAGTGACCGGCGGTCCGCCGATCCTGGCGTTGGAGTCCGCGACGAGGGCGTTCTGCGCGGCGGCCGCGGCATTGCCCAGGACGATGTCGTCGGGGGCGTCGGCGGACGCGGTGGTGGTGTCTGACTGCGCGGCCTTGGCGTCGGCATCCACAGCGTCGAGCGCGGCGATCGCGCCGGAGTTCAGCCGGGACTGGTCGTTCTGGCCGGCGTATTCGTAGATGGCGTCGCCGATGCTCTTGCAGCTCGCGGCGAGCAGCCGGGCCACGTTGTCGGCGCCGATGACGCTGCGGACGAGTGGGGGCGCCTTGCCTCCGGCGTCGCCGATCATCTGGACGTCCGCGGCCAGCAGTTCCCTAAGCGCACCGACATCGCCGTCCCGCAGGGCGTCGAAGAACCGTGCGGACAGTTCCTCGCGCTCCTTCTGATCCGCTTCGAAGCGGGGGCGGCCCAGGTCCATGTGCCGGCGGGCCCGCACCGCGAGTTGACGGCACGCGGCCTCTGAGCGTCCGACGGGGTTCGCGATTTCGGGGAAGCCGAACCCGAACACCTCGCGCAGCACGAACACCGCCCGCTCCAGCGGGGACAGCCGTTCCAGCAGCAGCAAGGCCGCCATCGACACCGAGTCCGCCAGCTCCGCCGAACGCTCCGGGTCCTGGTACGGGTCGGACAGCAGAGGCTCGAGGAAACCAGGGCCCGACGCACGCCTCCCGCCGTACCTTACCCCCGTCCTGCCGCCCTCCGGGCCGGCCGACGGCGTCGACAACCTGTTCGTGGTCGGCGCCGTCCTCGCTGACGAACCCGTTCGCGCGCCGCACGGCTGGCGGATCCGGGAGTCGGCGTTGGACGCGGCCTGGCGCCAGCGAGTCTTGGGGCGCCCGGTGACTGATCATGGCGTGTGAGATCGCTACGGATCGTCTCGCGGAGCCTGGCCCTGCGGCGATGATCTGACCACGTCGGTCAGCACCGTCTGGCCAGGGTGATCGACAGCAGCGGCGATCCTGCCGTCTGGTGTGATCGACGCGCCGCGGCCCCGAGCGCTGCGCGGCAGTGGAGGATGGGGACTGCCGAAGAAGGGAACCCGTAATGAACATGCCCCTGACCACCGAACGGCTCATTGTCCGGGACTGGACGGTCGACGACGCCGAGGCTGCTCTGGCGGTCTACGGCTCTGGGGATGTCGCGCACTGGCTGACTCCCGCGATGGATCGGGTGGGCGATGCGGCGGCGATGCGTTCAGTGCTGCAGGCCTGGACCGAGGCCCAGCCGAACCTGGCGGCACCGCGGGGGCGGTGGGCGGTGCAGCGCAGGGACGACGGTGCGGTGATCGGCGGTCTGGGTATCCGGCTGCTGCCTCCCTATGAGGAGGACCTGGAGATCAGCTGGCAGCTCAACCCCCAGGTGTGGGGAAAGGGCTACGCGACCGAGGCTGCCCGCGTCCTGATCGCTTGGGCGTTCACCCAGCACACCGACGAGCTGTTCGCTGTGACCCGGCCGAACAATCACCGGGCCATCGCCACCACGGAGCGCCTGGGCCTGCAGTGGGTAGGCGAAACCGACAAGTACTACGGGCTCCACCTTCAGGTCTATCGCATCCGCGCCGGCGATCCCGGCGCGAAGGGCGAGGACGTCGGTTCTGGCCTGTGACGGTCCTTGGGGGCCGCGTCGCACCACACGGCACGCGCCCCGGGCATCATGGCCGCGTGGTCGTCAGGGTGCAGGGACGATGGTGGGGGCCGTCGACGATTGGCCGAGCACCCCGGAAGACTTCCAAGGCCACATCACGTCCGATTGAGTACGAACTACGGACATGCCGATCCAGCCGGTAGCCTGGAAACCGGCATCCTGACTCGACCAAACCCAGGACACATCAAGCCCTGGCAGGAACGCGGGGCGCTTCGCCTGAGCTGCGCCGATGACCTGGGCCTCACCGACCGTCTACTGGCTTTCGTGTGACCGGCCCTGCCACCAGCCAGAGCATCGGCTCCGCCCTTCCTGGGGCGGCGCCGGGGGGCCGACGAATCAATGGCCTTGCCAGCCAGTTAATCGGAGATCCGGTAAATGAGCCAGCCACATTCCTGCTTTCGAGGTATGGGACTGGCCTGCGAAAGCCCTGACCGGAGGAGCGCTAGATAGGCCGGCCGCAGACCGGGCGATGGCGGTGCAACCGCTGCGGAACCCAGTGGGGGCCCGTGACCGCGCTCCGGAGCAGTGGTGGCAGCACAAGGCCGGGCCGCACGTGTGCCGCAACAGCGTCTGCGCTTCTTACGTCTTCACGCATCCGATGTAGATGGTGTTCGCGATGGCCGGGCCGGGCTGCGTCAGTCGCCTGCTGTCGAGTCGGACGTATTTTCCCGATCCGGTAGCGATCTGACGGGGCGCGTATCCACAGTTCCCGGTGGGGTAGAAGCTGAGGATCGTGCTGTCGATCGTGGCCGGTGAGGTGGCAGTCGTCGAGGCGGCGCGGCGGACCAATGTGTCCGAGTAGAGCGCTGGGATCTGGGAGCGGCAGTTCCTGGACTTGGGTCGGGTTGCCCGGGGGTGGCAGGCAGGGCGGGAACCTCGGCACATGAGGTGCAGCTGGGAGCGCGAGAACTAGAAGCTCAAGGCCGCTCTGGGCGAGGCCCATGTCGAGCGACTGGTCGATGGGAGCCGCCGACAGCGTGGTGACGGTGCCCGAACGGCCAGGGTGCATCACGACTGCCGTAGCGGAGTGTTGCGCCGGGTAGTGGTGCGTTGTCTAGGATCAGACCTCTGATGAAGTTCGGCTGCAGTCGGCGGTCGACGAGCGGAGCGGGGGCTGAGTTGATTGAGGAGATCACGAAGGCATCGCTCGAGAAGTTTTTGATCGCGACCGGTGGTGCTCTCGGAAAAAGCGCAGGCGAAAAGGTGGGCAGGCCGGCCGCCGCCGCGTTCGCGAGGGCGATGGTCGCGCGCCTCCCGAAGCTGAGGAAAATGATCAAGGCGAAGAAGGATCCGATCGCCGAAATCGCACGGCTGATGACGCAGCTGACGCTGGCCGACTCCGACGACGCGCAATCCGCACGGTTGCACCGCGCCATGCTGACGGAGTACATCGAGACCGCCATCATCGGCCCCGAGTTCCAGTTCAGGTGCACCGATGCCAACTATCCGCCCGAGCCCACGGCGTTCGCCGATCGCGTTGAAGAGCGTGCCTGGATCGTCGAGGCCGCCTGCGCCGGAGGCGACGTGGCGAAACTCCTGCACCTCGCCGGAATGCGGAGCATCGGGAAGTCGACGATGCTGCTGTACTGGATCCGTCATCATGGGACGGACTTCTTCGAGGACGGCATCTACTATCTGGACCTGGACAGACTGAACTCTGACCAGCCGGACCCCGGAGAGGTCGCCCGGCTGCTGCTGGCACAGGTCGGACTGCCCTCGGCCCTGATCCCGCCCGAGCCGGAAGTCGCCAGAAAATGGTGGGCCAGGCTGACGCAGGGCAGGAAGATCTGCGTCATCTTCGATCACGTCAAGGACGCCGACGAGATCGCGACACTGATTCCGCAGTCGGCGAACAGCACGGTCATTGTGGCCGCGGACACGATGATCGACGACCTGCTGGGTGCCGACGTCAAGTATCGCGAGGTGCGCGGATTCGACGCGGACGCGTCCAGAGGGTACTTCCAGAACGCGGTGGCACCCCACCAGCTCGACAGCGACGCCGCTTTGCGGAGTGTGGTCGACGTCTGCGCTGGCATTCCGGCGGTCCTGATGATGGTCGCCGGCATTCTGAACAGGGAGCCCAGCACCACCATGACTGACATGAACCACCGGCTGGCCCGGAGCGGTGGCGCGATCGACGAATTCCGCTCGCACCGCTCGGGCACGATGCGAGTGTTCGACGAATCGTACGCGAGCTTGCCGGCCGATGCCCGCAAGCTCTACCGGGCACTTGGACTGCTGCCCGACCAGATGTCGGTATTCGGCGACTCGTGGCTTGCGGAAGTTTCGGGGCTTCCGCTCGAAAGGATGCGCGCGGCGCGGCGGGAACTGACTGGGCGGTACCTGATCGCCAAATCCTGGAACGAAACGGCCGGGACGGACCAGCCCGGGGACGGAACGACGCTCTCGGCCAACCACATGATCCGCATCCATGCTCGCGAACTGCTCGAGCAGAAAGGCGAATTCTCGAAGGCCCGCCAGCAGAAGGCCTACGTTGCACTGCGCGTTTGGTACGCGATCATGCTTCAGTACGCTGACAAGGCGACCTCCCGTAACAAGCCGTTCCGGGTGGTCAAAGTGGCGCTGGACGCCGATGCTAACCCGTTTGCCCGGCAGCAGACCGCGCTTTTGTGGGTCGGACAGCATCTCGACCGAGTCGTGATGCTCATCAACCAGGCGTTCATCGACGGCGAGGACGAAGTCGTCGTCCGAATGACCGAACCGCTGCAGACGTACCTCTTCAACCGGCGCCCAGGCAGAGTATCCGTCGACGTGCTCCGGTGTGCGGTCATCTCGGCCCAGCGCCTCGGCAACAAGCGCTACGAGGCCAGAATGCGATGCTTGCTGTCGCGCGCGCTGCGGGAAGCTGAACTCCTTGACGAAGCCCAGGCACAGGTCGATGCGGCCCTCGAAGCCGTCGGGAACTTGTCCGCGCCGGCCGACAACGAGGAGCAGCGCGCCGACAAGACACTGAGGGCATCGGTCGACGAGTTCATCGGCCTCGTCCGCCTCGACAAGGACGACCCCGAAGCTGCACTGACATGCTTCGAGCGAGCGTATCAGCAACACGTCGCCATCAAGAACGCGCGCGGCATCGTGCTCATGATGCAGATGAAGGGCCGGGCGCTTGTCAGATCCGGCAGGGCGGCCGAGGCCGTGACCATTCTCGGAGAGGCGCTCAAGCGTGTCAGCGATCTGGACGACCGCCTCCACGGCCGCCTGTGGATCGACATGGCCAGCGCACGCCTTGGCATCGACGACAAGGCTGGAGCCTTCGAAGCCGTCGACAAGGCCATGCCGTTCCTTCGCGCCCAGCAGATGTCAAAAGACATCGAAAAGGCAAAGAAGCTGCGAGCACCAAATCAGCCGTAGTTCGTAGCAAGCGGTGCACTGATGTGCCCTGGGTTGGGTTTGGGACAGTCGGGGCGCTTCATGCTGGATCTGGATCTGGCCCACATTCCGGATGCTGTTGGTGATCTTCAGGGATGTTCGGCGATTCCGCCGCAGAGCTGTTTCAGGTGGCTGATTCGGCGGGTGGGCGGGGGC
>NZ_JAACYW010000440.1 GCF_015356825.1 Catenulispora rubra | reverse complement strand
TCGAACTCGGGACGGTCGGGTAGCAACGCCGAGAACTGGTCCCACAGGGGGTCGAGAAGAGATGATGGCATGGCAGGCACGGGCGCTCCGACGGTTACGAAGCGTAGAGAACTCCGAAACCATCAGGCCCGTGCCTGCCTGTCAAATCCCTGAGTTACCAAGAGCGCGCCCCACGCCTATCCTCGGTCGCTCTAACTCCACTGGTCGAGCCTGCACCGCCACATGCTCTACCACCTCGACGACCTCGCCGGAGCCGTCTGCGAGGCCCGGCGCGTCCTCCGGGAAGGTGGCCGCTTCACCGCCGTCGTCAACCGCGAACAGCCCTACCCGTACCTGATGGCGCTGCTGCGTGAGGTCCTGGCCGGGCATGGCATCACCCCGCCGCCCTCGCCCGACGAGCGCGTCCATGGCGGCAACCTGCCCGCTTTCGTCGCCGCAGGCTTCGCCCCCGACACCATCCGCGTCCTGCGACGCGACAACGCCCTGCTCTTCCCCGGTCCCGAGCCGGTCGTGGCCTACCTGGCCTCGATCCTGACGCTGCAAGGCGTGCCGGACGACCCCGACCTGCACCGGGCCATCACCGCCGACCTCGACAAAGCGGCTCGCGCCAGGTTCCGCACCCTGTCGGATGGGATCTGGCGCGAGCCGAAGGGCTACGTGGTCGTCACCGCGACCGCTTAGCGCTGTCCTACGCCGCGGCAGCGCCCCCTAGCCGTCGCTTACCGCCGCTTGGCGGGCTTCGTCTCCTTGCCCGCCTTCGCCTCCGCAACCTTCGCGCTCAGCGGCACGGCCGCCTCAGCCGTGTAGGGCAGGAACGTGAACGACTGCGTGAAGTAGAACCGCACCTTCTCCGCAGTGTGCGACTCGTACCCGATCGACAGGTCCTGCCCCAGCTGCAGCCGGTAGTCCCCGCCGCGGCTGGACAGCAGCACGCCGCCGGTGATCGCCGGCGCCCAGATCACCTCGCCGTCGATCAGCCGCGCCACGTGCTCGGCGACGGGGTACCCGTGGTCCACCGCGTCGGACAGCGCCTGGTAGGCGTCGGCGCCGAGCACCAGGTGGTAGGGCCCTTCGACGCCGGCCAGCTTCAGCTGCGTGGCCATCCGGGCCACGGTCGTCGGGAAGTCGACCGGGTCCTCCGGCAGCGCCATCGCCGCGTTGCTGGCGAACGGCCGCAGGCCGGTGATGCCGGCCGCCGCGTAGCCGTCGGCGATCGCGCGGTCCTCGGTGAACGCCGCGATCTTCGCCGCGTCCTTCACCGGCTGCCAGTCGCTGTCCTGCGCGCCGCGCTCCACGTCGTCGATGGCCGTGCGGTCCAGCTCGAACGGGATGCGCACCTCCACCAGCGGCTGGGCGCTGCGCAGCCGGGCCTGCACGCCGTCGTGCGGGGCGGCGATCGCCGCGGTGTGGCCGTCGCCGACCGCGCCGAGCTCCAGGCCGGCCGGGCCCGAGACGTCCACGACGCGCCGGAAGGCCAGGTACCGCAGCACCGTGCGGCGGGCCTCCTCCTCGATCTGCTCCCAGGCGGCGTCGCTGACCGGGGCGAGGTCGCGGTGCAGGTTGTTCATGTCAGTCAGCTCCTAAGGCTTCCGATGCCCAGCGATCCATCGGCGGGACGGGGTGAATCAGTGGGACGGGGTGTTTCGGCGGGTACAGGGTCTGCGGCGGGCACGTCCTGCCCGGGAGCCGGCGGCGGGTCGTCCAGGAACGAGGTCGGCGGCACGAAGAACAGCGAGCCGGTCACCGCCGTGGAGAAGTCCAGGATCCGGTCCCGGTTGCCCTCGGCGTCGCCGAGGAACATGTTCCGCAGCATCTGCTCGGTGGTGGTCGGCGTGGCGCAGTACCCGATGAAGTACGTGCCGACCTCGCCCTCGCGGAACGAGCCGAACGGCATGTTCGCGCGCAGGATGTCCTGCTCCTGGCCGTCTGCCCCG
Organism: Catenulispora rubra; assembly: GCF_015356825.1. GTDB lineage: Bacteria > Actinomycetota > Actinomycetes > Streptomycetales > Catenulisporaceae > Catenulispora > Catenulispora rubra. The sequence continues at coordinate 4,815 of NZ_JAACYW010000440.1, read as the reverse complement.
ACGATCGTGTTGCGCGCCACGTGGGAGGTCTTCGGCAGCGCCGCGTCCGGCAGCTGCACGTTGCCGGCCTTGGTGCGGCCGATCACCAGCGCCTGCTCCTGGTCCGACAGCGTGTTCCACGCGGACATGTCGTGCAGGTACTTCTGCACGATCACGTAGCTCCCGCCGACGAACTCCGGATCCCGCTCGGCGTCCACCAGCGCCGCGGCGACGGCCTCCGACCCCTCCGGGTTCTCCGTGCCGTCCACGAAGCCCAGCAGGTCGCGGCGGTCGTAGTAGCGGAAGCCGTGCACCTCGTCCACGACCTTCACCGCGCCGCCCAGCCGCGTCAGGATGTTCGCCGCGAAGTCGTAGCAGACGTCCAGGTGCTGGCCCCGCAGGTGCAGCAGGATGTCGCCGGGCGTGGACGGCGCCGCGTGCTGCGGGCCGTCCAGCGCGACGAACGGGTGCAGCTCGGCCGGCCGCGGGCCGCCGAACAGCCGGTCCCACGCCGCCGAGCCGAAGCCGGTGACGCACGCCAGCTCCGCCTCCGGATGCCCGAAGCCCACCGCGCGCGCGTACCCGCTCAGATCCGGGACGACCTCCCGGACCGCGTCCTCGCCGCCGTCCTCGACGGTCAGCACCAGGAACATCGCCGCCGAGGTCAGGGGACTGACCACCGGCTGGGCGGCGTCGGCGGGGGAAAGGTCGGTCATCGGGCGGGTCTCCTCGCGGCTCGGGCGTCGCAACCCTCCCGACCGTAACAGGCGCCCGATGCCCCCGCCCGTCGGGAGGTCGCTGGTGATCGTCAGCGGCTGCCGGCCGCTAGTAGAGCGCGGTCTGCATGTCGCTCTTCCAATAGGAGACATACGCCGAGCTGTCGATGTACTGCGCGCTCGGCGGCATCGCCACCGACACCGGCCGGCCCGTCCCGCCGGCGCCGGCGTCGCCCGGCTGGAGCTGCAGGAACAATGCCGAAACGGTCTTGTGGTTGGTGCCCGACCCGTCCGCGGCGTTGGTCATCACCCCCGAGTACGCGACGGCGCCCGGGGCCAGCAGGATCGCGGCGGCCGGCTTGTCCATCTGGGCCACGCCGATCGTCGACTTGTCCGCCTGGAAGGTGCGCAGCAGCGGGTACTTGTTCAGGTGGCACGGCACCTGCGAGGTGTTGGTCGCCGAGATCACCACGTGATTGACCGGCTCGCGGACCGAATCGATCGTGAAGTGCAGCATGTCGGTCGAACAGTCGCGCGGCCCGCCGGCCCCGACGGAGGTCGGCTTCGACGCCGGGGCGGAGCTGCCGGGCGCGGCCGTCGACGGGCTCGCGCCGCCGTCCACGGAGCCCGACGAGGACGACGAGGAGGAGGTCGTGGGGGAGCCCGCTGACGCCGCTGACGTGGTCGTCGCCGAACCGGCGGCGTTCTTGGCCCCGGAGGACGCCGAACCGCTGCACCCGGCTGTCAGCGTCACCGCCGCGAGGCACGCGGCCAGCGCCGTGCCCAGCCGTATACCGATCAGGTGGCTCGAATCAGAGGTGTTCATTTCGAGCAGCATGCCATGCGCGGCCGCAGACGCCAGAAGGAACCCCACAACGTTTACCGCGTGATCCTGTGTTGGCCACCGATCACCTGGCCCGCGGGCGCCACGCCACGATGGGGAACCGTGACCGACCCCTCTGGTGTGCACCTTCCCCTCGACACTCCGCCTTCCGACCTGCTCTCCGATCTGGTCGCGGCGGCCCTGGAGCGCCGGCCGCCGACGCGCGAGCAGGCGTTGGCGCTTCTGGACACCTCCGACGACGACGTGCTGGACGTCGTCGCGGCTGCCGGGCGCGTGCGGCGGGCCTTCTTCGGGCGCCGAGTGAAGCTCAACTACCTGGTCAACATGAAGTCCGGGCTGTGTCCGGAGGACTGTTTCTACTGCTCGCAACGGCTGGGCAGCGAAGCGGAGATCCTGAAGTACTCGTGGATCAAGACCGACGAGGCGACCGAGCTGGCCGCGAAGGCCGTCGGCGCCGGGGCCAAGCGCGTGTGCCTGGTGGCTTCCGGACGCGGGCCCTCGGACCGTGACATCGAACGTGTGGCCGACACGGTGGCGGCTATCAAGGACGGCACGCCCGACGTCGAGGTCTGCGTCTGCCTCGGGCTGCTCAAGGACGGCCAGGCCGCACGGCTCGCCGCCGCCGGAGCCGACGCCTACAGCCACAACCTGAACACCGCCGAGGAGAAGTACGCGGACATCTGCACCACGCACACCTTCGCCGACCGCGTCAGCACGCTGCAGGACGCCACCGCCGCCGGGCTGTCGCCGTGCTCCGGCGCCATCTTCGGGATGGGGGAGAGCGACGAGGACGTGGTCTCCGTCGCCTTCGCGCTGCGCGAGCTGGATCCGGACTCGGTGCCGGTCAACTTCCTCATCCCGTTCGAGGGCACTCCGCTCGGCGGACGGTGGGACCTCACGCCGGCCCGGTGCCTGCGGATCCTGGCGTTGTTCCGGTTCGTGTTCCCGGACGTGGAGGTGCGGCTGGCCGGCGGCCGGGAGATCCACCTGCGGACGGTGCAGCCGCTCGCGCTGCACCTGGCCAACGCGATCTTCCTCGGCGACTACCTGACCAGCGAGGGCGCGGCCGGGGCGGACGACCTGGCGATGATCGCCGACGCCGGGTTCGTCGTCGAGGGGCGAGAGGAGGGGACGCTGCCGGCGGCGCGCGCCGAGCAGGTGGCGGTGCGGCGGCGCGGGGCCGGGACGCAGGTGGCGGCGAACACGTGAGTGAAGGGGCCCCGATCAGGCGGGGACCTCCGATCGGGCCGGGGGAGTGGCGGGATCGGCGGGCGCGCCTACCGTAAAGGTATGAACACCAAGTGGGGCTTGACCGCGCTGCTCGTCGGCAGCTTCCTGTTGGCGCTGGGGATCGCCGGGATCAACGCCAACTCCGGCGGCGTGGTGGCGGTGTTCGCCGTGGTACTGGTGCTCGGGTTCGTGATCGCCGGCTGGGCGGCGGTGCTGCCGTGGGACGGCGGCGGGGCTCGTGGCGATCTTGTCGACGGCAGGGCGTTCGGCGACCACGAGTCGCCGGGCCCGGTGCGGGTGCCAAGGGCCTGACAGCGTCCGGCGATGCCGCAGCGAGTTGATGTCGCAGACTGACATCCAGGGCACGGCGGGAGTAGCTTTCGTGAGGGACAGCCGGCGGGAGTGCCGCCGGCCGGTCCACTTTCTGCTACCCCCATGTCCTTTGCGAGGAGCTTGACCATGCAACTCGGGCTGCACATCACCAACTTCACCTTCCCCGGCGGCCCCGCCACCCTGGCCGACGGCCTGACCCGGGTGGCCGTGGCGGCCGAGGAGGCCGGATTCGGGCGCATGAGCGTGATGGACCACCTGTTCCAGATCAGTCACTTCGGCCCCGTCGAGTCGGAGATGCTTGAGGCGTACACGACTCTGGGCTACCTGGCGGCGCGCACCGAGAAGGTGGAGCTGCTGGCGTGGGTCACGGCGGTGACCTACCGCGAGCCGGGCCTGCTGGCCAAGGCCGTGTCGACCCTGGACGTGCTGTCGAAGGGCCGCGCCTGGCTCGGCATCGGCGCGGCCTGGAACGGCGAGGAGGCCGAGGGCCTCGGGCTCAACTTCCCCGGCACCGCTGAGCGTTTCGAGCGCCTGGAGGAGACCCTGCAGATCTGCCGCCAGATGTGGAGCGACAACGACGGCCCCTACGAAGGCAAGCACTACCACCTGGGCCGCACCCTGAACTCTCCGCAGCCCCTGAGCACTCCCCGGATCCTGATCGGAGGCGGTGGCGAGAGGAAGACCTTGCGCCTGGTGGCGAAGTACGCGCAGGCGTGCAACTTGTTCGCAAGCCCGGAGCTGGAGCACAAGCTGCAGGTACTGCGCGGCCACTGCGAGACCGAGGGCACGGACTACGACGCCATCGAGAAGACGGTGATGGCTCCCCTCGACATCGGCGACAAGGGCGAGAACATACCGGCCCTGCTGGAGCAGATGCGCGGCTTCGCGGCGCTCGATGTCAGCGAGGTGCACGTGTCGGTGCCGAAGGTATGGGAGACGGAGCGGCTGGAGTTGATCGGGCGGGAACTGATTCCGGCGATGGCGGAGCTCTGAGGATCAGCTTTGGGCTTTGACGCGCTGGTGAGGCGCTGAGGGTGACGCCCGGTTCTGCCGGCTTTCGGGCCGGCGGGGCCGGGCTTTCAATCTCGTTCGTGTGCCGAGCCACGCCCCATCCCATACATAGATAACGGGCCCCAATCCTCTCTCCACATCCAACTCGCCATCTCGTGCACACGACCTTCTAAGGAGCCGCCTCCGGCGGCACTCATCTACAAAAGCAAGGCTTCGTGATCTTGGGGGAGTGGCCGGCGTCTCGGCCGGAGGCGTCAGGGAGGGCCGCAGCCATCGATATACTCGACCCACGCCGCGCGAGTCAGACACCCGCCGGCCATCGCCGCACCACACCCGCGCCACACCGCCGACGCTTCGGTTCGCTGTGCTGGCACAGTTCGCCCGCCCACCGACTGTCATCCCCGGGGCGCCGCCGGAATTCGCGTGATCATCTCTGTTGATATCCTGACATCGGCCAGGTGCGCGAACCACGCGCGCCGTCCCGCCGACGCGAGGAAACCCGAATGGATCAGCCGGTGTCCGGTCAGGACGCCCCCGCGGTGTACGACGCGTCGGCGTCGGCGCCGGCGCCCCGTACGCTCATTGACATCCTGCACGCCACGGCACGTGCGCATCCTGACGCCACGGCGTTGGACGACGGCCGCCGGGCGCTGGACTACTCCGCTCTGCTCGTGGAGGCGGCGGCGATGGCCTCGCGGCTGG
>NZ_JAACYW010000044.1 GCF_015356825.1 Catenulispora rubra | reverse complement strand
GCCTCCACCGCCGCATCTGGTGGCGCTGAAGATCCGGAACGCCACCGATCTCAAGAATCCACTGCGGGTGCTGGGCATAGGCGGTGCTCAGATCGGCGTGGTGCCTTGGGGAACTACTGCGATCATCACGGTGGATTCGCGATACGTCTTCGTTCGCGCGGTAGTCGAGGAGCGCGGCCGGGAATGGGGGAGCGACACCCGCCAAATATTCGACTCAACGCACACCGCGCCCACAGACTACGTGGTATACCGCCGCGGTGGCGCCCACTATCCCAACCTTTTGCTCCTGCCGGAGGGGACGCCGGAACCAGCCGAAGCGCGGGCAGAGAAGCATGCCGAGGACCAGGAAGCAATAAGGAAACAGCAGGCCAAGATACCTGCTGTGGTCTTCGTTGTGCTAGCAGTTCTCGGAATCGCCATCGCTGTTACCGCGGGAATCGGCGGCTATCAGGATGTCAGGGATGCGAATACGGGCGACTGTGTCAGCGTGTCCAAAGCCGATTCGAGTAGCTGGCATAAGGTGGAGTGCTGGTGGCAGGCCAACTGGAACGGCCAGGCAGCCGTTTACAAGGTCGTCAGGGTCTACACTGCTGTTGACTACAGCACGTACGTTTGCGGCAGTCTCGCCCACGCTTTCATCACCGCGAAGAACTCATCGGCGGTTTACCTGCTGTGCCTGAACGAGATCAATGCGGGCTGACCTTAGCGGGGGCTTCCGTTTTCCGGCAACGACAAGCAACCCCACCTGAGCCGCGACGACGCCCACCAGCTGTTGCTCGGCGCCCTGGACACCTACCGCCGCGAACACCGCACCGTGCCGGCGCGCGTCGTGCTGCACAAGAGCTCGGCCTTCACCCCCGAGGAGATCGAAGGGTTCGAAGGCGGCGCCGAGGACCGGCTGATCGACTCCCTCGAGACGGCGTGGATCACCACCAGCGACCGGGCCCGGCTCTTCCGGGGCGGGAAACTGGCGCCGCCGCTGCGCGGCACGATGCTCGCGCTGTCCGATCGCGAGCTGATCTTGTACACCACCGGAAGCGTCGAGTTCTACTCCACCTACCCCGGCCACTACGTGCCCCAGCCGATAGGGATCCGCCCGACTCACCCGGTGCGCAGCCCCCCCGCAAGGCCTGCGCCGAGACCCTGGCGTTGACGAAGATCAACTGGAACCAGGCCCGGCCCGACGGCCAACTCCCGGTCACCCAACGCACCGCGCGCAAGGTCAAGTCCATCCTGCGCTTCTGCCCGCCAGAACAGGCCGTCGCCACCCGCTACGCCCACTACATGTAGCAGTTGGATGCGCCGGCGGTGGCAGACCCACGTTGGCCACAACTAGGGATTCCCGGTGTGCAGGAACGTCATCCCCGGTTGGCCACGCTGGCTACAGTGGCGCTGTAGCCATTCAAGGTGATTCCTGACATCGGGGATTTAAGAGAGAGCGGATCTCGTAGCACCGTGCCGAAGATGACCCCCGAGCAGAAGATCGACCGGGCCGCCATGAATGCGGTGGAGAAGGTCTTCATCGACAACGGACACTGCCCTGAACAGGTCCGCTGGGACTTCGGTGAGGACCTGTTGATCCAGACGGACCGCGCCACACAGGCGGACTCCCTGTGGATCAGATTGCAGGTCAAAGGTACTGCCAACGATCGACGCCGTTCTGCCCGTGTCACGGCGTGGCACATCAACAAGTGGGCACACAGTGCGGACCCAGTGCTGATCGTCTTGTGGAACGTGAACCAGGACAGAGGCTGGTACAGCCTCGTCGAGCCCTACAGCGCCAACTGGTCGGGCAGCAATATTATCCGCTTCCGCCGGGAGGATGTGTTTGACGCGGAGTCTGCTGAGCGTCTGGTCTGGGAGTTTCGATTTCACCACGAGATCAGGAATCTGCTGTTCAACGCCACCGTCCTGGAGACGTCTCGCCAGCAATGCATCCACCTGTTGCTCATGGGATTCCAATGTCTGTGGACCGCGATCTACGAGGAACATCACGTGTGCCGGCCAGTGATGGGTGAGCCCGACGAGGCGCTGGATGCCGCAGCGGGAGTAGCGGTCCAAGCAGTCAGGGACGGTGTGGACGCGGTAGAAATGCCTGACGACCGGCTCGTCAAACTCACCCGCGAAGCTCTCGGGGCGCTGGCCAGAGCTGCCAAACAGCATCGCGTCGCGGTATCCCACAACATCCTGGACGCTGTGGAAGCGGTGGAGACCTTGATCCGCAGAGCTGAGACCACACCTGGACAGCCGATCAAGGGTTAGGCCAACTCCGATGCCCGAACCGACGGCGGTCGCTCGGGTAGAGAGGGAAGGCCCAGGATCTGCATCAACGGATCGCCCCAGGTCGCCCAGCGCCTCAACGAGTCCCGGTCAACGACGTGGAGGCCCTGATCGACAGCGAAGGTCGCAGCCTCCTTGGTGAGACCCTGATTGGTCACCAGGACGGCGATGTCTCCACCGTGGACAAGCTTGCCGTTTCCGTTGAGCAGCTGAAGGTCGGGGCTTCCGACCTTGTTGTCGGGGTTGGACGAGTGTTTGCATTGAGCCACAAGGCGCCGGCCATCCAATGACATGCCGATCACGTCTATGCCGCGGTCACCCGAGCCGCCGCTGCGGCGTTCGATCACGAATCCTTCGTCTTCGAGCAGCGTCGCGATGAACGGCTCGAACCGCCGCCCGCCGAACGCGTCGATCGTTCGCAGCGAGACTGTGAGGGCCGATGTGAGGAAGGCTGCGCGGCGTCTGCCCATGGCGAGCAGGTCGTCGAAGCGCTGCTGGTTCGACTTCTCCTCCATGAATTCCTTGCCGGCGCGTTCGATCTCCCAGTACGCCGAACCGAGACTTGAGATATCCGGCAAAGGGTCGTCGGCCGTCGAGGGGTCCACGTATCGCGACGCAAGATAGATCCCGGCAAAAGGCGCCATCTTCTCGCGGAGCGTCCATGCCGCAGTCCCGGCCGCCTGCATACGGTCGTAGATGTCGTCTAGGGTGCGCAGGCGTTGTCCGGCGAGGGCTTCGACCTCGCCCCGGATGGTTGCCAGCTCCGGCTCCGGCTCCGCGGACTTCAGCTGGTTTCGGATCGCCCGCTGTCGAACCCGGCACTTCTTCGCCAGCGCTTCGGCCCCGAAGTAGGCGTCGTTGATGATCTCGACCTCGTCGAGATAGTTCAGGCGAGCCTGATTCTCGGCGGTAGTGAGGTGCCTGGCGCCCTGCATTTCGCCTTGCAGCCGGTTCAGCGTGCGGTGTCCGAGGTCGCGTGGGCGTATGACGGTGCCGGGATCGGAGTCAGTGCTCATGATCGCCGATGCTAGGTGATCATGCTGACGCCCCAGCTGCCGCGGTGCGGAGCCCCGTCCGCACCGCGGTCTGAGTGGCGTTGTCGGCTTCGCTGATATCGGCCGCGGGTGCTCCCGCGACCGCTGCACCACTAGATGTAGTGGTGCAGCGGGCTAGGGCTTTGCGGTTGTGGCGGGCTTTGTGTAGTACGTGAAGATCTCGCCGCCCGTGAGGTGCCCGGCTGCAAGCTGCTCGGCGACAGCCGACTCGTCACCCCAGCGGCCATCGTCTTGAGCGAGGGCGACGGCCATCGCTGTGACAGCCTCCTTCAGTCGGGTCAGTTTGTCCTCCGTCAGCACCCGCATGTCCGACACCGGGGTTCCGGTGCGCTCGCACACTTCGCGAGTCTGGACGAGCACAGGGACCGGGTCCTTGGTGTCCGCGTAGTTGTCCCGGTACCACCGCAGGCTCTGGTCCAGTTGCCCGAGGTCCTTCTTGGCGATCATCGCGGTCGTCTTCACGCCGGTCTTGAGTTCGATCACCGCGTGCCGGTCGCCGGACAACACCCATAGGTTGTCCGGGCCGATGCCGTAGAGATGATCGGGCCGCTGTCCGCCGAAGCCGAGATGGACTCCGAGCTGCTCGAACGCCGCCTCAGCCTCCCCGGTGCGATCGGGGTCCCACTCGATGTTGGCCAGCATCGCCTTGACGCCCAAAACCAGCTGCGCGCCTCCGTCGTATGCGCCATCGAGGAACTCCGCGGCGCGACGGGCCTGGACCTGGGTGGCGCGTACCAACTTGACGGGCACGCCGGCGCTGGGGCGTAGGACACCGGGATTGCTGTGGTTGGCAGTAGCGAGCACCCGCTGGGCTTCAGCGCGGTCGACGAAGTCGAGATACACCGCCTGCTGCTCCTTCAGCCAGCCACGCTCGGCCGACTCCGAGATTGGAACCGCGTTGGCCGCGGTCCCAATGATGTCGGCGGCCCTGGCGTACTGGCCACGAGCGGCCTCGTCGAAGGCCGTGCGGGCGGCAATCGCCGACGGGCGTACCGTCCCGGCCTTGTCGTACTGCACGTCGGCCAACGCGCGCCGGCTGTGCGTGACCCACTCCGGATCATGCCCGATGCACAACGACAGCGCCTTGCGCAATGCCTCAATGCCCTCGCCCGTGATCTGTTGCGCCACTTCAGCGGACAAGGCCAGCTGGGCGCGGGTAGCCGGCGAGAACAGCTCGCGTTGCCGCGGCTGGTTGATGGCCTGGGTCAGGTCCGCTCCCAATAGCAGGACCGCGCAGTAGTCATTGAGGTCCCGGACGCCACGCCCCATGCCCTGCTCGACGCGCTGAATGCTGCGCGCTAACAGAGAAGGGGTGGGCAGGCCGGCCGCACGTTCGCGGCGCTCGGAGGCGTCGAACACTCGCGGCAAGCCGTCGATGATCAACAACCTGCACGCGTCGCCGGGTAGGTCGACGCCGTCGTACTTGTTCACCAATACGACAAGGCCGACGTGGTCGCGCTTGAGTTTGGCGACGCCGTCCGTCAGGTCGCCGACGTGCCAAATCTCGTCTGCGAACGGCCTCCAGACCTCAGCCTGCCGATCGCCCGGTACCAGGACCACCACGTTGTGCTTCTCCGGCGTCTCGCCGGACCCGCCGAACAGGCGCCCGTCGGCGACCTCGCGGGCCAGTTGACGGATCGCACGCTCGTCGAGGTTCGGGTTGATCTCCAGCGGTGCAAGGATTATCCGATCGCCAAGGTCGGAGGCGAGCTCTGGCGTCACAGGGCGTCTTACTGAGTCCGCGTCCGCGTCCAGGTCGGTGACCAGCACACTGTCGTCGGCCAGCGTGGCCGTGAGATAGATTCGGCGGCGGGCTCTGGCGAACGACGGGATCCGGGCGATCGGAGGGCACGGCGGCCTGATCTCAACGGCCGTACTGGTCACCGTGGCGGCGCAGATCGGTAGCACGTCCTTGACCAGCGGCCAGGTGAACATCAGCTCGCCGTCGCGGAGCGGATGCAGGATTTCCATCACGCGGTCCTGCCGATCGGCCCAAGCCCAGAACGGGATCCGTTGGACGGCCTGCCGTACGCCGGTCTGAATGTCCTGCCAGTCCGACCGCGACTGCGCGATCAGCTCCTCCTCGAACAAGTCGAGCAGCGCCGCATACGCTTGGTGCCGCTGGGACGGGTCCTTAGGGTCCTTCGAGATGGTGAGTCGGAACTGGTCCTCGGTGATGGCCAGGGCTGCGTGCGCGTCGTCGACGATGATTGTCCCGATCTCCAGGACGTCACGGCCGTCGCCGGTCACACCGAAGACGCTCCTGCCGTTGACGATCTTCTGGAAAGTCGTCACGAGGACAGCCCGGCCGGAAGCGAACTCTGCGGTGCGGGGATCGCTGGTTACAGAGATGCCGAGCTTCGCCGCCTCAGCTTGAACCTGGGCCACCAGGTAGGTGTCGGGCACCACGTACGCGGCCGGTCCGTACCCCTCGTTGAGGCTGCTTTGCGCGATCAGTAATCCGGCCGCGGTCTTGCCGCCCCCAGTGTTCTGCTTGATCACAATGTCACGCTGATCCCGGCGCACGTACCAGCGTTCGAGCACCTCGCCTTGCTCCAGGCGCAGGTATGGCCAGGGGCGGGAGGGCAGAGCCGAGTAGATCTCGCGAGGCACGATCAGCCGCTCGGTCCGCCCGGCCCCGATCCGAGACAGATCGAGTGGCATGAAGAACCTCCTATCCCGAGGTTAGCGACAGCTGCGCAGGAGGTTGCAGCATTTCCGAACGTCAACGACGGCTGTCGCAGTCGCTCCCCGGCCCATGTGGCTGGCGCCGAGGTCTTGCTCTTGGTGGCTGGCCATCACCGCAGCCATCCCACCTGCGGTCGACCCGCCATCAGCGCCAGCAGCACAAGCTGGTCATAAAGCGCTCGCCGGCGAAGGAGTGGCTGTATGTCAAGATCGGTCTGCGCAGCATGTCAGGGGCGGTTTTCGAGGTCGTTCCCTGGTCCATCCCTGGTCCACGCGACAATTCAGACATGGAAATCAGGACTTTGACTTGGACGTGGCGAACCGGGGTTTTCAAGATCCCCGGTCCAATCCTGGACCACGCTCCTGACGATCCGCCAGTGAAAGCAAGATCAAAAAAGAAGCCCCCAGCTCAGGATGCCTGAGCGGGGCGCTTCAACGGGTGCGCCGCCAGGGACTTGAACCCCGAACCCGCGGATTAAGAGGAGGTCCTCCGAAGTCCGCTGGTAGGGGTATCGGCAGTCTGGTGGTGGGCGGATCGGGGTGGTCCAGGGTGGTCCAGGGTGGATGGAACCCTTGGGCAGCGGATTTGTGAGCCACTGCCCAGGGGGCGGTTCGGACCTGTGGACGCCCTGGCTGCGCTGGTCAAGTCGCGGCTGCGACTCATGCAGTTCCGGTGCGATGGCGTCCTCGACGGTTTCATCGCCGAGACCGGCCTCGTCGTGGACAAGCCGTCGTAGTCGCGTTCGTGTTCGGTACTGTGCGCTCATGAGCCCCGAACAGATGGTTCGAGCTGCGATCGAAGTCGCCGGGGAGGGGCTGGCCGTCGGCGAGCTGCCGATCGGCGCGGTGGTGGTGATGGGCGACCAGATCGTCGGCCGTGCCCATACTCAGGAGCGCGGGCTGCGGCGCCGGCTGGTGCATGCCGACTTGCTGGCGATGATCCAGGCCGATGAGCAGCTCGGGCCGGCACGCAGGCCACACCCGCTGCAGTTGGCTGTGAACCTGGAGCCGTGCGTCATGTGCTTCGGCGCGGCGATGACGTTGGGAGTCACCGAGGTCTACTACGCGCTGGAATCCGAGGCTGACGGCGCCTCGGCGATCGCGAGGCACTGGCAGCCGGCCAGCTTCGACCTGTCCGGCTACGCCGCGCCGTCGATGACCGGCGGGATCCTGCGGCACGACAGCCGCGACCTGTTCCGCAAGTACTGCCAGACGGCACCGGAGGGCGGCTTCCGGAACTGGGCGCAAACCATCGCCGACCTGCAAGACTGGCCAAGACCTTCTCCGCGCGCGGCATGACCCGACTCGCAAAGAACGTCAGCCCTTCATCCTCATTAGTGGCTTCTCGCTCGGGTTGTATTCAAGCCTGGAGGGCTTTACTTTTCGATGAACTACGTCGGATGTTTAGTTGCGGGACCCTGTGCTTTTCCGGCTCCCCGCGCAGTTTCGTCCAATGCGGATCTTGACTGAATGCTCCCCGCGGGATTGACGTTCGCCATCAGCCCACGATGATACCTGCACCGCGCCTTTGACCTGCCCGCTTGCCAATGCCCGTCTATCTGATTCACGCCCCTTTCAGAGGGTGGGAGAGGGTTGTGGTCGGCGCGAGTCGAGGAGCCGCCAGGATCGGCCGCAACATCGCGCTGAGGGCGCTGGCCGACGAGATGCCGGCCGCCGTCATCAGCGGGCTGCTCGGCCTCAACCTCCAGCTGGCGACTACCTGAACCCAGACGCCGGCAACAGCTGCCCTGGCTACGCTGCAGGACTGGGACGCCGGAACCGCGCATGCCGCAGGCTCAGCGATGCCTCAGGAGCGGCCAATTGAACGGCTGGACTGAAAACCAGGGGCTCAGCGTCTGTGGCAAGAGCATATTGCGCGGTTGCCGGCCAGGGCGTTCAGGGTCGCTCGTACTCGCCGGTGACCAGGAACACCAGGCGGTGGGCGACCGAGACGGCATGGTCGGCGAACCGCTCGTAGTAGCGGCTGAGCAGCGTCAAGTCGATCGCCGCCTCGACGGGGTACGGGTTGTCCTTCGACAGCAGTGCGGAGAACACCGCGCGGTGCAGCTGGTCGACCGTGTCATCCTGCTCATCGAGCGTGCGAGCGGCCTCGACGTCCCTGTCCTCGATGATGCGTGCGACCCGTCCAGCGAGCTCGGCCCCGATCTCACCCATCTGCTCGAAGGTCGCCCGCAGCTCCTCAGGAACCGCGCACTCTGGGTAGCGCATCCGGGCGACCTTGGCGATGTGCCGGGCCAGATCCCCCATCCGCTCCAGATCCGCGCTCATCCGCAGCGAGGTGACCAGGGTGCGCAGGTCGCCGGCCACCGGCTGCTGGCGCGCCATCAGGTCCAGGGTGCGCACGTCCAGCTCGCGGTTCAACGCGTCGACTTCGTCATCAGCGGAGATCACCGCCTCGGCCGTCGAAAGATCCGATTCCAGCAGCGCACGAGTGGCACGCGAAAGCGCCTGGCCGACCAACCCGGCCATCTCCACCAACGTGTGACCGACCGAATCGAGCTGCTCATGATAGACGTCACGCATCTCAGCCCTCTTCTACGCACCGCACTGAATTCGTTTACGCTACCAGCATCAACGCTGGAACCCGTCCAAACCGAGCGTGAACCCACGCGGAAACACCGGCGCACCGTGACCGTGCCCTACCTGGTCGCCCTGGTGCGTGCCGGAGCCTGTTTTGAGTGCGTGGTCGCCAACGAGCGCGATGGACGGCCGGCATGAACGCCCCCGCCCGGATCTGGTGCCTGCGCCACGCCGAGTCGCAGAACGTCACCGCAGGAGTCTCCGGGGCGGTCCCGGCCGCATCGCTGACGGATCGGGGTCACGCCCAGGCCGAGGCCATGGCCGGCACCTTGGCCGCCGAGCCGATCGTCGCGATCTGCACCAGTACCGCGCTGCGTACCCGGCAGACGGCCGGACCGCTGGCTGCCGCACGCGGCTTGCCGATCCAAGCGCTGCCGGACTTGGCCGAGGTAGGCATCGGCAGCTCCGAGGGCAGCGCCGATCCCGCCATCGGCCGCCGTACCGCCGACGTGCTCCGCGCCTGGATCGTTGACGGCGAGCTGTCCCAGCAGGTCAGCGACGGCGAAACCGGGCACCAGGTCCTGGCCCGTATGACAACGGCCTTCTGCCGCATCGCTGCTGTGCACCCTGGCGAGAGCATCGCCGTGATCGGGCACGTCGCCAGTCTGACGCTCGCCCTCGACCGGCTCTGCGCGCTCGACGGGCTGACCTGGGGAACACCTCTGCCACACGCAGAGCCCTTCCTCATCGAACATGACCGCCACCGCTGGCGCTGCCTCGCGTGGCCCGGGAGGGAGCCAATGATCTACAGGACTTGACCGTGGCTCGCCGCTAAGTCCTGTGTCAGAAGTAGATCAAGGAGCCGTGCTTCGAGGCTGCTGAGGGCTCTCGACCGTTTCCGGACGCCAGCCCCCGTAGGAGTCGACCAGGGCTTTGGCCACGCCCGCGGCGTCTGCTTCGGCGACGTCGGCCGGGTACTCGGGCAACAGGTCGTCCCAGATCACCATCCAGGAGCCGTACAGCTGCGCCTGTCCCTCGGGACGGGCGAAGAACCACACGTGCAGGTGCGCGCCGCCGTCCCCGATCCGGTAGACGTGGGCACGCGCCACGTGGGGCAGCGCTTGGACGTGCCGGGCGATGTGCGCGGTCAGCACGCCGAGTTCGGCTGCCAGGTCGTCGGGCAGGTCGGCCAGGTCGTGATGGTCCCGCGGATGCAGCATGAGGACCAGCGGGACCCCGACGCCCGCGATCCGGGTCAGCCTCCAGCGGTCGTCGAGCCAGATTCCTTCGTCTCGGCGCTTGCATGAACCGCAGTCCGCCGGGTCCTCGCCGTGCCGGGGCGGTTCGGGCAGAACCGGCGGGCGCAGCGGCGCGACGCGCAACCCCTCCTGCTCGAAAGGGCTGATATCCCACCCCGTCATCCGCGCCAAAGGGAGCCTGCCATCGTCATCCGCGGCGGCGAGGGCATGGTCGTAAAACTCGTCCGGTCGCAAAGCCATGCCCGAAGAGTAACCACACCGCAGCGTCCCTCAGCCCCGCCCCCATGGGCTGAGGCTTTCGGCGTGTAAGCCCGGTTGGGCCATGCCCTGAGGCGCGAGGCAGCCATCGCAGTGGTTTCTTCCGCTGTCTTGGTCCTCGGCCTCGCCGCGATGCTGTGCGGCGGGCGCGACCGCACTGCGGTGCCCCACGAGCGAGACAATGCGTGGTTACCGTTTGTGGCCCTGACCGCCCGCGCTGATGCCCGGTGCGCTTGAACTCCTAAAAGGCGGGTGCGGAGCCGTCACCGGCAGGTGGCGGAGCAGCCGAGGGTGCCGAAGGCGTGGTGGATGTCGTCGCGGATTTCCCAGCGGATGCGCAGCAAGAGCGTGGAATGCTAGCTACCATGACTGAACAACGCGAGATCGCCGTCGCACGCTGGACAGGGTCACAGCGCATCCGCTGAGAGTGGGCTCGCCGAGCTGCTGGCCGCCTACCATCTTCAGACCGAGGCGGAGAAGGGCACGGCCGTCGCCGACGTGGCCGACCTGCCGCAGCGGTATCGGGCAGAGGTCCTGGACCCGCGGGCCGCGTTCGCGTCCGATGGGGTGTTGGTGGCGATGAGCGGGGAAGGCACTGCACGCGGTCGACACCGCCCCACCCGGACCGACGCTACTTCGCCATGTGGGCGGACCTGGTCCGCGCACTGGGACGCCCCCTGCCGTGGTGGCCGCCGGCGCTGCGCCGCCCGGCGGACATGGCCGGGTGGGCCCCGGGCCAAGCCGCGGCGACTTACGAAGCGGTGACCCACTCCGACGTACCCGCCCTCATCAGGCTGGCCGATGCCGAGCCAGCCGGATCCGCGGCGCGCATCGCAGCGATCAGCCTCGCCGTCGAGCTCCGGGACACTTTGATCAGCCTCGCTCTGAGCGACATCGAGGACATGGAGACCGACGACACCCACTGGGCCAACACCGTCACGCCTGCCAGGCCCGCGACCCTGGGACACAGTCAGTATCCGTCTGCGCCTGCCGAGGTGGTGCGGGAAGGGTGGCTGAACATCGCCGGGCGGGCCGATCAGCTGGCCTGGGACTGTATGAAGACGGCGATGGACTTCTACGGCGATGAGTACTTCCTGTTCGGGCGAGAGTTCTTCATCGCCAGCCCTCCGGCCGGGGCCAGTGCCGAATGGGTCGGCCGCCTGGTTCCATGCCAGCGGACGGCGGCGCATGCGTTCGTCAGCACCGACAAGGCCGGGGCGTTCTTTGAAGACCCCGTTACCGGCATGCCGGTGGCGCGGCTCGACTCGGAAGTCGTGACGTACTCCAGCGCTGCGCCCCACCGGCTGCCGACCTCAAGCCCGCTCGCCGAGGTGATACTCGACGAGGTGATCTGGATCCGCACCGAGGACGGGGTCCTCTATCCGGCGCCGTGCTCCGACTACCACCCACGCTTCGGGTATGACGGGAGCGCCCCGACGACGCTCGCCATCGTTCTGGAAACGCTGCTGGACGACATCGGACGCGCATCGAAGTACCGCGGCGTCCCGGATGTCTCCTTCTGGCTCTTCCAGATCGCCCAGAAGGATTGGCCAAGCGGCACAGTGCTCACACGCGCCCAACTGTTGAAACACCTCGAGCGCGGTGGCCGTGTGAGCGGCCGGTAGGACGGCCCGCCCCCGGCGCGCATCCACGGCTCATGACAGTTCATCAGCACACTGTGGGTTCGTCCCCCTTCCTTCTCGGCGATCATCCGGGGTCAGCCGCCCGCGTCAAGGGCGCTCCCTAGCGGTCGCGTCACACGTGACCGGCTACGCCGGCCCTTGACTCGGCCGGCCTCTAGGCCCCGGACCCGGGCGCCTATCGGGGGGACGGGGGAGGAGCGGACACCTGGCTGAGGCGTCCGCAAGTCCCGGTTTCCCGCGACCAGCTGCCTCAAGGACTTCTTGAACGATCTGTCATGCGGAGAGAATCGGCAGCTCAAGAGCAGTTTCTAACTTGACCGGTCTCCCATGATCCTATAATATTGTTCTTGTTGGGAGGGGATGGCACCCCCGCCCAACAGGCAAGAGACCACGGCAACCCCCACAGGAGGAACAGTGTCGGTTTCGACCATCACAAAGCAGCTCATCGAGGACGTCGACCCCAAGACGCTCATCCTGACCAAGAACGTCCGGCCCAATGGGCTCGACGAGGGCTTCGTGCTCGACGAGGAGTTCGTCTCCTCCATCCGCGAGCACGGCGTCCTTCAGCCGGTCATCGCTGCCCCGTACGAGGGCGGCATGGCGGTCCTGTTCGGCAACCGCCGCACCGCCGGGGCCATCGCGGCGGGCCGCACGATCGACGTCGTCCTGCGCGACGACCTGACCGGCGAGGCCGCGCGGATCATCACGCAGCTCGTAGAGAACATGCACCGCCAGGACATGAGGCCCACCGAGATCGCCGCCGCCTACGTGCAGCTCGCGCTCGACCTTGGCATGTCCGAGGAGGACATCGCCAAGAAGGTCTCCCGCGACCGGGGCGAAGTGCGCGCAGCCATCGCGCTGCACAGCATGCCCAAGGCGGCCCGGGACGCGGTCGACAACCAGACCCTGGAGCTGGACATCGTCGTGGAGCTTCAGGAGTTCGAGACCGACTCCAAGGTCTACCAGCGGCTCCTGGACTCGATCGAGCAGGGCCGGAACATCCAGTACGCGATCCTTGACGAGCGCCGCAAGAAGAAGGCCAGGGCGGAGAAGGCCCAGATCGCCGCCGGGCTCAAGGAGGCCGGAATCGTTGTCATACCCCACCCCAAGGCGCTGGGCTACGGCTCCAAGGAGATTCGGATCGACCGGATCACCGACGCTGACGGCAAGCCTGTCACCGTCGAGGAGCACGAATCCTGCCCCGGCCATGTCGCGTGCATCGACGGCGCGTATGAACCCAAGGCGATCTACCTGTGCTGCGACCCGAAGGCCTACGGCCACGCCTTCACCGGCTACTACACGCACAAGACCGCCCAGGAGGAGGCCGAGGAACAGCAGGAGCGGCAGCGCAAGGCCGAGGAGCGGGAGGCGCTGTCGGTCGCGGCCGAGGTGCGGGCCGAGTTCATCGTAGGACTCTGCCAGTCCAAGGCTGTTCCGAAGGGGGCGATGCGCTTCGCGCTCCAGACGCTGTTCGCCAACGGTGTCCCGGAGGCCCAGACGCGTCAGGCGTTGGTTCTGGGCTACCTGGGGGCGCGGGAGGCCGGTGGTGACCCGGAGTCGACGTTCGGCAAGAAGCTGACGCGCATTGCTGAGGCCCGTCAGCCGCTGGTGCTGCTGGCGCACGTGGCCGCCACGATGGAGACCAACCTTCGCACCATCCTTGGCTCAAGGCTGATGCCTTACGGGGTGCAGATGGGGATCTCCTGGCTGGAGTTCCTGGCCAAGCAGGGCTACAAGCTCACTGAGCCCGAGACCGCGCTGCTGGAAAGGCTCCGCCAGCACGTCGCGGAGTGGGAGGCCGAGGAAGAGGAGGGCGATGACGACGACTTCGAGGACGTAGCGGAAGACGCGCAGGACGCGGACGAACCCGACGACGGCGAACAGCCCCCGGCCGATCCGCAGGAATCGCCCGTCGACCAGCCTGCGGAAGCCGACGCTGAGGACGATGAGACGGACCGCGACGCCCACGACAGCCAAGCGCACGAGGAAGACGAGGACGAGGAAGCAGACGAACTCGAGGACCGGCAGGGGCAGGACGATCAGGCTGACGCCGACCAGTGGGAGGCGGTCTACCCCGAACTTGCCGACCCGGTGACGGCCGGGGTGTAGCACTCCACCGGCCGGAAGCCCGACCAGGCTCCCGGCCGGACCGCTTCCGACACCGTCACCCAGCCTGCAAGGAGAACCGTGCTCACCCTGAAGACAGCCCGCGAGACCGCCGATGGCTGGAGCGGCGATGCGCTGTCGCACTTCGCAGCGACCGGCGACATCACCTGCCGCACCCGGATGCTCGCCGACATCCGCGCCGCGCGCCTGCTGTGCGCGCAGACGGTGGCGGACTACGGCCCAGCCATGATCGACAGCCCGGAGGGGATGGACGAGGCCGCGTTGGCCGAATGCGAACAGGCGGTCCGTGACCTGTCGGCGCTGGCTGAGTGGACCGCGAGGCAAGGCCGATGCCAGGACTCCGGCAGCTGCACCTGCACCCCCGACGACTCGTCCGCCCGCCGAGGCTGACGACAGCCGCTGGGGACGCCCGATGGCACCGGGCGTCCCCAGCGTCCAGACCACGACCACCCATACCAGGAGATCCTGTGCGCGCACCCGTCCCCACCACCGTCGACCGACCGCCGCGCGTCCGCGCCGACCTGGCGGTCCACCTGAGCGGGCACCACGACACCCAGGCCGTCACGCTGGCGGGCAGCATCCTGCTCGTCATGCCCGCAGCCCGGATCCGCCTGGCCCACCCGCAGCCCGCGCTCGCCGCCCACACCGCCTGGCTCGACGCGATGACGCTGGCCGACGACCTGTTCGGCGAAGGCGGACCGCAAACGCCAATGTCCTGGCCGGATGCCGCCGCCGTCTCCGGCCACGTTGCCTTCGCCGGGCCCGTCGCCGGGGCCGCTGTGGACGCCCTGGCTGCGGCGGCAAGCCCGACCGGCGCGGCGCAGATCAGGGTCCGTCTCGGCGGTCTGCTGGTCATCGCCGTCGACCGCGACGCAGTCCGATGCCAACACGCGCTGTGGACCACGGCCTACCGCCACGCTGCCGAGCTGTGGCCGACCGCGCCCGCCGACACTGCCGACCAGCTGGTCGCAGCGGGCCCGGCGCTCGCCCCGCTTCCCGGAGGTGGCTTCAATCCCGCTGCCCTGACCAGCCCGGTCGGACGGTAGGTGAGCGGCTGAACCAGGCCGCTCGTGCCACCGAAGCAGGACGGAGCACGGAGACAAGGTTCGACAGCGCGGTTACGCCGAACCAGGCCGTACGCCCCCGTCACCGGCCCGAGCGGCCGACTCGCCTCCGCAGGCGCGCGGACGCGGTGGCCGGCGCATCGAGCGCCGGCCACCGCGGCGCACCGGTTGGCGTTTCATAGCGACCATGCTGGCGACTTGCCGATTGGTGCGCCGATCAGCAAGGCTCGAACCTTCCCCGCCGGAAGGAGCGCGAAGCCGTGGCCGAGACCGTCCAGTTCGAGATCATCGACATGGTCACCGGCCAGGTCCTGGCCACGCAGGCTGGCGAGGTGCCCAGCATCCTGGACGCCGTATGCGCCCGGATCGACGCCCAGCTCGCGGTGAACGGCGAGGGCGCCGCCGCGATGCGCTTCCATCTGGCCGTCCACGCCGTCGGCTCCGGCGGAGAACGCGCATGGGCCGGGGAGCGCGTCCACCGCCCCGGAGCCCAGGACTGGGCGCCCGGATCCCACGTAACATGATCACGTTCCCGTCCCGCGGCGGGCCGAGCAGAAAGGAGCACCGAGCATGACCAGCCAGAACGACGAGCCCACGGCGGACGGCCGGCGCGCGGCGCTGGAGTCGGCCCGCGCCTCGGTCCGCGCCGAGGGCCTAGTCCCAGGCCCGGAGTTCGACGCCGACGCCGAGGCCTACGTGGCTGGCACGCTCAGCGTCGACGAACTGGTCGAACGCGCCGAGCAGCGGCACCGAAAGCCCGGTGCCGCGTCGTGAGCCTGGACCCGTACACCGACTCGGCGACCGGGCTGCTGCGTAACTCCCTGGGCATCACCGACCGCGACGAGCTGGCCGCCGCCGAAGCCGACATCACCACCGCCCGGATCATGCGGCTGGCCCAGCGTCCGATCCCCGGCCGCTACGATCTGCCCCACCTCCAGGCGATCCACAAGGAGATCTTCGGCAGCATCTACCCGTGGGCCGGACAGATCCGCACCGTGGAGATCGCCAAGGACGCTACCCAGTTCTGCCGCACCGGCATGATCCGCGCCTTTGCCGAGGACGTGTTTGGCACCCTCGCCCGCAAAGACCACCACCTGCGAGGACTGGGCCGTGAGGAGTTCCTGACCAAGCTCGCCGACCTCTACGGCGACGTCAACGCCCTGCACCCGTTCCGTGAGGGCAACGGCCGGACCCAGCGCGCGTTCCTTGCCCAGCTCGCCGCCGACGCCGGCCATCGGCTGGACTGGACCGGCATGGACCCTGAGCGCAACCGCCTGGCCTCCATCGCGAGCGTCATCGGCCCGAATGCGCCGCTGAGGATGATGCTGGCCGAGCTCACCGCGCCGTTCGCCGCCCCCGTCGCGCCCGGTCAGTCGGCGGCTTCCGGGCCCCTCGCCGCGCCGCTGCCCGTTGCCGTCCCCAGCCCGCCGGTCCAGCACGACGCGACGCCGCCGATCCAGCCGCGTCCGTAGACCGGCCGGGACGCGCAAAGGGCCGGCGGACACACCCGCACGCGGGTACCCCTAAGGGCATTGGCACGTATCCGCCGGCCACAGACCACGGCGCCCTCGCGAACGAAGGAGCTGTGACCCCCAGGATATGGCACCTAGACGACAGCCCACTGGCGAATCCTGCGTCAGCCAGACCCGGGGGCTGGTGCAGTAGAGGGCCGGTCTAGGCGAGCGTGGTGGTCGCGCCTTCAGGCAGCAGCGGCACGATCGCCGCCCGGGCACGCTCCAGCCGCCGGACGGCATCGGCGCAGCGCAAGCTGAACGCCAGACGGTGATCGTCGCGAATGTGGCGCCGGTCGGCGAAGCCGAGTCCCTCCGGGGTGACGCGGCCGACTTGCCGGGCGATGACCGGGTACGGGTCCTGGCCGTGCGGGAAGTGCGGAAGCGGGTGTACGACCAGGTGCCACCATCCGTCGCGGCGATCGTCGCCCGCATCGTGCCAGATCTGGACGACCGGTCCGCCCAGCGCGTGGCCCAGAGTCGGGATCCCCGGCCAGTCCTTCCCACCCAGCGTCCTTGCCGCTGCCGCCCGATCCGCGCCCATCCGGGGATCGCTTCCAGCTGCGCGCCGGCATTGACCAGGAGCCGCAGCTGCGCGACGGCCCCGGGCCAGGCCGCGCGCCGCGCGCCGCGGGCGCCGAGCAGCAGGCCCGCCCACTGCGCGAGAAGGTCGGCGCGGTCCCCGACGCGCGTGCGCAGCGATGCGACCGCCCCCGCGTGCGGCCAGCGCCGGGCGACCACGAGCGAGACGTGCCCGGACAGCTTGGCGATCGTGATCCCGTCCTGGTAGCTGCTGATCTCGGACACACTTAATCGCACTGGTGTTCCATACGACGCTGGGCGGCAGCCGGACGACCGGGACGCCGGACCGCGGCTGCCTCGGCGGGCGGTCTTGCCATAGCCGACCTCTAGCCTCGTAGTCCCCATCCGCCGCAGAGAACGAGGACCGAGCCGTGAATGTCACGCAGACCGTGTCCATGCCGCAGCGCAACCGTCCATCTATTCCCCGTCAGGTGTTCTCGACGACTTGCGAGGTGCCCGTCGGCGGCGAGGGCGACACCGGAACCCTCACGGTCTCCACGGTTCCCGGCGTGGGCGTCGTCGCGGTCGACCTGCGGGTCGCCAAGCACGGCTCCACGCTGGCGGCGCTGGCCGAAGCCACGGCGGCCGCCGTCACTCTGGGACTGCGATCCGGGGCCTCGACCAGCGCATTCCGCGGCCTGGGCTTTGCGGGACTGAGCCTTGCGGCTCTTGGCGAGGCGATCAAGGACTGAAATGGTCGACGGTGAGCAGCGGCTCCTTACCGGACGACGTGTGCTGCTGCCCACGGCGATCGACGCGCGGCTGTCAGCCGTGCTGGTTGATTCGGGGTACGTAGGCACGTAGATCGGCGATAATAGGCCGATGTCGTCTGCTTCGTCGACCGGAGGGGCCGGGGGTGCCTCAGGGGTCGGAATCGAGGGCCGTATCACGGCCTGGGTGGCCTGCCATGTTCTGGCTCGGCGCACTGTGGTGGAGTTCGACGTGGCCGGGGTGCCGGTCTCTGTGGGTGGCCAGACCAGCCACGGGGTCGACGACGTCGGTGTGGTGCTGGACGACGGTGGCTACGTACTGATTCAGTCCAAGAAGAAGCTGACACGATCTGAGCTCGACGACAGCGACCTAGCTGACGCGCTGCGGCAGGTCGTGGCAGTGTTCCGCGACGGGCTGCGAGTCGGCCACGAGTCCAGTCTTATCCGCCCGGTCGATCCGGTTCGCGACCGTCTGGTGATCCTCACCGACCAGGACGCGCCGCCCACGGTGCGGGAGGACATGGCACAGGTGGTCAGCCGACTCGCTCATCTGCCCGCCACCGAGCCATTCGACGGCGTGGCCCGCAATAAAGGCCAGGCCACGGCCCTGAGAGTGCTACTTGAGCACCTGCGCAGAGAATGGAGCGCCCACCCCGCCCCAGCCAAACCGAAGGGCAAGACGAAGGGTGTCGCAGCACCGGTAACAGGCTCCCAGACGGCGGCGGGATGCGGCCACGTTCCCGGGGACACACCCACCGACGATGAACTTCGAGCGCTGTTTCGCGTGCTGCGGGTGTGTGCGGTAGGTCTCTCCGCCGGCCAACCGGAGCGGCGCGCTGCCGAAACTCTGGCCGGACCTCTGCTGTCGGTCCCGGCGGTGGCACCGCAGCTATTCGAGCGGCTGGCGGGTCTGGGCCAGATGCTCGCCGAGGCCCAGCAGTGGCGTGGCCGAGATGCGCTCAAGCAGCAGCTGCGCAGCTGGGGCCTTGAGCTGGCCGTGGAGCCAGACGTCCTGGTTGACGTGCAGCGTTTGAAGGACCTGACCGGTGCGGCGCTGGAGCTCGACTCTGGCCACATCACTATTCCCGGAGGCAGCCGGTTCCACCTGCAGCGCGATGTCGTCGCCGTTCTGGCTGCGGCTGCCGCGGCGCCGGAAGCACTCGCCGTGGTCGGCGAGGCCGGCGCGGGCAAGACCGCAGCGGTGGCACAGCTGGCGCAACAGTTCCGGACAACCGGCGGGGACGTGGTGTATTTGACGGCCGAGACACTGGCCGGAACCGGCGCGGACGCCCGCGTCACGCTCGGATTGAACCACGACCTGCAGCAGGTGCTGTCCGGCTGGGAGGGACCAGGGCACGGGTTGCTGATCATTGACGGGCTGGATGGCGCACGTCTCGCGGAGCCGTCGGTCTGGCTGCGCGAACTTGTCGCTCACCTGCAGCAGAGCCGCTGGCATGTGGTGGCCAGCATGCGCATGTTCGACCTGCAACGCGGCCGGGCCTGGCAGAGGCTGTTCCCGGGTGCGGCACCAGATCTGAACCGCGCGGTCGCCGGGCTGCCCGACGTGCGGCACGTGCTGGTCGCCCCGCTGAACGACGCCGAGATCACCCTGGCTACCGGCGCGCACGCTGGCCTGGCCAAGCTGGTCGACGTCACCTC
The DNA here is from genome assembly GCF_015356825.1 of Catenulispora rubra. Taxonomy (GTDB): domain Bacteria; phylum Actinomycetota; class Actinomycetes; order Streptomycetales; family Catenulisporaceae; genus Catenulispora; species Catenulispora rubra. The sequence continues at coordinate 37,300 of NZ_JAACYW010000044.1, read as the reverse complement.
GGCCGCGCCGGGTTTCACCGGTCTGATCCGAAACATGTTCAACCTGGCGATCGCCGCTGACCTGCTGGCCGACCCGGATGTCGACATCGCCCGCGTGGGGGGCGCGGCTTCCCAGCGCGACCTACTGCGGGCCTACTGGCAGCGGCGCGTCACCGACTACGCACGCGCCGGGGTGCTGCACCAGTTGGCTGCGCGGATGCTCCAGATCCGCAGGCTTAGGGTGCCGAACCCCCAAGCCGTAGTGGACAGCGCTGGACAGAAGGTGCTGGAAGATCTGCTGCGTGACGGGGTGCTGCGCACCGAGCCTGCGGCGGTGGGTCCGGACCCAGTCGCGTTCGCGCACACAGTGCTGTTCGACCACGCCGTCAACGAGCTGATCCTTTCTGACGGAGACGATCCCGAGAACCTAGCAGCGGTGCTCGAGCAGGATCCAGATCTGGCCATTGTGGCCCGGCCCAGCATCGACATGCACCTGCGCGACTGGTGGTCAGCGGACCGGTCGGCCTTCTTCCGTCTCGCGCTGCAGTTGGCGACCGATCATCCTTCCGCCGCCGCGGCAGCAGCGGCCGTGATGGTTGAGGGCGGACTGTCTGAACAGGACCTTGAACCGCTAGCGCAAGCATGCTTGACCGGACCCGCGCAGACGACCGCCCGCACCTTCGCCGCCCGGCAGCTTGGCGCGGCACTGATGGCCCCCGGCCTGCTGGCGGCGGTCGGCGCCGCAGCCGCCGGACCCGTCTCGTCCCTGGCAGCCCAGCTCGCGCGCACCGCGCGGGACCGGGACGACGTCGGGTTGGCCGTCGTGGCCAGGGTGCTGGTGAATCGTGCTCGGACGGCTGCTGGCGACGGCGGCCCGGGGGCCGCCGATCGCGCCGAGGCGGCGCTGGCGGTGATGGCGACGGCTTTGGCCTCCCCGGAACCCGGCGAGCGCCAAAGTCTTGCCGCGAGCATCGCCGATGCTTTGGCCGATGCTGCCGCCCTGGATCCGGCCGGGGTAGAGGCGGCGGTCACAGAAATCTGCAGTAAGCAGGCAATGGCCGCGTGGGGTCCGGCCGTGGTGCATGGGCTGGCCCGCCGGGTGACGGACCTGGCGGCTCTGGCCCCGCGGGCGGTGTTGGTACTGGCTGAGACGCTATGGGGATTCCGCGACCCTAACCCCGAGGAGTCCGTACCTCTGGGCCGGTCATCCATCCTGTCCTACAGCAGCACGCGCGGCGGCGAGATGGCCATGGCCCAGTTCGAGATCGGCGTCCACTTCCCGGAGCTGTTGGCCGCCGATCCCGTATTTGCCGCACGGATCTACCTGGCGGCGATGCAGGCCATCACCCCGACGGCCGACCCGTGGACGGTGCCGACTGAGCCCGATTCCCCGGACGGCGATCCGACAGCCGCGCCAGCGGCCCCTCAACTGCCGCAGGTAGTTGAGGGCGACGCCTTGGAATGGCTCGGAGATCACGAGACGCTGGCACGGATGACCGGACAGCTGGCCGACCGCCTGCTCCTCCTGGCCGACCCGGCTGCCCCCGGGCACGACTCGGATGCCGCGACCGAGATCATTAACGTGCTGACCGGGCTGCGCGACGCCGCAGCGTGGAATGTGCTGCTGGACCGCGGCTCCGACGCCCCGGCGACCGCCGGGGTGGCTCTGGCCGCCCTGCTGCCCGGCGGACGTCTCCTGGCCCATCCGCACACCGCCGAGGCGGCAGCCCGCCTCCTGGCCACAGTGCGCGACCTAGTCGACGATGATCTCCACGCCGCCATCGAGGTACAGATCTTGGCCGACCGCTCCGGCTTCCACGGACCTGCCAGCACTCAGGCCGTCGCCTGGCGGACCGGCATGCTGCTAGGCGTGCTGCGACGAGACAAGCTCACCGACATCGAGGCACGGCAGATCCTCGATGACTATGACGCCTCCGGACATGCAGCCCCGGCCCCGACGCCACGCGGCGGCCCCGGGCTCGGCGCCCGGGCACTTGACCCCTCACTCCTTCCGGGCCTGCTCGGGCGGCCGACCGCCGAACCCGGGCCAGCCGATGCCATCGACCAGGCCCTGTCGAAGGTCTTCGATCCCGACCCGGCCGGCGCCTCTGAAGCCCGGTGGCAACTGGCGGACGCCTTCACCGCCGCCGCCGACAAGCTCGGGAACAACATCGCCGCCACCGTGACCGAAGACGAACGGCTGCTGCAAGCGGCAGTCCGGGCCGCCGCAGTCCTGGCGGACGACGCAGCGATGGCGATCGATACTGCGCTTGCCGAGCGTCTTGCGACGGTGCTGCTGGCTTGCGCCGGGCAGGCCGCATCCCAGTCGCCACCACCGGGATGGATGCTGGCAAAGACAGTCGAGGGCATGGCCGCACTGCTCGCGATCGAGAGCACCCCACACCGGGCGCAGCTGAGCTCAGCGCTGGAGGTGCTGAGCCAGATGCCGGATGGTGCGGTGCAGGAAGCCGCCGCCGGAGCCACTCCCATCCGGTGGCCGGACCTGCAAACGCGGCGTACGAAGGTCATCGAGTACCTGCGCGCCACCGAGGGGGATGCCCAGGCGGCCTGGCTCAACCAGCTCGCCGCCATCGCGATCAACGATCCTGCCGCCGGCGATGCCGCCCTAGCCGACCTCGCCGGCGGCGAACCCTGGACGCTGCTGAGCCGGGAGCCGGAGTCTGGCAGCCCTTCGGGATCCATCAGCGCGAACCGGCCGCTGCGCCAAGCCGTCGAGCTCGCAGTCTGGCTGACCGTGGCTGCGCAGCAACCGCAGGCCAGCGCGACTGCAAAGGCCTGGCTGTCGCATCCGGCTGACCATCCGGTCCGGGCCGAGCGTGCCTGCGTTGACCTGATGGACTACTTCAAACTCTCCGGAGCCACTGCACCGGGGCGCCGAGCCCTGGCCGACGCGTTCGCTCTCGCAGCGCTGCCGCTGCCAGCGGCGCGCCAGGCCTGGGCCGACTACCAGGCCCAGCCTGCGGAACCCGGCGCCAGCGAGCGCCTTCGCCCTGTCTTGGACGTCGCCGTCGCTGTCGCGCGGGCGATCCACCTAACCAGCGGGGAGTCCACGGCGTTCACCCGTGGCGGGCTTCAGGACCGCGACGGCCAAGAACCGACAGCTCAAGACCTCGATCGGCTCGCCCAGGACCGGCAGGTGTTCGCCGACCTGGCCTTCCCCGTGCTGGAGCAGCTCGGCGGCGTCGGTCACCCGCGTGTGGCCGAGGACACGGTGCGGACTTTGATGCACCTGGCCAGCGCCGATCCGCTGCGGGCATTGCTGGCCGCGCGCGACGCGATCGTCGCCTCACCCGGGTATCACCAGGAGCCCCGCGCCGAGGAGACTGTTGTGGAATTGGTTGAGCGTTACCTCAGCGATTTCCGCGCGGTGACGGTCGGACAACCGGACGCCGGCAACGCCCTGCGACAGATCATCGACCGGCTCGTTGACGCAGGATGGGATCGCGTCATCTCGTTGTCACAGACCATGTCCGAGGTATTCCGGTAGCGGCCTAGCGGGCTTTGCTTCGCGATCGGGCCGCCGACGCCGTCGATCCGTGTCCCCTGGCGAAGGAGGAGGTCGACCAGGAGCACCGGCCGGTAGTGACTCGGGCCGCCCGATCAGCGCTGCGGACCCACAAGTTGTGATTGTTGAAGTGGGCCAGCGCCACGGGCTGTGGGATGACGACTTGTTCTGTCTACGCTACCGATTGCGACGCGGATAGAAGCTCAGTTGTGCGCTTCTGCAGTCCAGAGAGATACCGAGCAGGAAGCGCGGTCTGTTAAGGCTCTCTGATTTTGTAGGTGCCTGCTCTCTTCGATGGCGTGTCTGGGCGGCTCAGGGAGGCGGCGGTGTGGTCCGGCCTTGGGGACGGCACCGGCAACCTGACCGGAAGGGCCGATACGCTGCCTGCCAGCGGCCGTGCCGTGTTCTCCCAGCAGCGTCGGTTGCGGGTGATGCTGCCGAACGTCACCGGTGCCCCGGCCGCCTGCGTTGAGCAGTTCGGCAGCAGGGGGATAAGCAGGAGCCTTCCGGGCGACGGCGAACAATAGTGCGAGCAAGGTGACGTGAAGGGTGCCCGAACCGGATGGGCCGCGACCCCCCCCAAGAAATGCGCGGACATCCCGCCGGGAACGGCCTACCGTCAAGGCATGACAGCCAAGTACTCCATCCCCGGCGCGCCGATCCCGCTGATCCGCGCGGCCCGCGATGAGCTGGAGGCGCAGCTCGCCATGTTCAAGCGCGCTCCGGAAGAGTACTTCAAACACCGACCGTCGAACTGTCCCAACTCGACCGAGTTGGCGTTCTTCGACCTCGTTCCCGACAAGGTCCGCCCCAGCCAGCACCGGCTGTGGATGCAGACACTCAACCTGACACGCCTGCTCGCGACCAACGTGTACGACCACGTCAATAGCCTGCGGAACGTCCTGTCCGAGCAGGAGATCCCCCTGTTCGCTCATCTGACGATCGGCCGGCCAGCGTGTGAGAGCACCGCGACGATCATGTATCTGCTCGACACGGGCATCGGGGCCCAGACGCGCCTGACCCGCGGCTCCGCCCTGCTGTATGCGGATGCAAAGCACCAGACGGCGCTTGCGGCGGAGTATCCCCCGGCTGTCCGGCCGCAGATGGAGGCTACTGCGCAGAAGGAGTTCGATCAGCTCAAGGGAGAGATCGACGCGGCGGCCATCACGGTTGAGAAGGACAAGTCCAAGAAGGATTTCAAGCTGGTCCTCGGCCACCACTCCGCGCTGATGAAGCCGAATTTGACCAAGCTCGTCACCGATGCCTTTCCTGACCGCCCAGGTGCCTACCGGATTACGTCAGGCGCAATCCACGGGTCGCACCAGACACTGAACGCGCTTACCACCAACACCACGGCAGATCAGGTCATGTTCCAGGCGGATCTCGCCGAAGTCGGGGCCTTAGTGTCTCTCGCGATCGAGGCCACGGGAAAGACCCTGGCGGCATTTGCGGCGTACTACGGCGTCGGCGGCGAGGCCGAGGCACGTGCGACTCTTCAGCGGGTCGACATCATGAACGGGCATATTCGGGATTTGAGAAGCCTCTCCGCGCCGTAGCGGTTTACGGCGCCGCTACGGTGCAGCGCTTCGCACGCGCGAGTTGGCCCGCGAAGCTGTACGGCTAGGGCTTGCAGAGGTTTAACTGTGGGGTTGGCTCTCGTTGATGGCATGCCATCAACGAAAGCACCAACCTTCAAATTCAGGGAGCCTTAACACGGTCCTGACCGGAGGCGCTGAATCTAGCGGAGTTGCGGTCGGTGCCGCCGAGTGTGACGGTCGGGTTCGTCGTCAAAGGGCTACAAGTAGCCGGGAATATTGGGGTGTTCGTCCCCCCTGCCGCAGGCAGTATCCGGGGTCGGCCGGGCGCCTCAAGGGCGCGCCCTGCGGTCGCGTCACGCGAGACCGGCCACGCCGGCCCCTGACCCGCCCGGCCTCTGGGCCCCGGACCCGGGCAGCTATCAGGGGGACGGGGGCAGAGCGGGAACCTGGCGCAAGTCGTGGTTCGGGTCATGCTGGCCGGTGGATGGTTGGCATGAAAAGCGCAGGTCAAAACCTGTCCACAGCTTGACTTAAATACAATAACCCTATAGTATTGTCCCTGTTGGGAGGGGATGGCACCCCCGACCGGCAGGCAAGACAGATCACGGCTTTCCCCCAGAACGGCGACCCCGATGCGTGTGGCATGCGCGAGGCGGAGTGCCGTTCGCCCCCGACTACGGGATCGGCTTCGGTCCGTGTGGCGGGACTCGTATCGAGCGGAACTGACGAAAGGCACTGACATGGCAGGCGAGACCACCCTGACGATCATCGGCAATCTGACCGAGGACATCGGCTTGAAGTTCGTCCCCAGCGGGGCGGCGGTCGCCAACTTCACCGTGGCCAGCACCCCCCGGACCTTCGACAAGAACACGAACGAGTGGAAGGACGGAGAGGCGCTGTTCATGCGCTGCACCCTGTGGCGCAAGGCGGCCGAGAATCTGGCGGAGAGCAACCTGACCAAGGGCACGCGCGTGATGGTGACCGGCGCTCTGAAGCAGCACAGCTGGGTGCAGGACGGCGTCAAGCGGACCGGCTTCGAGATGGACGTCGAGGAGATCGGCGTGAGTCTGAAGTTCACCCCTGCGACCGTCAACAAGACCGCAGCACGGTCCGGTGCGAACCAGGCCGAGGGCGGGTGGGGCCAGACGACCCAGGGCGCAGCGGCCGCCGACCCCTGGCAGGTTCCTGCGACAGCCGGAGCCGGGCGCCCCTTCTAGCCTCCGCCCGGAGTGCGCCGCCGCGACGGTACGCGGCGGCGCACCCGCTCATCACCGCCTTGGACGGACCTGCGATGACCTTCACCACGAAGTCCCCAAGCGGCCTGCTGGTCCGCGCCGACGTCGAGTACGACGAGCTCGGCCTCACCTACTACCGCCTCTACGCCCCGCATGTACGCGGAACCCTTACCGTCCACCCCGAAGCCCCCGCCGGCGAGGCGGACGACCCGGACGCCTACACCTGGCTCCAGCTGACGTTCGGCCGCTACGACGCGGCAGAGTCGCCAAGCTCCTACGCCGACCGCGTGAGCGTCTACACCTGCCAGCTCTACGGCAACATCACGATCGTCCCCGATGCGGAGAAGGACACTCGAGATCACCTGCGCGACCCATGGAGCCGGATACACACCGGTCCCTATGGGATCGTCCGGGCCGCGAGCTGGCAGAGGATGCGGGAGGTCGGCGAGGCCGTGATCGCCCAGCATCGCGCCGACCCCCGGACGCGCCGACAGCACACGGCGTACCTGCGAGCCCTGTCCGACGCGCGGATCGCGCGGATCTCCCGCGAGGCCGACTCCCTGCGCGACAGCGTGCGGTGGCTGGCCGAGTGCGAGAGCCGGTTGCGCCGCTGGACGGTGCTACGCGGCCCGCGCCCGGCCGCCGGGTACGACGCGAGGATCGGCGGGCTGCTGGCCGGTTGGCTTGACGAGCGGTTCGCAGGGCATGCGGCGCACGGCGACGGTGAGCGCTCGCTCTACCTGGCCTGGACCGCTGCGGCCCGGGAGTCCTATGAGAACCACTTCTACCCCGCCTGCCGGGTCGTCGTCCCGGACGTCGAGGGGATCGCGGAGCTGATCGCCCACCTGGCCGCAGCTGCCGTCCAGGCGCCCGGGGCCACCGTGCGCGCGGACGCCCGCGCTGTCGTCCGCCGCCTGGCCGCCCACCACCCGGACCTGGAAACCCTCGCAGGCGCCTCGGGCTCCAGGCCGACCCCTCGCGCCGAATGTCCCCGGACCGGCGATGACACCGCAGGTCCGGACCGTTTACCTGCCACCACCATCACGAACGGAACCCCAACAATGACGCCCGCTGCCAACGAGCCACCGATCCCCGCCCGAATCCATGCGGTGTCCGCCGGATTCATGGCCTTCACCACCCTGCTGCTGCACATCGTCGGGTTCGCCTGGCCGATCAGCGTCCTGGCCGGATGCGGTGTTGCCGCTCTGCACTTTGGTGCAGTGCTCGCAGGCCGCGCCTTCGTGCGCCGCCGCTGACCGCACCCCGCCTCGCCGCCGAGCTGGCGGCGATGGCCCGACGCCGCCACCGAAGCGGCGCGCCGCTCGTGAAGGACGTCAGCACGGCCGACGGTAGCCCGGACCACTGGCCGGCACGGCGTCTGCCGCGCCGGCCAGTGCCGTAGAGGTCCGCGCCTTCGGCGCGGGCTGTCTCGGCTTCCCGGGGCGCGTCTTCGCCACGCCGGGGTGTTTCGTTTCCCCTGCGCCGCGGCCAGTATCCGGGGTCGGCCGCCCGCGTCAAAGGCGCTCCCCGGCGGTCGCGTCACGGTGTGACCGGCTGCGCCGGCCCTTGACCCGGACGCCCTCCGGGCCCCGGACCCGGCGGCAGCTATCAAGGGGAACGGGGGAGAACCGCAACCCACCCCGTAACCCCCGCCGACCTGCGCTCGTGCGAGGCCACCCCGCCTGACGTTGGGTTGACCACACGTTATTTATACTATAAACTAGATTCAATGGGTCAAGGGAGGGCAACCCGAGACCAGCCCGCGAAGCACGTACGAAGGGACGTCTCTATGTCGTCGATCCAGCCGCAGACCTTCATCTGTCCTGACTGCCAAGGTACGACCGAGCTGGTCAGCCAGTTCTACCCGACCGCTCCGTGTCGGCTGTGCGTTGGTGGGAAGGTCACCGTCGACCAGTCGGCGATCAAGGCGGCGCTGCTGTCCACGCGCGGGGCGAACGAGGGCCGGTTCCGTCGCAGCCGTCCGGCCCTGCCGTACGACGGAGGTGTCTACGGGGCCGCGTACTGCTGGCGGATGATCCGCTTCGACACCGGCGCCGACATGACGATGCCGATGAACGCGGCCCTCTACGTCGGGATACCCGGCAAGGAGATTACTGCGGCGCTGGACGCAGCCGTCGCCGTCATCGGCGCCGAACTGTTCGGCAAGACCGCCATGCTGCGCGGCTCGGCCCGCTGGCACGCCGCGATGACCGGGGACTACCGGCTTGCCGACGTGCTCGGCGTCGGCGCGGGCACCGTCGGATCCGATATCGGCGGGCCCCGGGAATCTCCGGAGTACTGGTCCGAGCAGCCCGCTGCCGAACTCGCCGCAGCTCTGATCTCCCCGGACGTCGAGGACTGACACTGTCACGGGCCGGGTGCCGACTGGCGCCCGGCCGGCCGGAGGGGACTGCCTGTGAGCTATCCACTTGCCGAACCGTGGTGCGCCGAATGCGGTGAGGATCTTGGCGACCACGCCAGCCTTGCCTACGGTGACTGCGTGGTGTGCGGACGGTTCGTCTGCGAGGCCTGTGACGCCGGGTACGACCCCGGCACCGGCCACAGCGTGTGCCCACCCCACGCGCGACATCCGGCGGCGGCCGGATTCCAGTCCTGACCGGCGCGGCCATCAATCCCATCTGCGTGCGAATCCAGCTCGTGGGCCACGCTCGTATGCGATCCGCACCCTGCGGACCGGGATCGGCACCGAGGCTGCCCGCGTCGGGACCGCCCTTGCCGAGAAGGGCCGTCCGGTCCACAAGCGGGCCGCAGCGAGCAGTGCGACGCGGCAGATAATCAGCATCCTGTGTCCGGCGTCGGCCGACGGCCACCGGCAGCGCGCCTCGCGCCATCCATCGAACCGTCGTTGATCCGGAACGCGCCGCGGGCCGCGCGTGTGGGAAGCCGTGAAGGACACGCCTGCGGCATGACTCTGCCTTCTGTGCGGCTTCGCCGCGCCCGGGGTGTTCCGTTCCCCTGCGCCGCGGTGATTATCCGGGGTCGGCCGTCCGCCTCAAGGGCGCTCCCTGACGGTCGCGTCACGCGTGACCGGCTGCGCCGGCCCTTGACCCGGCCGGCCTGAAGGCCCCGGACCCGGCGGCAGCTATCAAGGGGACGGGGGAGGAGTGAAACCCCACCCCGCAACCCCTGCCGACCAGGCGGCAGGGGAAGCGCCACCTTCAGTAAACTTGACCGTTGGTTGTTGTGGCTATAATATGGATGTATCAGGTCGAGGGAGGGCAACCCGAGACCGGCCCGCGAAGGTGACCGAAAGGCAGATGGGACTTGGATGAGCTGGTTTACGTGGACGGGCGGGGCGTCCGGAAAGCGTGGAGTGCAGCGAACGCCTACGACAATAGGGTCTTGAAGAGCAATCTGGACGTCAACGGGATCGCCGCCACGACGTACTGTGGCGCGTGGGCGCCGTGGGCAGGGGATTCGGGCGTGGACCGGCAGGGCTTTTCGGTGAAGGTGTCCGGTCCGCGCGGCGCGTACTTCCTGACTTGGCACACGCTGCCCGGTCCGACCCGTTCGGCCGGGGGCCGCATCGAGGCCCGCTTGATTGACCCCGACACCGACGAGTATCTGATCTGCCCGGCGCGCTGCATCGAGTGGGGCGAGGGCATGTACGACGAAATCAGGGGGCTGATCGGATGAGCCGGATGGAGGCGAAAGGGACCGGCTTCCTTCTGGTCACGCTGATCAACGACGGCGAGGCTGACGACCTGATGGTCTTCCCCCTGGTGGAGGACCAGGACCTGATCCGCCGATGGGCCAGGCTGAAGGGCTACCGCGACACCGACCTCTACATACGGCCGACACCGCTGAACTGCGCCGCCGAGCTGTTCGCCGATGAGATGCGGAGGAGGACCCGGTGATGGTCTACACGGTGTTCATTGAGGACTTCGAGCGCTTCGGCGAGCCCGGCACGTCCGTCTACGTGCTGGACGCGCCGAGCGCGAGCCAGGCGCAGGCCGATGCCGTCGCACGCTATTGCGTGGACGAGCAGCGGTACGACTTCGCGGACTACACGTTCACAACGCGTCCCCAGGTCACCTTCTCCATTCTCGGAGCCCCGGTCCACCCTGCCGATCGGGACGGGGCGTCCTATACCGACACGCGATCGGACGCCAGGCGACGACAGCGGACGTGGTCCGCGATCCCGTGGCTGTTCGACGACGAGGAGGACTGAGGGCGTGAACGTCACTGCACACCCCGCGATCCCCGGCCTCTACAACGGCTGGGGCGACGGGTTCTTTTCGACGATCCGCGCGATGAACCTCCCGGAGGGTCGGTGCTGGCGGACGCACGCCTACCGCACCGAGGAGAACGACACGCACAGCTATCTTGGCGACTTCGCCAGCCGTGACGCCGCCGCCACCGCCATCGCCGAGTGGTTCCGAGGGGAGCGGTAATGGCCGCTCAGGCGATGACAGCCCGCGACAGGGCGAGCATGCGGATCACGAACGTGTATCGCGCCTACCGCGACCGGTTCGACGCGAAGGAGACGCCGGTCGACGTGATGACGGACATGATGAGCGATCTCATGCACCTAGCGGACGCATTCGGTTGCGACGGCCCGTCCGTGGCAGCGCGTGCCGAGCGCCGTTACCAGGAGGAGGCGGCGGCCGGACCGCCGCCCGCCAGGAGGTGAGCTTGCCCGTGCCGGGCGATTGTCGGCCGTTCCCGATGACCGCACTCGATCGGGGCGGCGAGTGGGTCGTCTCGGCGGACCCGAAAGCCGACAGCCGCGTTCGAGACCGGATCTGGACGGGCGCCTGTCCGGCGCTCGCCGCCACGCGGACCGATGACGAGAACCACGGATAGGAACGATCGCATGTGCCGGGAAGGCTTCCGTTGCCCGCTGCCGAAAGGACGGCAGAAGTACGTCGTGGACTTCGACCGGCCCGGCGCCATGCGCAAGGTCGACCACCCGGTCGAGGCCGCCGAGCTACCGGTGTACCTGCTGGACCTGCTGACCGAGTGCGCGTTCACCGTTCTGGGCCGTCCGATGCCCGGCGAGCGCGAAGACCTTGAGCACCTGCACGAGATGGGGTTCCTGGTCCGCACGTTCGACGACTTCGCGCCGAACGCCAGCGGCATGCGCGCCGGGAACCGGCACTGGTACCGCAAGACCTATGGCCTGGCCGCGACCCAGTTCGAGGCGGGCAGGTAGGACACGGTCGAGCCGATCGGAATCGACGGCCGACACGCCCCGCGCCGCAGGGCCCGCACCCGGCGCCGAAGAGCCGTGGCGTCCCAACCTTGACCCGGCGGAGGCGCAAAGGACATCGGCGCGGCCGACGGCTGCCCCGACCACTGGCCGGCGCGGCGTGCGCCGTGCCGGCCGCCGTAGAGGTCCGCGCCTTCGGCGCGGGTTGTTCTCGGTTCCCGGTGTGCGGCTTCGCCGCGCCCGGGGTGTTCCGTTCCCCTGCGCCGCGGCCAGTATCCGGGGTCGGCCGTCCGCCTCAAGGGCGCTCCCGATGGTCGCGTCACGGTGTGACCGGCTGCGCCGGCCCTTGACCCGGCCGGCCTGAAGGCCCCGGACCCGACGGCAGCTATCAAGGGGACGGGGGAGGAGCGAAACCCCACCCCGCAACCCCCGCCGACCTGCGTTGGCGTAGTGCCGACCGCAAAGAATGAGTTGACTATGGGTTCATGATACTATAAACTGGATTTACAGGGTCGAGGGAGGGCAACCCGAGACCACACCCACGAAGACAGTCGGAACACAAGGTGCGTCGGATGCTCGCGGCGACTCGAACAACGGGCCGCGACACCGATTCCCTTCCGGCTCCAGCGCTTGCGCGACAGCGAAAGGGAAGACGTGACCACCCTCACGACCGAAACCCGCATCCACCACATGAACAGCATCGACCGGATCATGCAGGAGGCGGAGAACCACGGCCACCATTTCTTCTCCCCGTCCAACATGGTGGCCTTCCGCTCGATCGTCGACGACGAGGTGTTCGTCGGCGAGGACGGCGCCTACTTCGTCACCAGTGAACAGATGTCCGGCGACTTCTGGGCCGGAGGCATGGGGAGTATCGCCAAGGCTTTTGGCTCGACGGACGCGGATTTGAGGCGAGAGCACCCGCGCCTCTACTCCGTGAAGCGCGCGACGCTGACCGACGACTCGTTCGAGATCGACAACGCGGGCAAGGGCCGCCAGATCTCGGAGGACCGGGCGGACGCGATCGAGTACGCCCGCCACCTGGCCTACGACAAGCATGCGTGCGCGGTGTGCGGCGGGAAGCTCGTGCCGAACGACTACATCCCGACCGGCTACCCGGACGCGGAGTTCCTGCACGTCGGCCAGAGCTGGACCGACCTGGACGACGCCGACCACATGCCCGTGCGGGCCGAGACCGGTCGAGAGGGCTGAACAATGCGAGCCACTGCTATCGACACCCTGACCGAGGTCCTGTTGATGGGTTCGGGTCCGCTGTCCTGGGCCCACGGCGAGATCAAGGCCGCCATCCAGCGGCACCCCGACAAAGCCGACGAGCTGCGGTCCTCTGTTCACCTGTTGAAGGTGACGCATGAGCGCATGGAAACCGAGTTCGTGTTCCGGGGCCATGCTCGGGAGATCCTGGAGCGGGTCGCGGCGGGCGCGGACACCCGGCCGGGAACCGCGGCGGAGGTGGTCCTGGCGGCATCCCAGGCGAGCAAGCTCGCACCGATGCACGACGTCGGTAACGGCCTGATGGGCCGCATGTGGGCCCAGGCCTTCCCCGACCATCCCGTTCTCGCGGACCGCCAGCAGCACCACGAGGGACTGGACAGGCCACAGATCGACGACCTAGAGGCGCTGATTCGAAAGAGGACCGCCAAGGACTGGCGGTACCCGCACTGATCCCGCTTTTTGACACTGATATCAAGATCTAGCCAAGGATTTGGTAATGGAGAGTGTAAGCAAGCTGTATCGGGGTCAGCACGAGCTGCCGCATATGTCACAGGTTCTCCGGCGCGACCTGCGGGAACGGACGATCCGCGACAACTTCGGAGCGAGGCAGCACGGCGTGCGGCTGAGCCCCGAGCAGGCGCAAGCCTCATTCGAGGGGCGGGGGCCCGGCCGGAGCATGGCCCGCCCCTACCAGTTCCTCATCTACTCGGTCGGCTCGTTCGGCACATCCGACATGGCATTCGAGACGTACGACGACTTCACGGCATGGATGGACGCCTACGGCATCTCATTCGTCCACGGCGAGCCGCCGACGGCCGGCGACTACTTCGAGCTTCAGCTCCCGGCCGACGACTCGGCGTTCCAAGAACTGATCGCCACAGGGGATTGACCGTGTCCGACCAGACCCCGGAGCCGGCCTCCAACGACGGGCCCGCGCCGCCGCGCTACCCGGAGTGCGGCGGCGCGGGCCGGGCGATCGACGCCCTGTACCACCGCATCCGAGGTGTCATCGAAGACGAAGACGGGTCGTGGAATGGCGGCGACGTCGTCGACGCGGTCGCCGAGATGTTCCACGACCTTGGCTACGACCTGGACGCCCCCTACGGCCCCCGACGGCATCGTCTGACCGGCGATCGCCGCATGCGCTCCCATGGGCCGGGGCGTGCCCGGCGGGCCAGGGGCGGGAATTGAGTTGACCTAAGGTTCTTTATGCTATAAACTAGATTTATCAGGTCGAGGGAGGGCAACCCGAGACCCGAACCCACGAAGAACCGACGGAAAGGCAAGTGGCCATGACGTTGCCGCTGTCCACTCACTACGTTCCCCGCGCCGAGCAGCCCGGGTTCCGCCGCATGAACCAGGCCTCGTCCACCTACGACACGGACACCGCATCCGACCCGACGCAGCCGTGCGCGTACCTGAGCGTCAACGAGGCGTACAGCGCGGCCCGATTCGGCCTGCTCAAGGGCAAGCGCGCGTGCATCGCCTACTGGCAGAGCGGCGGCGCGCACGACTTCCCCAAGGTGTGGCGCGACTGGAGGCCGTATCGGTCCAGCTTCAAGACGGTCGCCGACGTGACCGTCAGCCCGAATCGCAACGCCTACCTATTCCTCTTCACTGACGGCACGTCGGCCGACACCACGACCTGTGACACCCTCGCCGTCCTGGACTTCCGGGAGGGCCGATGATCACCGTCCTGCCTCGCCAGTACGACGGTGACGACTTCGGCCGCTTCGCCGGAGGGCTGTACCGCAACGAAGCACGCTGCGATATGGATCGGGCGCAGGATCGCCACACGATCGAGGAGGGGGTCTGACATGGCATCTGCGTCGTTCCCTGTAGTGGCGCTGAGCCTGGACGGCAGCGACATCCGCGTCCGCGTCGTGCTCAAGGACGGCGAGGACTACCACCCGATCAACTTCTATGAGAAGGGCCGCAAGTACACCGCCATGGCCCGCGTCGAGGCGCGCGGCCACGTCGGCGAGTACGGCTCCACCTGGTGGGAGGAAGCGCGGTACTTCATGCGCCAGGAGGTCGGCATCCGCTCGCTGGATCTGGAGGAGACGCGCGCGGCGGCTAGGACGCTCGGGAAGGTCCACAAGCACGCGGCCGAGCGACCGGCACCCGATCACTTCACCCGCTTCGTGGCCGACTTCGCCAAGGCCCTGGGTCTGGGCGAGAAGTACGCGCTGGCCCGGCACCCCGGCACGTACGACGAGGACGACGGCCCGATCCTGTTCGGGGACCACGGGCACCTGCGCTCCTGGCTCGTCCATGCCGAGCGGGCGCGTCAGCTTCAGGCCGTCCGCGACCGGGGCGCGTGGCAGGCGGCCGTGGACTGCGCATGGTGGGACTGGTCGGCCGACGCATGGGCGGGAATGGGCCCGACGCACAAGCCCGAGGACCGGGACGCGGCGCTGAAAGAGTTCCGCGTGCCCGGCGGCGACGACTTCGCCCGCACGTGCGCCCTGGCCTTCGATCTGTCCTACCTCGACTTCCGCGAGGCCGAACGGGCGAAGCGCGAGGCCGAGACCGAGCGAGCCAGGCGCGACGTCATGGCCGCGAGCGAGTAGAGGGAGGCGACCGGTGACCGAAGAGACGACCGTGGAGCCCGCCTACACCGCTGGCTACAGCCTCCACGACAGCAAGGGCGACTGGCTCGGGACCGCCGAGGTCCGCGCCTACCAGCCGGCCGACGCCGTGGTATACGGCCGCAAGCCGATCACGACCACTCTGGGGAACTTTGACGTGGTCCTGTCCCGCCCCGACAGCGGGTCGAACTACTCGCTGGTCACCGTGTCCGGCCTGGAGACCGCACTACGGCAGGCCCGGCAGATCTGCAAGATCTGGGCCGGGGCCGGGGCCGGGGCCGGCGCCGGCGCAGGAGGGCACCTGCGGTTCGCCATCGACGGTGAACGCGGCATGGACCCGCTGCTGGCGGACGACCTGTGACCGGCCGTAGCGGGCAGATGCTCGCCGAACTCAAGCGGGCGGCCGACGAGCGGCGCGGCCACGCCGACCGCATACTGCTCCGCAGCCTGAGCGTCCATGTCAACGGCTGGAAGATCACCCCGGTCTACGAGCCGACCCTGAAGCACTGGTGCTACGCCCGCGAGATGCGCGGCGCCCAGTTCATCGCCAAACCCGAAGTGAGCGCCGCTGCGATCATCGCGCGCTGCACCACAGAGCAAGGAGCCTGACCATGGGCTGGACCACCACCGATCGGCGCGACGACGGCATGACCGACCGCGAGTTCATCGAGTTCTACGAGCTGCGCGGCGTGGAGATCCTGGACCACGCCAAAGCCGGCTCCACGCACTTCTTCGTCTACAAGCCCCCGAGCACCGGCCAGAACAGCGTCATCGTGGCGCTCACCGAAAGGCGCGGGGACGAGTTCGGCGTGAAGATCCTGGACGAGTCGGTCGGCCCCGCCGACGACCGCTGCCCCCGGCGAATCCTGGACCTGCTCGGGACGCCCCCCAACGAATGGGCCGCCCAGTGGCGGCAGCGATGCCACGACCGCCGCGCCGGGGCCGGAAAGACCGCGCTGAAAGCCGGGGATGTCATCCGCTTCGCCGCGCCGATCAAGTTCACCCACGGCCACGAATACCAGACGTTCGAGTTCGTGGAGCGCTCAACCTTCAAGGCCGACAGCACGGGCACCCTGGTCACCATCACCCGATGGCGCGAACGCACCGACTGGACCCTCCTGGTGGAAACCGGCCCTACCGCCGAACGGTACCCCGAGCGGCCAGCGGAGCCGAGCGTCGCCGGCCCCGCCTAGAACCGCGGGACTGAGCGCGGAGCCGATACCCGGCGCGGCAGATGCCGAGCCGGGTATCGGCCGTGTTCGACGCACCTTCGGCGCGGGCTGTTCCTGTTCTTCGGTGCGCGGCTTCGCCGCGCCCGGGGTGTCCCGTTCCCTGCCCCGCGGTAATTATCCGGGGTCGGCCGTCCGCCTCAAGAGCGCTCCCGTCGGTCGCGTCACGCGTGACCGGCTGCGCCGGCCCTTGACCCGGACGCCCTCTGGCCCGGACCCGGCGGCAGCTATCAAGGGGACGGGGGAGAACCGAAACCCACCCAGAGAACCCCCGCCGACCTGCGATCGTGCGCCGCCAACCCGCTCAATTAGTTGACCATAAGTCAATATTGCTATAAGCTGGATTCATCAGGTCGCGGGAGGGCACCCGAGGCCGACCCGCGAAGCATGAGAATGAGGACCCTGCGCATGGGCTATCGCACAATCATCGACGTCCGGTTCGTCGGCACCGGGAGCACCGAGCCGCGCCCGCGACTACCGCCTCTTCGAGCACTGGCGCGACGAGGGCGTCCACATACCGATGCTCGCCAAGTGGCTGCGCGCGCAGTTCTACGGCGGCCTCCTGGAGTGCGCCGACCTGGTCGACCATGCCGCACAAGGCTGGGACATGGAGCTGCGGCATCATGTGATCTACGGCCAGCCCGGCAGCGACCTTGGCGACGCCGGTTCCCACCACCAGCTGACCGTCCACACCCACGACGGCAACACCGACCACCGCTGGATCACCCTCGACACCCGCTGGCGACGGCCCGGCGAACCGTGGCGGCTGCACAGCCGAGCCGAAGGCGTCGAACAGATCGACCTGTGCGCGGCTGGGGAGATGTGGGCCAGGGCGCGACACGTCCGCGCCCGCATCAAGTCCGACGGATGCCAGCCGCACGGATGGCCGACCCCCGAACAGTACGAGCTCAACGCCGCGTTCCACGAGGCCGCCTGGCCCAGGCACATGAACCCCGACGGCAACCCCCTGCCCACTGCGCAGGAGGCCGCCTCATGGAACTGACCCGCACGACTCAGGCCACATACACCGAGGACCAGGTGCGTGCCGCCGCGCGCGGAGCCGCCGCCATGCTCGCGCGGGAGATCTCCGACGCCAACCGCGACACCGATCTCATCAAGCTGATGTTCCACGCCACGCTCCACCTGCTGCGCGAACCGGACGCCACGTTCGCAGACGTCGCGCACGAGGGCTACCAGTTCTCGGCCCAGGAGATCAAGGGGTGGTGGACCGGATGGAGCTGACGCCCGCGACGCCGGCCCCGGGGTGGACCGCCGGTCCGGGGCCGGGGGCCGTGCTCGGCTCGGATCGGGGCGCCCGCGTGACGGAGGTCGCCCGTGACCACGGCGCGGCCCTGGCCGAGCTGAAGGCCCGGATGGCCTCCGCCAGCTCCTGCTCCCGGCTCTTGGACTTCAGCGCCGTCCCCGTAAACCCCGCGCACGCCTGGGACCAGTTCCACGCCTGGCCTGACGCCCGGTGCTACCAGGTGACACTGGTACCGCCTGTCCCGGGCGACACCGAAGCACGTCCGCCGGACGCCGAGGTCCTGCCGTACTTCAACGCCCCCAGGCACCGCGCCAACCTGGCAGTGTTCGCCCGCGAGGCCGAGCGCATCGAGAAGCCCGCGCTGGCCGCCCGGCTGCGCGAAGCCGGGCACGTCCTGGCCCCGGACCGGCACACTTGAGCTCGCGACGCCCTGCGCACTGCCGTCGGCCAGATGACCGCCCTGGCTGGGCCCCCGCCGCCTACATCGACCGACCTGATCGCGGAACTGGCCCACGTCATCGCCCGCTACGGCCCAAAGTCCGGCTAAGCGGTCCGGCGAGCCTGGTAGGCAAGCAATCTACTTTACTTATGGTACTCAACCCTATAATCTGGACTCACTGGGTCGAGGGAGGGCAACCCGAGACCTGGACCCACGAAGACCATCCGCCAGATGGCGGTACACCCGAAGGCGACCGGCCATGAGCCTGGACTACATCCCCGACTTGACGTTCGACCAGGCCGCCGCAATGGCGTGGTTGCTGGAGGACGCCGTCGACGCCTGCGGCGAACCCGCCGGAACCCGCTTCCGCTCCTACCTGGCCGACGGCGCGGTGGCGATCGACCAGGGCGAATTCCAAGATCTCGTGGCCGCCGCCGCCGATGCCGGGCTTTTTGGCGAGTCCTGGACCGAGCGCGTCTACTACCGCACATGCCAGCTGGTCGCTGTCGGGGACGAGGGAACCAACCACGCGTTCCTGCAAGTCGGCGGCCGCCTCGGCGACAACGGCTTCGGCGGCCCGGTCATGATCTCAACCCCCGAATTCGCCCCCGAACTCGCTGAGATCGACGGCGGGTCGGATGCGGCGACCATGTGCAACGCGCTGCACCTGGTGGTGCAGCTGTGCAACACCGAACTGGCCAAGCTGCGCAGAACCGCCGTCTAGCCCCCGGTTTGGGGTGCTGTCTGCTGGTCGTTGCCGCGCGGAGCGGGCCGCTTCTGAGGGGGTCGCCCGCTGTGCTCGGCCCGCCGCCATTCCCACCCGCGATCGCCAGAAGGCACCATCGCCATGCGCTGCACCATCACCTTCGACGACGGCGCGGCGGGAGAACGTGAAGTGGCTGGACCCTGCCGTTGCTGGCGCTGGCGTGACCTGGGGTCCGCGGGATGGGCCTGGACGGCCGGGTCGACGGCTGGTGGCGCGGTCGCGACGAGGAACTCGCGCTGGCCGCCCGGCTGGGCAACGCCGAGCGCGCCCTGGTCGAGGACCGGCACACCTGAGCCCGCGAAGCCCTGCGTTCCGCCGGTGGCGGGATGACCGCCCCGGCTGGACCGGCGCCGCCGCCTACATCGACAACCTGATCGCGGAACTGTCCGACGTCATCGCTCGCTACGCCCCGACCCCGACGAGCAGTCTGGTTGGCCCCGGGCGGGGCGGAACATCAGCTAGCGGCTTGACCTGATGTAACTAATACTATAAGATTGACTCATCAGGCCGAGGGAGGGCAACCCGAGGCCTGGACCCACTGACCGCGAACGCGCTGGAAGGCCGACAGGTCTTCCCCCGCCGGCGCGCCGGGGTGACCGGCGTCCGACGGGTCTGCCGCGATGCGACCCGACGCAGGAGAGATCATGAGCGACACCGTCCACGTGCAGGCATTCCACAACCTGGCACCCTCGTTCCTCGGCTACCACCCCGGGGCCCGCATGGTTCGCGTGTTCGCGGCCGACCAGCCGACCACCGGCGATGTCGCAGCGGTCTGCGACCAGGTGTTCATGCTGCTGAACATCGGCGACGACCCGCAGTTCGGCCCGGCGGATCCGCGCGCGGTGGAGTACCGGGCGCGCGGCAACCGGAGTCTGTCCATGGGTGATGTCATCGCCCTGAGCTGTGGCCCCGACGCCGAACCGGACTACTACGCGATCTGCGCCGCCGGGTTCATCCCCATCGAGGCGCCGAACATCGTCGCCGTCGCAGGACACTGCACCACTCCGTTGCCGTGATCGGCCGCGTCCGCGCCCAACCGCGACCGCACCGGAGACGCCATGCCTGACACGATGACCTCGATAGCCCGCCTGAACTGCCAGCACAGGATCGACCTGTGGGACCCGACCGACCGTGACAGCGCCTACGAGCTTGTCGCGTTGATCGACGACATGAGCGGCCTGGACATGCTGCCCTGGCGCGCCCGGTCCTTCGAGCAGGAGGACGAGCACGGCAATCGCGCGATCTGCCTTGCGGTCGACGCTCCCGGCCGGGTGGGACTGGCCTCCGAGCCCGTGGGCTGCGCGCATCTGCTGGACAACCCGCAGGCACTGCACGGCCTGGAGCTGGCCGAGCTGTTGGTCGTCCAGGTGCGCGCGATCGGCGACAACCTAATCCCCGCCGCCGAGCCGACCGCCGCCACCCAAGCAGCCGGGCCGACCGCCGCCACCCAAGCAGCCGGGCCGACCGCCGCCACCCAAGCAGCCGGGCCGACCGCCGGACTTTGAACCGGCAGCGTCGTCCCTCCCGGCCGCCGGCACCGGCTCCGCGACGGGGAGCCGCGCGTCGGCGGCATCGAACCGCCCCCGCGCGGAGCGGGCCGCCCCGGCACATCGCCTGCCGCGCCCGGCCCGCCGACACCCTCACCCACGATCATCAGAAAGCCCCACCGCTATGCGCTGCACCCTCACCCTCGACAACGGCGCCAGCATCGACACCGTCGTCGAGACCGACGCCCAGGCCGGGCGCCTGACCTACCGGGTCCTCACTGGCCGGCTGACCGGCACCTTCGTCATCACCCCGCTCGCGCTCCCGCCCGGTATCCACCTGGACCCCTCGGACTACACCGATGTGCGCATTCAGTTCGGCGACGGGCCCGCCGACGCGGACCCCGAACACCACCTGGGCCGGCCGGTGGCCGTCCCCGGCGACGTCGAGCTGTACGGCCACGTCGAGCTCCCGATGCAGGCCGGAACCGTGGTGGAGGATGAAGAGCACGCCGGCCCGTGGCGCTACCTGCGCCGGGACGCCGACCGCGACGTCCCGGCGGGAACCGCCCGCGCGGCCCGGCGCGTGTGCGTGGCCATCGCGGCGGACGCCCAGGCCCACCCCGACTTTCCGGCGGTCGTCACCGCCCATCTGCGCGCACGGGCCCCCGGGCAGCTGCGCATCATCGACCACCACTGCGCCCGGCTGCGCGAACGGTTGCGCTCGGCCCGCATGGAGCTGATGCTCTGGGGCCACTACGGCACCGCCTGGCGATCGGCCGCGGGGCTGGACGCCCCGGCCCGGACCGGACGGACCCGAACTGTCTTCCAGTCCTGCGCGGACGTGCACGCGGCCCTAGTCGGCTGCGGGCTGATCGTCAGCGAACACCGGCGCGGCTTCGCCGCGCTGCGCGTCGACCTGCCGGACGGCAGCTGCTTGCTGATCAACGGACGCAGCGGGACGCTGCCGCGGACCGTCGACGAGCGGACCGGATGGCAGGTCCACCGGTACCCCGGCGGCGATACCGACGCGACAGACCCGCGCCCGTTCTGGTCGGCCTACACCTCCGTCCCGGATTCGGACACCGACGCGATGGTCTCGGCCGTCGCTGCCTACGCCGGAGGCACCCGCGCTATCGGCGAGCCCGACGACCCCGGGCCCGAACCCGGCCGCCGTGTCCCTGGCCCCCGGCGCCCTCAGGACTAAGGACACCGACACCTATGACGACCACCGGAGACAGCCACCCGTGGCGAGCGATCTTCCGTGCCGAAAGTGGCGACCACCGCGACACCGGGGCCGGACTGGTACCGCCGCGCGGCGCAGGTTAGGGGGCGGGCTGTGCCACCACCGGCAGCACAGGCCTCGCCTGACCAGCCCGCCAGCAGGCCGCGCCGCCTGCTGAGCAACAGCAACCGCAACCTCGCCAGAGACCGGATCTGGAGCTGGAGTATCCCGGCCCTGGCCGCCCGCCTCCCGGACGGCCGCACGATTCGGACCTGCCCTTCGGCCGGAGTGTGCGCCCAGGCCTGCTACGCCCGCTCCGGCAGCTACACCTTCCCCAGTGTCAAGAACGCCCACCTACGCAATCTCGCCTTCGCGGTCCAAGACCCAGACGGCTGGGAGCAGGCGATGAAGGACGAGCTGACCGCCCGCCGCTTCGACGGCGCCGCCGTCCGGATCCACGACAGCGGCGACTTCTTCTCCGCCGACTACGCCCGTTCCTGGCTGCGGATCATCCGATCCGCGCCGAACACGCGGTTCTACGCCTACACCAAGGAAGTCCGACTTCATGACCAGCTTCTCCAGCCCGAATGCCCGCCGAACGCTGCCTGGGTGCTCTCGCTCGGTGGGACCCAGGACCGCCGCGTCGATCCGCGCCGTCATCGCATCGCCGATGTCTTTCCCGACGAAGAGTCCATCGGGGAGGCGGGCTTCCACTCCCAGGCCGAATCCGACCTGCTCGCCGTCGACGGACCCGCGCCGGTCGGGATGGCGGCCAACCGGATCCCCCGGTTCCAGCGCCGCCAGGGAGACCGGACGTTCGGGCAGTGGCAGCGCGAGGTGGACCAGCAGCGCCGAGCGCGGCGCGCAGCCACAGGCTCCCGTACTCCTGAACGAGCCGGCACCAGCAGCTGAGCGGGGGACCCGCACGGGTTCGAGGCGTCCGCGGCGTTCTGCCGATCAGCGTGACGGCCTCGCACCGGCTACAGTCCTGCGACTGCCGAGGCAACGACACGACAGCCCAGTGACCCGATTCCACGTCGACGGCCACCCGTCGTTCCGGCGGCATGGCCGCCGACGCGGCAACACTGCGCGCGAGATCGGATCGACGCCATGACGCGCCTGCGGCGCACGGCGGTCGGACGCGCGGACTTCAAGGACTGGGCTGCCTACCGAGTGCAGGTCGACACCGAGCGCGCTCCGCGCCAGGTCGCCGAGTTCTCTTACGACCCCGAAGCCCAGGGCCTGGCCGGAGTGTGGATCTACGGCACGACGCCGCGCCGGGCCAGCGACGAGTGGCCGACCGGGATCCGCATCGGCGCCGTGGCCACCTCCACCACCTGCTCCGGCCAGTTCCGTTACACCGCGATCTCGGACGTCCACTACAGCCCGGCCGGCACCAGCTCCGCCGACCCCACCGTGACCGGCTTCGGCTCCCGCCGCGAGGCCGTATGCCTGCTCTACGGCCGGTGGCTCGAGCGTCGCGCCCGCTTCCTCGCCCCGGCCGATACCGAGCCCGCAGACCTCCCGGATTCCGGCTCATCGCCGGGCAAGAGCCACGCACAGACAGGACCGACCCCATGACCCCCGACGCCGACAAGCAGCACCGGGTGCTGCTCGGACTGGCCGCCGCGTTGCGCGCCGCCGCGAAGGGGATCGGCGCCGCCGTGACGCCGCCGGCAGGCGCCAGCGCCGGCCAGCTGATCGCCCACCACATCGCTGCACTCAACGCCATCTGCGACGACCTCGTCGTCGACCCCGCCCTGTTCGAGCACAGCGCGGCGTTCACCAACCCTGCCGTCTACTCCTACAACGCCACGACCACGGCCCTGAACAACGGACGCACCCGGCAGGCGATTTGCCTGCGGCTGCTCCAATACAGTGTGGTCCTGCAACCCGACGGACTCACCGCGGTCTACGACCAGTACACCGCCGCTGCCGTGGCCGCGATGCGGCTGGCAGGCAAGCTGCTCGCCGCCCACGCCTTCACCGGCGACCAGCTCCGCGACCACCTCATCGAGATCTCCGAAGACGTCACCGTCGTCGCCGGCTACTGCCTCCAGGCCGCCAGCGAATCAGGGCTACCGGACCACGAGGACACCGACGCGGACGCCAATGCGGACCTGGGCGGCGATCCGCGATGAGCACCCCCGTCCGACACCGCTACACCGGCCACGACGGCGGACCCGGCATCGGATCGGAGCGGCCGTGAGCGCCGAGCCGGGGACTCGCGCCTGGCTGCGCGGGTTCGACGCCGTGATCGTTAGCAGCTCCGGCGGCAAGGACAGCCAGGCGGCCCTCCACCGCGCCGCCACCCTGGCCGAGGATGCCGGGGTCCTGGACCGCCTGGTCGTGCTGCACTGCGACCTCGGACACGTCGAGTGGCCCGGCGCGATCGAGATCGCCGCCGCCCAGGCGGCGCACTACCGCGCGCGCTTCGAGGTCCGGCGCCGCGAGAACGGCGGGCTGCTGGACCTGGTGCGGGCCCGTCGCCGCTGGCCCAGCGCCAAGGCCAGGTACTGCACTTCGTCTACCAAACGCGACGTCGCACGGAAGTTCTACACCCAGACCGTTCGCGAATCCGGCATCACCGGCCGCCCCGCCCGCCTGCTCAGTGTGCTCGGGGTCCGGGCGGCCGAGAGCCGGGCCCGCGCCCGTCGGCCCATCGTGGCCGTCGACGCCGCGGCCAGCAACGGCCGCCGCGGGGTCACCGTCTGGCACCCTGTCCACGAACTGTCGACCGACCAGGTCTGGGACACGATCCGCGCCAGCGGCGCGCCCTCCCACCACATTTACAAGCATCTCGACCGGCTTTCGTGCTCGCTGTGCCCGCTGGCCTCCGGCGCTGCCCTGATCGCCGCCGCCCGGCTGCGCCCGGACCTGGCGGCCGAGTACGCCGCCGTCGAGGAGGAGGTCGGCCACAAGTTCCAGGCCCACCGCTCCATGGCCCAGATCATCGAGCAGGCCGGCTGTGCTGACCAGGACGTGCCGACGCCGTGCGCCGGATGCCTCGCCGCCGCAGGTGCCCGGTGATGCCCCCGGCCACCGGAATGCCGGTGGGCTTCAGTTTCGGAAATGGGTAAAGACAGCGCTGCCCTGCTGGCCAGGTGGCTGACCGAGCCGGACACCCGAGACTTCCCGATCAGCGCCTTAACGGTGGTGACTGCGATGACCGGCGACGAGCCGGACGCCACCCGGCGGCTCACGGAGCAGCACCTGCTCCCGATCATGAGAGCCGCCCGCTGCCGGTTCGTCCAGATCGCCCGTGCCGAACAATCCGGTGGCTACGTCGTGCTCGACGACTCCCGCCGCCCGGAACGAATGATCATGCGGGGTCCGTGGCGACTGTCCGACGAACTCTCCGCCAGCGGCACAGTCCCCCAGGTCGCTGCCAAACGCAGGCTGTGTAGCTGGAGAGCCAAGGGCTCGGTGCTGGACGCCTGGTATGCCGACGAATACGGCGGCGCCCCGTTCCGCCACATCGTCGCCTTCGCCGCCGAGGAGGCCCGGCGCGCCGAGCGGGACCAGAACTACACGACCGGCGGCAGACGCCCCGAATACCCGCTGATCGACGCATGGAACTGGGACCGGGCCAGCTGCGACCGGTACCTGCT
Organism: Catenulispora rubra; assembly: GCF_015356825.1. GTDB lineage: Bacteria > Actinomycetota > Actinomycetes > Streptomycetales > Catenulisporaceae > Catenulispora > Catenulispora rubra. The sequence goes on along the minus strand of NZ_JAACYW010000044.1, from coordinate 12,007 downwards.
GGAACTGTTCGGCGAACCCTGGGCCCGGAGCATGTGCGTTTACTTGCCCGTTCTCCTCCAGCCGGACCGGTCTGCCGGAGCTGGTGGAGCGCTGGCGCGCCGAGCCGGACACCGGAGCCGCCGCCCTCGGTCTGGAGTACACCGCGCTCGCGCTCAACCCGCGCTCGCGGCTGTTCGGCAAGCGCTCCGCCCAGGACGTCGTGCGCGGCCACGGACTGGCCGAGGTCTGGGAGCAGCACCAGCGGCGCCTCGCGGAACAGCGCTGGTCGGTGTACGAGGTGCGCCGGATCATCCACCCCCTCCGCGCCGACCCCACGGCCAAGGGACCGGCCTGGCGCTCGGTCCGCACCCTGTACACGGGCGACCGCGACCGCGCCGAGGAGATCCTGCGCCGCCGCGCTGGCCATGCCGGTGCCGCCGTCGTTCTGGACGAGTACGGCATCATCCGCGCTGAGCTCTGCGCGCGGGGCGAGGCCTACCCGGCGATCGAGCAGGCCCTGGCCCTGGCACCGGCCGGAGTCCAAGACAAGCAGCGCCCACGCTTCGAAGACTGGTTCCATCAGCTTGCCGCCGCACCGGTCCAGGCCTGCCGATGAACCCGAGGACTCCCGCGGGCCCGGCGTGCGCGGGTGCGAGCGTGCGAAGCGAGGGCCAGCGACACGGATCCTCAGATCCGTACCGACCTCGGTGGATCGGCTTGGGCAAGCCGCCGGCCCTTAACCCACGAAGCCGCCCGGTTCCCGAGGGAACCGTGTGACCCGCACCGCCCAGTGTAGAGCTCGCCCGACACAGGAGGACCGCGCCCGGACGATATGATCGCGCCGGTGGGAACCACCCCGCCGACACCGCGCGATGAGGAGCCCGACCATGCCCGACACGCCGCCGGTACCGCTGGCCGAGCGTCTGGCCGGGCTACCGGATCAGGTCAGCGTCCAGCAAGTCGTCGACGCTACCGGCGTGTCGTTGTCCACAGCGCGCAACTGGGCCGCCTCAGACACCTGGCCGCCGTTCGCCGCGAAGCAGGGTAGGACGAAGCTCTACCCGCGCACCGCCGTCGAAGACTGGCTGCGCGAGAACCAGGCGGCACAGCCGGACGTCGGGGAACTGGCCCCTGACTCCGACGACATGCTCAGCATGCGGCAGATCTCCGAACTCACGGGCCGCCCCTACGGCAGCGTCAGCGCCTACCCCACCTTGTACGGCCCGGACCACAAAGACCCGTTCCCGCCTGCCGACGCAGTCGGCCGCCGACGTGCCGCCGACGTCCACGCCTGGTTCTCCCGGCGCAGCACACGCGGCGGCAAGCGCGCCACCACTACCGCGGTACCCGCCAAGACGACGCCCGCACCGGCAGCTGCGGACGTCGTCGACATGCACGGGATCGCCGGTGCCTTGGGCAGGACCCTGGAGGAAGCCAAGGCGATCATGCGACGGCCGGCGCTGGCCGAGATGCGCCTGCCGGAGAAGGTCGGCCGCTCGCGCGTCTGGCCGCGCCCGCAGCTGCTGGCCGAACTGCGCCGTATGGACCTGCTCCCTGGCGTGCCGCGCAAACCCACCGCCGCCGAGCGACGCTGGTTGGCCGGCGGCCCCAAGACCGTCACCGAGTTCGCCGACCACTACGACGTCACCGTCAGCGCGGTCATGCACCGCATGGAACGCGCCAGGAAAGACGGGGACCCGGCCCGCCAGCCGCCCGAGCCTGTCGACCCCGCCGTGCGATTCAAGCGCTACGACCCCGCTGCCTTTGACGCGTTCTGGCGCGGCGGCACCGCGGCGAGCTGACCGAGGCCCGTCGCGTACCCCGAGGGGGGCGGGGGTGTCGGCGGGGACGACGATAATCACCCGGTGCCCGAACTCATCCCCACCAAACGCACCCGGTTCCTGTCCGCGCCGGTACCGGCCGTCGTGATCGCTGGCGAACCCGGCGGCATCGCTCTGCCGCCGCTGGCGTTCTACGACACCGGCGCCGCGATGCGCGCCGCCGGCTGGACGGTGGTGGTGCGCGCCACGATGTGCGTCCTGGACGGTCCCGACTCCGACGGCTTGCTGCTCCCGACGATCTCCGACACCGGCCAGATGGACCGCGCCGCGGCCTGGGCCGAGGCGGTCACCGACGCCGGCGGTGTCCTGGCACTCCAGGTCGCCCCGCACCGCCTGGACGCGATCGTCTACGACCTGCTCGCCGATCCCGAAACCCGCGGCGGATTCGTACCGAACCTGGGGGTAGGTACCGCCCCGGTCCCTTCGCCCCGGACCTACCCCGGGCCGCCGGAGTAGGCGAAGGCACTACTCGGCGAGCTGAAAGCCCTCCCGCTGGCGGTGTCATAGCCGAACACGGTGTCAGACGAGCTGAAACGCATGCCGCCGACCGCAAGCACCGGGCCGGACAGGTGAACGCGCTGCCCGGCAAGCCCGAAGTCCATGTTGGCCAGCACGTTGACCTGGACACCGGCCGAGCCGGCGATGCCATCGACGGACGACTGCGTGACCCGCGTCAGCTTGTCCAGCCGGCGGCCGGCATCGCCCGCCGTGCGAATCTGATTGGCCGCGTACCCGCCGACGGCCAGCGTCATACCCGCGACCATCGCCACGGTCGCCCGCCGCATGTCCCGCTCGGTACCTCGGCTGGTCCGGGCGATCGCGACCACAACCGCTGCGCTCAGGAAGAACTCGACAGCGGCGACCTCCAGCGGCGTGAACGACGCTTGGCGGCTTGTCGCATCCCGGGCCGCGTCATAGCTCACTGCGCGGAACCCGGCGGTGCGCAGGAACGCCATCGTGCGCCACGGCGCGAACATGTCCGAGGCCGACCACAGGACGTACAGCAGTACGGCCGCACCGCCGAGCAGCCACAGGCTCCGGCGCACGAAGCGCTCCAGGAGCTCCGGCACGGCCGCAGCCCGCGTTTGGACGGTCATGGATCCTTTGATACCTGGTCATCGCGGCGCCCCAGAATACCCGGCCGCCGGAACAGCCTAAACGGCGATTCCGGCGTACCGGGCACGCCGCCGAGACGGCCACCGGTTTGGGTGGCCAACGGCGGCTCCCCGACGCCGCTCGGCGTGGCGTTTCGGTCGAGTCGGCCCGGCCACTGACTCGGCGGTGGTGCCCTGGCCCCGGTCGGGGCACCACCGCCCACGCGGCCAGCGGCAGCCAGCACCCCGAGCTGCGCGTCACGCGCCTCGCTCGGCCACCGTGGGCCGGTCCTCGTACCCGGACAGCAGCGATGCCCACTCCGGAGTCCGGGAGCGGGCATCGTCGATGATCTGGATCGGGTTCGAGAAGCGGCCTACCGGCGGGCCGCCGGATTGGTCGACTACTCACGCTGCCGATGGCTCTACCTCCGCATCCGCAAGGCTGGCGTGACCCGGCTCCCATCCGCCGCCCAGATGGATACGCACCTCGGTCACGCTCTGCCCGGTCAGCTCGGCGATCTGCTCACGCGTCTCGCCGAGCTCCTTCAGCGCCATGATCGCGGTATGAGCCGCATTCAGAGGCTCCCTGGCCGCAGCCTCCGCCTCCCGCAAGATCTTGGCGACCCTCACTCGCGCCGCCTCCCGAATCGCCTCCGCCCTCATCCTGCACTCGTAGAAGTCGGCCAAGGCCGCCTCCACCTTCCGCTCGCGCTCCAGACGCTCCGCGTCCCGCCGAGCCTTCGCCTCCAGTGCCGCCCGGACCGCCGAGGCCCGCGACACACTCACTCGCTTATTCATGCCACGAACCATAGACGAAGAAAGACAGCTCGGGAAAGTGCAGACCGCAATTCATAGAAGCATTGAGAAGTATCGAGAAGCGATGAGAAACTTCAGGCAGGAAACAGCCCTCGCGCCACCCTTAGAACCGTGAAGCTCCAGGCCATAGGCAACAGGCAAGTCATCAAGACACCTCTTGCAGATATTCTGATGATGGTCCGCTGTGCGGTGATACAGTGGCCATTCGGCACACTGGGAGAGGAGGCGGAAATGCGCTCTCGAAATGCAGAAACAACCCGTCTCCGACAGGCTGGCAATGGCGCGTGGTCACGATGATGACGATCCACAAGCTCACCGCGGGGGAGGGCTACAGCTACCTCACCCGGCAGGTCGCCGGCGGCGACCTGCAGCGCGCCCGTGGCCAGCAGGCCGCCGACTACTACACCGCCAAGGGCAACCCTCCCGGGGTGTGGATGGGCCGCGGAGCCCCGGTGCTGGAGCTCGCCGATCAGGCGGTCACCGAGGCGCAGATGAAGGCGCTGTTCGGCCTTGGACAGCACCCCGATGCTGACCGGATCATCGCCGAGTACCTGGCCGAGCACGTGCGCGCAGGGATGACCGAGCAACAGCGCGAGGTCGTCCAGGCCGCCGCTATCAAGGCCGCGTCGCTGGGCCGCCGATTTCCCTCCTACGAGCCCCTGGACGCCTTCGCGGCGCGCGTGGCCAAGCGCCTTGAGGTCATCGCCGAGCAGACCGGGCGCGAACCGACCGCTGCGGAGGCCAAGAAGGTCCAGCGCGAGGAGTCGACCCGGCAGCGCGCCGCCGTCGCGGGGTTCGACATCGTCTTTGCCCCTGTCAAGAGCGCGGCGGTGCTGTGGGCGATCGACGAGCGCGGCGACATCCGCGCCGCCGTCCGGGCCGCGCACGAGGCCGCCCGGGACGCTGCGATCGAGCTGCTGGAGGAGCACGCGGCGTTCACCCGCACTGGCGACGTTGGGCAGGCGCAGATCGCCACCCGCGGCCTGATCGCCGCCGCCTTCGATCACTACGACTCCCGTGCCGGCGACCCGAACCTGCACACGCACGTCGCGGTGTCGAACAAGGTGTTGAGTGTCGATGGCAAGTGGCGGTCGCTGGACGCCCGCGCGCTGTATGCGATGACCGTCGCTGCCTCGGAGTTCTACAACACCCGCTTCGAGGTCGAACTGAGCGCGCGTCTCGGCGTCGGCTTCGCCGCGCGTTCGGACACCCCGCGCGGCAAGGAGCCGGTGCGGGAGGTCGTCGGGGTGCCGGAGGAGTTCATCGCGCACTACTCCTCCCGCCGCTCCCAGATCGAGGCCCGGTACGACCAACTGGTGCGCGAGTACCGGCGCGACCACGGCCACGATCCGTCCCGCAGCACCGCCCACCTGCTCGCCCGGCAGGCCAATCTGGACACCCGAGAGGGTAAGAAGGCGGCCCGGTCGCTGGGGGAGATGCGCGCCGACTGGCGGCAGTCCCTGATCGAGGCGCATGGCCCGGACGCCGTCGCCCGCGTTATGGCCGCCATCCCGGCAAATGCCGCCAGCGACGACACGGAATCGGTGAAGGACGTCGACGTCGAGGCCCTCGCGGCGCTGGCGATCGAGCGGGTCCAGGAGCAGCGGGCGACCTGGACGGTGTGGAACGTGTGGGCCGAAGTCGAGCGCCTGGCCCGCACCGATCACACCGCCGCCGACCCCGAAGAGCACCGTGAAGTCGTCGCGCAGATCCTCGCCATGGCCACCGGACCTGAGCACAGCATCAGCATCGACGCCCCCGTGCTGCTGGAGGATCCCGACATCCTGCGGCGTGGTGACGGCGTCTCGGTGTTCACCCGGCACGCCGCTGGCCTGTTCACCAGCCAGGCCGTCCTGGACGCCGAAGACCGCCTGGTCACCGCCGCCCTCACCCCGACTGTGTCCGGGCTGTCCAGCAGCTTCGCCGCCGCCGCGCTGGACGGCTTCGAGGCCCGCAACCGATCCCTGGACGACAGCCAGCGAGCCCTGGTCACCGCGTTCGCCACCGATAACCGGATGCTCGTCGTCGGTCTGGGACCGGCCGGTTCGGGCAAGACCGCCGCGATGAAGGCCTACGTCCACATCGCCGGCCAGGCCGGTCAGCGCGTCATCCCGCTCGCCACCTCCGCCGCTGCCGCAGCAGTGCTGGGCAAGGACCTCGGAGCCACCGCCGAGAACCTGCACAAGTTCCTGTGGGAGCACACCGACGGCCCCTACGCCGCGGCTCTGCGCGGCGGCGCCGACGTGCCGCGTAGCCGGTCCGGGTTCGTCCTGCGCCCCGGCGATGTCGTGCTGGTCGACGAGGCCGGGATGGCCGGAACCATGAACCTGGACCGCCTGGTCACCCTCGCTGCGTCCCACGGCGCGACCGTCCGGCTGCTGGGCGACTACCGCCAGCTCGGCGCGGTGGAGGCTGGCGGAGCGCTGCGCCGGATCGCCAACGAAGCCGGCGCCGTGGAGCTCACCGAGCTACACCGGTTCAACAACAAGGCCGAAGCCGCCGCGACGTTGAAGGTCCGCGTCGGCGACGGCACGGGACTTGACTTCTACGACACCAACGGGCGCATCCGCGCCGGCTCGCGCGAGGCCATGGTCGACGCCGCCTACGACGGCTGGCGCGCCGACATGCTCGCCAAGAAGACCACCGTCATCAGCGCCGCGGCCGGCGTGGACGTCGTCGCACTGTCCGCCAAAGCCCGCGCCGACCGCGTGACCGCAGGCCAGGTCGAAGCCGACGGCGTGGTGCTGCGCGACGGCAACCTCGCGGGCAAGAACGACTGGATCCTCACTCGCGACAACAACCGCAAGCTGTCCACCGCTCGCGGCAAGGACTTCGTGAAGAACGGCGACGCTTGGGAGGTGCTGCGCCGCAACGAGGACGGCTCGCTGAAGGTCGCACGCCTCGGCGGCAAGGGCCGCATCACCCTGCCGGCCGACTACGTCCGCAACAACGTCGAGCTGCTGTATGCCTCCACCGCCATGCGCACCCAGGGCGACACCGTCGACACCGCCCACCCCCTGGTCACCCCCGAGATGACCCGGGAAACGCTGTACGTCATGCTCACCCGCGCCCGTGAACACACCACCCTCTACGTCGCTACCCACGACCTGCTGCCGTTCGACTCCGACGCCCAGCTCGATTTCGCCAAGAACGACCCGGCCAGCTACGCCGGCCGCGAAGTCCTGGAGAAGGTCCTCGCGCGCGAGGGCGCCGAGCTGTCCGCCACCGACACCATCCGAGTCCTCCAGGAGCAGGCGTCGTCGCTGTCCACGCTCGTCCCGAACCACCAGCACCGCCTCGACGTCCTGACCGCCGAGCGGTACACCGGCCTGCTCGCCGACGTCCTCGGGCAGCAGCTGTCCGCCCAGATCACCGCCGACTCCGCGTTCACCGCGGTCGTCCGCGCGCTGAATACTGCGGAGGCCGGCGGCTGGCAGCCCGAGCGTCTGATCGCCGACGCCGCGCGGCGCGGAGACCTGGCCGCCGCCGACAACCCGGCCAAGCTCCTGGCCTGGCGCGTCAACGCCACTGCCGCCGATCGCACCGCCCCGGCGCACCTGAACGCCCCCAGCCACGCCGACGCAGCCCGCTACGCCGCGCTCATGAAGGAAGCCACCGGCATCACCGCCGACCGTCTCAACCTGCACGCCGCCACCGCGGTCCCCGCGGTCCTGCGTGTCGGACACACCGATGTCACGGCCGCCGGCACGCACCCCCGCGTCCCCGCGACGACCCTGGGCCGCTACGCCGAAGCCGCCGCAACCGCTCTGGGAACCACTGCCGACCAGGTCACCGGGCACCGGTCCTGGCCCCACCTCGCGGGGGCCATCGCCGCCGCCGACCGTGCCGGCCGCGACGTTAACGTGCTGCTGAACGCTGCCGCCCGCGCCACCAGCCGGAACGATGACGGCACCGAGCACACCCCGCAGGCGATCGCCGACCTGGCTCGCGCCAGCCGCAGGATCCTGGCCGCCGACGGCATCCGGTCCGAACACCAGACGGTCCCGGCCTCGCTGCGCCACGCCCATACCGCGTACACCGCCCTCGGCCTCGACATCGCCGAGACGGCCCGCCGCGAGTCGACTTGGCCCGCGCTGACTGCTGCCCTGCGCCGCGCCGAGACCGCCGGACACAACCCCGCCGACCTGCTGCGCGCCCTTGCAGCACAGCGAAAGGTTGACGGAGCCGACAGCATCAGCCAGGTCCTGGCCTGGCGCATCAACCGCCACCTCGCCGACACCGCGGCACCCGCCGTACGCGTCGCACACGCCGAGAACCGGACCTGGAACGCCGTGGCCTGGACGCTCAAAGCCGCCGAGAACACCGGCGCCGACGTCCGGACCATCCTGGCCGGCGCCCCGGGCACAGACCTGGGCGAGGTCCACCACCGCGTCCAGCAGCTCGCGCTGGACGCTGCCAGGACGAGCGCCGAGGCCCGCGAACTGCCTGCCTGGATCACCACAGCGACCCGTGCCGCGATGGCCGAACCGCGCCACGGCGACTACCTCAAGGCCAGCGCCGACCTGATCGCCGACCGCTTCACCGCCCTCGGCGAGCAGACCACGACGACCCGGCCCGCCTGGAGCGCCGACCTGGGACAGGCACCGGAAGACCCGGCAGCCCGCGCCGCCTGGCAGCACCAGCTCGCCGTCATCGCCGCCTACCGCGACCAGTACGCCATCGCCGACGACAACCGGACCCAGCCCGCCGGCCCCTACATCGAGACTGGCCGTGCCGGACACGACGCCTACTGGCACGCAGCCGCCGCAGCGCTCACCGCGAAGCGGATCAGCGACGTACCTAACAACCTCCCGGACACCTCGACCACTCCGGACCGAACGGCCCGGAACCAGGTCGCCGCCGACCTCTACCGCGCGCTCCCGGAAGACCAGCAGAGCGCCGTCCTGCACACCATCGCGCAGCGCGTCGGCGCCGCCTGGCTCACCTCCGCCAAGACCATCGGCGACGACGCCCTCGCCAAGCCTGCCATCGCCGACCACCTCAACCAGGCCCTGGCCGACCACGGACACCTGCCCGCCGAGAGCAAGGACGCCAAGACCATGGACGTGGAGGAGATCGAACCCAGGGCCAAGCCGACCCTGTCCGAACTGCGCCGCGCCGGCCGCGAAGCCGACCGGGCCGCCCGCCGTGAGGAGATCCTCGCCCGCCGCGCCCAGCCCGGCAGCCACGTCCAGCGACCGACCCAGCAGCGCCGCGACGAGCCGGCACGCCAGCCCCAGCGGCCTGCGATCAAGCCGCGCCCCGACGCCCCGCAGACGCAGCCTGCGCCCCGGCTTATCCAGCCGCCGCCGACTCAGCAGCCGGACCAGCAGCAGCCTCGTCCGAGGTGGTGACGGTGCCCGTGATCAGCCTTTCTTGGCACCGTTGCCGGTGGCGCCCGGTGGCGCCAGAGGGCAAGCACAGGGAGCGTGGACATTGTGAGTGAGCACGTTGGCCCGCGTCTAAGGTCAGCTCGCGATGCCACCGGCTTGCTCATCGACACAGGTGGCATCGGGCTGACCCCCGAGGCCTTCACTCGGCCGCTGACCTGTCCAGACCCCGGATGCGGCGTCGGCGTCGCCCCCGTGCGCGAGCATTCCCGGACTACCGAGACCAGGGGGACTTCGACCGTCGCAGCGCACTTCCGGCTTCACCCCGGAACCCGGCACCACCCGACCTGTCAGTACGACCCGGACGGGATCATTGCTACCATCGCCGCAAACTCCGAAGGGACAGCCACCGCCGTCCCGGGCCGACTGCGTCTGCTCGTTCCGGCCGATTTCACCGGGACAACCCGGACCACGTCGCCCGACCCTGGCGGCAGGCGCACCGCGCTGCAGATCGCCGCAGGCCCGTCGTCGATGTCGCCGGTCATCGGCTCGGCCGCGGCCATCCAACGATTCCTCGACCGCTACCCGGACGATCCCCAAGCCGCCGCCATGTTCCACATTTCCTATGCTGGCCGCGACATCGCCTGGGCAGACTTCTGCTTCGGCGACGACCCGATCGCTTTGCTGCACTTGACACGCCGGATTACCAAGGGCCAGGGGCCGGACCACCCGATCGCGATCCGTGGCACCCTCACTGGCACCGGAGTCGCCCGTGCCGGAACCAGCTTCTATGCCGAGCAGGACCTGCGGACCCGTATTGTTCTGGCCGGACGTTCCCGACCCCTGTATGTCCGAATCCGCAGTCGCGACGAGCGGCTCATCGAAACGGTGGCCGCCGGCCGACGGTACCTGGCACTGGGCGCCTGGAGCGCCTTCGCCCCGGCGGCCGGGGGCTTGGCCGAGCTGGTCCTGTGGCTGCGCAAGCCTTGGCAGGTTCACGTGTGGAGTGAGGGCGGACAGGCGCTGACGATCTAATCAGCCAGCGCTGGATGGTCGTCGTGTGAGGACTTCGCACAAGCTTCGGGAGTTGGAAGATGCTGCGACGACCAAAACTCGCTCAGGGCGAAGGGTTTCGCAGAGGACCATCTAGCCGACCGCCCTTTCAACAGGTGACTCGGATCCATGGCTCGCAGGTGGCTCATCAGCCAGGCTTGCCGCGGCGGTACTTGGCAGGTCTTGAATCGCGGCCGCGAATCGATGCATCGCGTGCTGCACGAGGCGTACGAGGACTAGCGACGCCGACGTACGGCTGATGGGATTGCACGTCACGATCGGCACATCGGGGGCGACGTTCAATGCTGCTCGGACGTTGGCCGTGATTCCGTCGCTCTCCGCCTCGCCAGGTTGTTCACGACCGCGAAGATCCACTGCGACGATGCCAGTCGCCCGCTCAACCAGGATCGCACATCTCCGTGAGGCGCTGTCAGGTTCTGTCCGGCTACGGCAGCAATCGCTCATGTCAACCACTAGATGTGGCCCGCGATAGTCGAATTTATGAGCAGACCCACAGGGTCGCCGGCGGATCGTCATGGCACCGGCGCATGGAACGACGAAATGGACAACGAGTGCGCTCCGCGGGCCATCGTGATCGTCTTCCACCGTGTGGAACCGAAAGCCTCTGAGCCGCACAACGGACGTGGGTCGGTCCTTGCTGCGTCCATCAGTAGGCAGGCCCTAGTCCTGCTCAAGATATCCATCCCGGCGGCGGCCGCAGCGCTGGCCACGTTGGTGGCTACCTCGGCCTGGCATGGGCTAGATGATTGAGTCCAAGGGGTCAGTGGTCGAAGGCGGTCAGTGATCGGTGGATCGGGGCGTCAGTGTGGTCGTTGTGCCAGATCGCGGCGGTCAGGGCGAGGATCCGCTGCAGGACTCGGACCATGACGCCGGCGGGCGTTCGCCCGCCGTGGCGTTCCAGGTCGAGTTGGCCTTTGAGGGTCTGGTTGATCGACTCGATGGTCTGCCGCAGTGGCTTGAACAGCGCGGCGCCCGGTCGTGGCGGCTCGCCTTTGCGGGTCTGGCGCAGCAGGCTCACGCCGGAATCCGCCAGTTGGGCCTCGAACGCCGCCCCGAAGTAGTTCTTGTCCCCGATCAGGGTCTGGCCGGGCCGGGCAGCCAGCAGTTCCGGCTCGACGGCGAAGATGTCCAGCAGGGTCTGCTGCTCGTTGGCTTTGGCCCCGGCCAGCGCGAACGCGACCGGCAGGCCCCGCAGCGTGCAGACCAGGTGCAGCCGCAGCCCCCAGAAGTACCGGGTGTGGCTGGCGCAGTAGCCGTACTGCGCCCAGCCGGCGAGTTCGGAGCGTTTCGCGGTCTCCCGGGACCGGCCGCACTCCACCGGGGTGGAGTCCACGACCCACACGTCGTCGGTCCACAACGAAGTGTCTGTCGCCAGCACCCGCACGGCGCTGCGGATCAGACCGGCCGCGTGCCGAAGGCGCTTGTTGTAGCCGGACTGCTGGGGCAGGTACGGGAACAGGTGCCGCAGGTGGGAATTGGCGTGACGCAGCCACCGGGCCTCGGAGACGAACCCGAGCAACGCCTGCATCACTGCCAAGGTGATCAGTTCGGCATCGGTCAACCGGGGCGCGATCCCGACCTTCGGCCGCCAAGGCGCCAGATGCGGCGAGGCCTTCAACAACAGGTCGTCGGACTTCACGTACAGTGCGGTAGCGAGGGAGTCCAAGTCAGTCTTCACACACCGACCATGGACTCCCTCGCCTCATGTCCGCAGGAATCCCTAGGACTCAATCATCTAGGGCTCTTGTGCCGGGACACGATAGTTGTCACCAGGGGTAGGCCCTGAGCTGGTTGCCGTGTCCTTGCGGGACAGCGTGGTTGTCACCGATGGGCCAAGATTCTTGTCACCTGGTGCGAGTTGCCAGGCTTGTT
>NZ_JAACYW010000439.1 GCF_015356825.1 Catenulispora rubra | reverse complement strand
CCACACCACCCGCCGAAGCTCCCGCTCCCCCTCGATCCCCCGCGCCCGAAGCCGCGCCGGCAGCTCCGGCAAACGCCGCCGCGCCACCTTCCCCGACGCGGTCTTCGGGATCTCGGCGATCTCGTACAGTTCCTCGGGCACCTTGAAATACGTGAGCTGCTCCCGGCACACCGCCAGCGCCCGCGCGGGGTCGAACCCGGCGCCCGGGACCACGTAGGCGACCGGGACCTCGCCGAGCACCTCGCTCGGGCGGCCGGCGACGGCGACGTCCTCGACGCCGGGGACGGTGCGCAGTACGGCCTCGACTTCCAGCGGGTGGATGTTCTCGCCCGCCCTGATAATCAGTTCCCTGATGCGCCCGGTCACCGTGAAGTAGCCGGCCTCGTCGCGCCGGGCCAGGTCGCCGGTGTGGTACCAGCCGTCCTTCAGCGCCTCGGCGGTGGCCTCGGGCTGGTTGTGGTAGCCCGCCATCACGTTCGGTCCGCGGACCCAGACCTCGCCCTCCCGGCCGGGGCCGGCCTCGCGCCCGGTGCGGTGGTCCACCAGGCGCACCGCGAGCCCGAGGACCGGCAGGCCGCAGGACCCTTCGACGCGCGCCCCGGTGGGCCAGTTGATGGTGATCGAGCCGCAGGTCTCGGTGGAGCCGTAGGCGTCGACCAGCGGCGCGCCGAACCGCGCCTCGACCGTGTTGCGCAGTTCGGCGGTGGTGATGGCACCGCCGACCAGGCCCACGCGCAGCCCGGCCGGGGCGCCGAAGCCGCGGGCCTCGGCCTCGCGCACGAGGTGGTGGTACAGCGTGGGCACGCCGGCCATCACCGTGAAGTCCTCCTCGGCCCACAGGTCGAGGATGTCCCCTGCGGACAGTCCGTCCACGATCGTGGCGGTGGCGCCCACGGAGGTCACGGCCAGGACGCAGGCGATGTGCGACAGGCTGTGGAACAGCGGCAGCGGCCACAGCACCCGGTCGGCGGAGCCGAGGTCCAGGACCGGGACGTAGCTGGCGGCCACCGACCACAGGCAGTTGCGGGTGGTCGACAGGACGCCCTTCGGCCGGCCGGTGGTCCCCGAGGTGTAGAGCATCCACGCGATGTCGTCGAGCCCCAGTCCGTCGTACGCCGGCCGCGCGGGCTCGCTGCGGGCCAGCTCCTCGTAGTCGTACACGTCGAACGGCAGCGGTTCGGCCGGGATCCCGGGGACGCCGGGGACGCCGGGGACGCCGGGGACATCCGCCACCACCAGCACGGTCAGCGGACCCACGGCCGACGCCACCCGCCCCAGGCGGACGGCCTGGGCCGGGTCGGCGACGACGACCCGGGCGCCGCTGTCCTGGAGCAGGTAGGTGAGCTCGGCGTCGGAGGACCGCGGGTTGACCGGCACGCCGACGGCGCCGGCGCGCGCGAAGGCGTAGTACGTCTCGATCGTCTCGACCCGGTTGCCCAGCAGCAGGACGGCGCGGTCGCCGGGACGGACGTCCAGGGCGGCGAGGTGGCCGGCCAGCCGGGCGGTCCGGGCGTCGAGCCCGGCGTAGTCCAGCGTGCGGCGGCCGTCGCGGAAGGCGGTCTTGGGACCGAACTTCTCACTCTGGGCACGCAGCAGCTCGTGCAGCGGCCGGAGCAGCTCGGTGCGCAGCATGCCAAAACCCCTAGCGTCGTGAGTGCGGTGCGTCCCGCGGCATCTCTGCCAGGACGGCGGCGACGGCGGAGCGCGGGACGCCGGTGACCAGCTCGGCGCCGCGGGGTCCGTCCAGGACGAAGGCGAGCCCGGTCACGGCCTTCTTGTCCAGCCGCATCAGGGCGATGAGCCGGTCGTCGTCCACCCCGTGCGGGAGCGCCGTGGGCAGCCCGTAGTGGGCGACCACGTCGTGGTGCTCGGCGACCCGCTCGGGCGGGATGCGCCCGAGCCGGCCGGCCAGGCGGCCGGCGAACACGGTCCCGATCGCCACGCCCTCGCCGTGGCGCAGGGCGTAGTCCGTGGCGCGTTCGAGCGCGTGGCCGAGGGTGTGGCCGTAGTTGAGCAGGTGCCGCAGGCCCGCATCGCGCTCGTCGCCCGCGACGATCTCGGCCTTGCGCCGGACACTGGCCGCGATCTGCTCGGCGAGCGCCAGGCCCCGCAGGTCCCCGGCGCCGATGAAGTGGCAGCGGGCGATCTCCCCGTAGCCGTTGGCCATCTCGCGGGGCGGCAGGGTCGCCAGATAGTCGGTGTCGCACAACACGGCCGAGGGCTGCCAGTAGGTGCCCACGAGATTCTTGCCCTCGGGCAGGTTCACCGCGGTCTTGCCGCCGACGCCGGCGTCGACCTGGGCCAGCAGCGAGGTCGGCAGATGGATCACCGGAACGCCGCGGTGGTACAGCGCGGCCGCCAGGCCCACCGTGTCGGTCGTGGAGCCGCCGCCGACGGCCACGACGACGTCGCCCCGGGTCAGGCCGAAGTCGGCGAAGCGGCGGCAGAGCCCTTCGACCGCGGCCAGCGACTTGCCGTGCTCCCCGTCGGCCGCGGCGAGGAACAGCGACGGCGCGCCGAGATCCGGCGTCCACTCCGGCGGACGGGCCGAGACCACGGCCGCCCGGCGCGCGCCCAGGCGCTGGACCTCCTCGGCCAGCCGGTGCCGGACGCCCGCGCCGATGTGCACGGCGTAGGACCGCTCGCCGAGCTCGACCTCGACGATCTGTGGTGAGGCGGTCTGTGGTGAGGCGGTCTGTGGTGAGGCGGTCTGTGGTGAGGCGGTCTGTGGTGAGGCGGTCTGAGGTGAGGCGGTCTGAGGTGACGTGGACAGCGGCGACGCGACCTGTGCTCCGGCGGTCTGTGCTCCGGCGGTCCGTGCTCCGGCGGTCATCGGGCCGCCTTCAGACACCAGGCCAGGAACTCCCCCGGATCGGCCGCCGCCGCGTCCGGCCGGGCGTCGAGCAGCGGCGCCGGATCGCTCTCGCCCCACAGTGCGGCGACAGCGGTGACGCCGGCGGACCGCGCGCTGGCCAGGTCGCTCACCGCGTCGCCGATCATCACGGCCTCCTCGCGGTCGATCCCCAGCAGCTCCACGGCGCGCAGCACGATGTCCGGCGCGGGCTTGGGCCGGGCGACCTCGTCGGAGCCGACGATGTGCTCGAAGAGCTCGGCGATGCCCAGGCCCGCCAGCAGCGACCGCGCCCGCGGACCGCTCTTGCCGGTGGCCACGGCGCAGCGGATGCCGGCCTCGCGCAGCTCCTGGAGCAGGTCGACCACGCCGTCGAACAGGCGGACCCGGTCCGCGAGCCGGTAACTCTCCCGGACGAAGGGCCCTTCCATCTCCAGCGGCAGGCCCATGATCGTCATGATGTCCGGGAAGTACCGGCCGAGGTGCCGGCTGTACTCCTCGAAGGGCGGTTCGCCGTCTCCCACGACCTCCCGGTAGGCGACGGCGAACGCCTCGCGCATCACGCCGAAGCTGTCGGCCAGGACGCCGTCGAGGTCGAACACGACACCGCGCAGCGGTGCCGGGGTCAGCTCGATACCCATACAGACGGCCTTCCGGTGTTCGATGAGCTGCCGGTCGCGGCGAGCAGGTCGGCGTGCGCATAGACGCGCTCGATGACGCCGATCGTGGTGCGGGCGGCGCGTACCGCCCGGCCGCGCGCGCCGGGGTCGGCGAGCAGCGCGGGCAGCGCGTCGACCTGGCGGTCGTACTCGGCGCCCACCGGCTCGGCGGGCAGCGGGACCGCCTCGGCGACGCCGCCCCGGTGGACGACCAGGGTGGGCGCGCCGCGCCGGTTGGGGCTGAAGCCGAAGGTGCACAGCAGCTCGGCGACCCCGGCGCCGCCGTGGACCTCGATCAGGGTCGTGTCGTACTCGGCGTGGGAGGCCCAGCTGGCGTGGACGGAGACGGAGACACCGCCGTCGGTCACCAGGAACGCGCGAGCGGTGTCCTCGACGTCCTGGGCCCGGGCCGTGCCGAGCCCGTCGACACCGTCCAGTTCATCGATACCGTCCAGTTCATCGAGTTCGTCGAGGTCCTCCCGCCAGCGGGCGTGGGCCGCGGCCCGGCTCACGAAGTCGTGGCCGATCACCCCCACGACGTCGGAGAACGTCACCGGCTCGGCGCCCAGCAGCGGCAGGGCCGTGTCGAGCAGGTGCCAGCCCAGGTCCAGCAGCGCACCGCCGCCGGCGGTGTCGCGGCGGGTGAACCAGCGCGTGGCCGGGACGCCGCGCGAGCGCACCCAGGCCAGCCGCACGTGCCGGATCGGGCCGAGCGTGGGGAGCAGGTCGTGCAGGACCCGGACATCGGCCCGGTACCTGGCGGCGCTGCCGGCGATCAGCGGGGCGCCGGCGTGCTCGGCCGCCGCCAGTTCGTCGGCCTCGGCGGTGCTCAGGCAGACGGGCTTCTCCAGGAAGACCGGGATGCCGCGGCGCAGCAGCCGCGCGGAGATCCGGGCGTGCGCGTGGTTCGGCACGGCGACGATCGCCAGATCGACGCGGTCGGCCGTGAGTTCGTCCGACGAGGCCAGGACCGCGGGGCGGTCGGCCCCAGCAGTCCCGTCGGCGGCCTCGCCAGCCCCGGCAGCCCCGGCAGCCCCGGCGGCTCCGGCGGCTCCGGCAGCGATCCCGTCGGCGAAGGCGGCGCGCGCCGCCGGGTCGGGGTCCACGACCGCGGTCAGAGTGATGTCGGGATGGGCTTGCAGCCTGGGGATCCAGATGGTCCGGGCCGCCCAGCCCAGTCCGACGACGGCGACGCGTACGGCCACCCTCACACCCCGGATCCGACGGCGGCCACCGTCTCGGCGACGATCCGCGCGACGAGGTGGATCTGCTCCTCGTCGGCCAGCAGCGTCCGGTGGTGCAGCCACACGCAGTCGCGGGTCAGCTCCTCGCTGACCGGGCACCGCCGGGCGATGTCCTCGGCGCTCTCCTGCGGGGCCGCGCTCTCCCAGAAGGCCGGGGTGCGGTAGACGGCGCGGAAGGCGGCGAACGCCGGGAGCCCGCCGGCGATCAGCGCGTCGACGAGTTCGTTGCGGCGCTCCTCGGTGATGCCCGGGATCCGGAACATCGCCATGTAGTGCGGATTGCGGGTGCACCGTGCGTCAGAACCCTGCGGCACCACGCCGGGGACGTCGGCGAGCAGGCCCGCCAGCAGCGGCCAGCGCTGCTCGCGGGTCGCGATCTGGCCGTCGAGCCGGGCCAGCTGGACGCGCAGCACCGCGGCGGAGAACTCGCCCATGCGGAAGTTGGACCCCGAGGTCTGATGCAGGTACGAGCGGTCGGTCCGGGGCCGTCCGCAGCTGTGCCGCACGAAGGCGGTCTCGTACTGCCCGGCGTCGGGGAACGTCACGGCCCCGCCCTCGCCGGCGGTCATCAGCTTGCCGTTCTGGAAGCTGAAGGCGGCCGGCGAGCCGAGCTCGCCCACCCGCCGGCCGCGCCACTCGGCGCCGTGGGCGTGCGCGGCGTCCTGCAGGATCGGCGCGCCGGTGTCGGCCGCGAGCTTGTCCAGCTCGTCCATGTCGCAGACCACGCCGGCCATGTGCACCGGCATGATCGCCTTGGTCCGCGCGGTGACGGCGGCCCGCGCCGCGGCCGGGTCCAGGCAGTACGTGTCCGGATCCACGTCCACCGGCACGGCGACGCCGCCGAGCCGCTGCACGGCCTGCGAGGAGGAGATGAAGGTGAAGGCCGGGACGACCACCTCGTCCCCCGGGCCCACTCCCATGACCTGGAGCGCCAGTTCCAGCGCGTGGGTCCCGTTGGTCACGGCCAGCGCGTGCGGGGCGTGGTGATAGGCGGCGAATTCCCGCTCGAATTCGTCGACCTCGCTCCCGCCTATTCTCCACCATTGTCCTTGGTCGAGGGCGCGAATCAGCGCGCCTCTCTCCTCATCGCCGAATTGCGGCCAGCCCGGGAGTTCCAGTTCCTGCCGAGAAATCGCAGCCATCGCGTTAACCATCCCCATATTCACGCGGTCGCCCGGGGTGCCGGGCGCCGCGATCCGCAGTCGGTGGGCGGCAGCCAGCCGCAGGTCATCGCCTGCCGGCCGGCCACCCGCCCGGAACGGTCGATAGTCCGCAGTTTTCCGACGGCGGCCGGGCCGCACAACCCCCTTAGGGACCCCCTCATCGGCTCCCCCTGCCTTCCGCCGAAAGCCGTCGCCGGCACTGCGATCCCCCCAATCGCACAAGGGGCCATAGGGGTTTCCGTAGGGGGTTGTGAGGCCCCTGAGCCTCGATTAGCTTCGCCACGAAGTGAGTTCCTTCTCAGCCCTCGACGGTGGCTCGCGCCCGAGCGGCGCGACCCCCCGCACCGGCATCTGGCGACATCCCGCATCCGCACCGCGGACCCGTACTTCTGGAGGCGACCAATGGCCGAAACGGCAACCGAGGCGTCGGCGATCGGAACCGTGGAGGTGAGGCCGGACGATCCCCGCTACGCGGATTTCCAGATGCGCGGATACAACCGCCGCTTCATCGGGGTTCCGCAGAGCGTGCAGATCGTGCACGACACCGGCCAGGTCCAGGCCGCCGTCGAGGCCGCCGTCGGCGCGGGCCGGCGGATCGCGGTGCGCAGCGGCGGCCACTGCCTGGAGGACTTCGTCGACGGCGCCGACGTCGAGGTCGTGATCGAGATGTCGGAGATGGACGCGGTCTACTACGACCCGCGGATGCGGGCCTTCGCCGCCGAGGGCGGCGCCACGCTGGGCCGCGTGTACAAGACCCTCGACCTGGGCTGGGGCCTGACGCTGCCGGGCGGCAGCTGCCCGGGGGTCGGGGTCGGCGGCCACGTGTCCGGGGG
>NZ_JAACYW010000438.1 GCF_015356825.1 Catenulispora rubra | reverse complement strand
CACCCGCCCCTACGCGCCGGCCCCGCCGTCCTCACCGTCGAGAGGCGACCCACCACGGGCTCCGGTGCGGCGACGACCCCGATACAGCGCCAGTATCGTGATCGTGTCCTGCCACTGTTCCTCGGTGATCTCAGGTGCCTGCTCCACGAGGAAGTCAAGGTACTCATCCCGGCTCATCGACCGAACCGCTTCGTGGTCCTGCTCTCGCCCTTGGGTCTGCTCGCTCACCCCGCACCACCACCGGTGAGATCATCGCGCGCATCGCGGGCAGCCTCGCGTCGCCCCTCCGCAGCCAGCGCGACACCGGCCGCAAACAGCGCTTCCCCCGGAGTGTGGCCCATGTCCTCGAATTGCCAGCGCGATTCGGTCACGGTCTGCCGGTCCCCGAAGTCCAGGCCCTCGGCCGCCGCCTGCCGGAAGGTCGCCCGCGCGTCCCGCAGCGCCCCGTACGTCGTGGAGTACAGGCGGCTCTTCGTGGCGATGTTGCCCCGGAAGCCCAGTTGAAACGACCAGTCCCGCAGCCGCAGGCCCGCGTACTCCTCCCGCTCGCCTAGGTCCCAGCACGCCCGCATCAGAGCCTTGCCGTGATCGGACAGCGGCGCGGCTTCGATGTGCGATTCCGAGGGCACCCGGGCGTCCAGCACCAGCCCCGGTATGTGGCCCTTGGTCACGTACTTCGCGATGTAGGCGGCCACCGCGCCGTCGGTCAGCCCCGAGCCTTCACCGGCCGTCGTGATGGGCCGCACGTCCACCTGCGCGCCGAACCGCAATGCCAGCCGCCCCGACACGTCCGGTTCGGTGGTGTGCACCAGCGCAGCACCGGCCGCCGACCTCACCGCGGCTTCCAGCATTCCGACCGTGGCCCACTCCGGAGGCAGGCCCGGATCCTCATCAGTGCCCGGACCGTCCGGGCCGTCCAGGCGCACGACCGCGTGCAGGTGCACCGCCCCGCGCCGCTGATACTCGGCCACCTTCGCGAACGACAGCCGCACATGCGCCCGCAGCTCCGAGCGGGAGACACCCGCCACCGACGCCAACGCGACCCGCACCCGCTTGGCGAAGTCATCCCACAGCGGCCCGGCGTGCCCGTTCCACAACACCGCCCGCTCATAGTCGTAGCAGCCGCCGCACAGCGGCCAACCGATCACCGGATCTCCGTCGAGGTGTCGGGCACCGCAGCCGACCGGAGCCCCGTGCGCACACAGCCCGCCACCCCGGCGCGGATGGCACGGCTCCCCAGGACACTCGCGGTGTACCGCCCCGAACGAGGGAGCCGTTAGCGTCACGAACGCGCGCGGATGCCCAGCCACCGAGGCCGGCACCCCCTTGCCACCGGCCAGGCCGGACACCACCAGTTGGAACGTGTCCCCGGCATGCAGCCACGCACACGACCGGCACCGCGAGGCCCGCCGATTCCCGCACGCCACCGCCAAGCGTCCGCGCGGCTGCCCAGCCGAGGAGAACACATGCAGAATCGCGCCGGTCAGCACATCCCGCGTGATCGTGTGGCCCACCAGATACACCGGTGCGGCACACCCGTTGATCCGCTCCATCTGCCGAAGCCACTCCCGGAAACCCGGAGCGGTACCAGTGGCGATCAGAGCCGCGTCATCACGGGACAAGCCATCATCGGACAGAGCAAGGGTGCTCAGAGTATGAGGAGCCTTCGAAGCCAAGAGCCATCCTTCACAACAGCAGGCTGTATCAGCCGACAGGAGAACCACAGACCAATCACGTGATCCATCTCGAACACCCCTCACCGTCAAGGCCGAAACCGGCCGCACAAGCCACAAGATCAAAAGGCCGTTAAAGGACGCCTTCGGCGGCTGTCCTCACCCGGCCTCCACTCCACACCGGACCAGCGCCGGGACACCGGCACTGCTGCACAAAAATCCTCATGGTCACCAGCGGAACCGGCTGGCGGGACGAAGAACCTGCCCCGCCGGCCGAACCCGCCGCTTTCGGCTAACGGACGATCTGAGCACCCCGGCAACGTCGGCACCGATGCACGCCAGTACCAGCGCCTCAAGACGGCGGACCGCCCGCAGCCGCAGAAGCAGCGCAGACAGTCCGCCGAGCAGAATCACCGCAGGCAGCCCGAACACCATCACGGCTCGCCGTCCCCGACCGGAACCGGCAGCCCGCACAACAAGCTGACCGGTGTTGATCACGGGGCTCTCTTCACAGTTGAAGCGGATACGATCGGGACAAGCCCGGTCCGGCTCTCTTCCGGACCGGGCAAGCCCCTGTGTTGCTTGATCTGTCAGCGCACCTTGCTCAGCCCGCGACAGCGTCGGCAGCGGTGCAGGTGGCGGATACTCGCTCCGGGTTTGGAGCCCAGGCCTTCACATCGTGGGCAGGGCACACGTACGAAGGTCATAGCCGGACCACTCCTCCCGGGGCCGACGTCGACGGAGCCGGCATCGGCGCTTGCGGTGTTGATGGTGTGGTGGGTCCGGGGGTGGCCGGGCCGGTGTGGTACGCGCCGAGCATGTCGTCCAGGACCACCGCCACCTCGTGTCCCACTCCGGTGGTGGCGAGGAAGAACCCGAACAGGCCCACGATCACCGCTTCCAACGGCCGGATCATTCGTGACCGTATCAGCAGCCAGGACAGCGCACCGAAGATGAACACCGCCGGAAAGACGATCACCACGGTATGTCGCCTCCCCCCAGGCCGGGAACCGTCTCGCCCAGGCCAGGGAGTTCCTGACGCATGTGCGACCACTGAGAGGCGACCATCCGGGCGTGCTCTGTGGTGACCAGCGCCGAGCGAGCACGCATCCAGCCGCCGGGAACCCCGGTGGTGATCGCGACTCCCCGTTCCTCCTCAGTGATCGCCAGTGCGGCGGCGACGGCTTCGGCGGACTTGTCCGCCAAGGTCATTTTCACCGTCTCCTCATCGGCGACCCGGTGGCACACCCGCCCCGGCAGTTGGGAGCGCAGCAGGGTCACGCCCTTACCCAGGTCCGAGCCGACCCGTTGCCCGGCGATCACCAGGTGTATCCCGAGGCTTGCCCCGAGCTGTGCCAGGCGGGTCAGCGCGACCAGGGCACGGGTTCCCGGCTCGCCGGCACGGTCGGCCGGAAGCGACAGTTCGGCGATCTCATCGACGAACACCATCACCGGTACCGGCTGGTCCTCGGCAGGCAGGTCCCACACCGACGACACACCCGCCGTGACGCACTCGGCCATCCGAGTCTCAGTCAGATGTGCCAGGTACTCCAGCAGGTCAGCCGCCGCTTCTCGGGTAGTGGCCAGGGCGGAGAGCCGGGGCAGGTACGGCATCAACGACATGCCGCCTTTCAGGTCCACCCCGACCAGCGCCACCGGGTATGGAGCCATCCACACCATCAGAGCGTTCAGGAACGTTGACTTGCCCGATTGCGTGACCCCGACCACCAGCCAATGCGGAATCAACAGGAAGTCCAGCACCCACGGCAACCCGTCTTCCCGACCGCCGACCGAAGCCCGCAGAACCTCACGGACCCAGCCGGAATCAGCCCACGTCTGCGCACGCCAGTCCTGCCGTTGCCGAACCGGAGTACCCGCCACCAGCGACGGCGCCGCCGTGTTCCCCGGCGCGATCGGGTCATGAAGCGGGTCGTGCACCAACGCCGTCAGATCCACCCACCCACGAGCCGGTGAGAACACCCGGACCGCGTGCACCCGCCACGCGTGCTCGAACGCCTCAGACGCGGCGGTGTAGTCATCCGGGGTTTGCCCCGGCAGCAGCCGCACCCGAATCCGAACCCGACCGTGGCGGGGTAGACCCACCGACAGGCGCGGATAGACCCGCTCCAGTGCCCGGCCCCGAACCACCACGTCCCCGACCAACGCCACATCAGGGCGCCGGCTCGTCGACAAGTCGCACTCGATAGCCAGGTCCCGCCAGGTCCGGCGGATACGCCACCACAGCGCAGGCCAGCCGAACACCAACCACCACGCCACCGGGAACCGGCGCCGCAGCGCCACGGCCGCTAACAGCCCCAGCACCGCGAGCACCGCCCCGAGCACTACCAACACATAGACCTGACTCACCGCGCACACCCCCCGTTGTTGTGGGTGCACTCGTCAGCCTGCGCCACCGCGTGATTGAACAGGTCTTGCGCCATGTGACCGGCCTGCTGGTAGTGCCACAGCCGATCCGAGGCATTCACGGCCCGAACCGCCAGATCGACGTGCTTGGCCAAGTCATGGACCAGCTCACCGGTTTTGGCATCCGCCGCGGCGTGACATATGTCCCCGTGTGTCACACCGCATCGCCTCCCTTGGCACGGGAACCACCACCGGGGTTCGGGGTGGTCGGTGCGGGTGCGACGGGCGGTGTGTCCGCCGGGACGATCGCTGATGCGGAGAAGGTGACGCCGGAGCCGTCCGCCATCTCCCACGGGGAGGCCACCGGGTCGACGAGGCGCACCATCATGCCTTCCTCGATCCCCTGCTGCTCGCCCGGAGCCTGCACGGTGATCACCGCAGCCGCGCGGGTGTCGGCGACCCGCACCGCGATGCCGTACTGCCACCACGGCAGCCCGGTGACAGGGTCCTTCCTGACCTCACCCTCACGGGTGGTCTTGATCTGACCGCCGATCATCACGATCGGACGCTGGAGCTTCCCCATGTCGACGGGGATTTTGTTGAGAGGTGTAGCCATGACCGTCCTTGGATCGCGCGGACTGTGATCAGTCCACTGCTGAGTGAATCTGTACGTACAGCCTACAGATGCCGTCTGCTTCTGCTTGACATTAAACGGGCGACGCATAGCCTTGTCCATGAACGCAAGCGAGTATCCGGCCCCATGTCGAATCAGGGTTCTGATCTGCGACGGAAGGGCACGCAACCCGGCAACTGTTCTGCACGGCGACAGACCGTCCGCGCGATACGAAAGCCCGCAATCGGGGCGAACGAGTTTTCAGGCAAAGTTTTGGTAAAGAGAGAATCGGGGCAGGTCACAGCCCCGCAACAGAGCCCCAGGAGTGGGACATGGCAGAGGTAGTCCGTGCCGACGCGCTACACCGGCAACTCGCGAACATCATCCGCGAGGCCATCGAATCCGGTGAATACCCGATCGGCAGCCTGCTGCCGTCCGAGGACGCCCTAGGCAAACAACACAAGGTGTCCCGCTCAACCGTCCGGCTCGCGCTCAACACGCTCCGGATGCAAGGACTGATCGCAGTCCGCGTAGGCAGCGGCTCCACAGTCCTCCCCGGACCCGACGCCAAGACCGTAACCGCCTGGCGCACCACTGAGACCGGCCCCGACCGACTCACCGACGTCAGCGAACCCGACCGCTTCACCAGCACCATCGGCGAACGCCTGGCCGATCTCCTCGACCTCGACGCCGACGAACCCACCTTCGTCCAGGAGGTACGGGGTACCGACCCGGAGACCGGCCGCACAGTGACCGTTCGCCGCATCCTGCCGTTCTCCGCCTGCGAAGGGACTTCACTGGAGACGAAGTCATTCCCGGACCGGCCGGAACTGTTGGCGACCCTGACCAAGGCCCACGGAAAGCTCACGACCGCCGAATACATCAGGCCACTGATTCCGGCACCCGACGACGCGACCGCGCTCGACCTACCCGAGGGCACTCCGATCCTGGAGACCACCCGAATCACCCACGCAGGGGCCAAGGGCGTTCTCGCCGAGATTGAACGCGCTGGCGGCGACGGTATCCAACACGCCTACTGCCTCAGCTAATGCTGTGACCACATAGATATGCCGGACTGGTGTCTACAAGCTAGTAGTCGGCTACATGTCCGGTATGAACCCTTCCGCGACGGCAGCGAGCGTACTGCTGATAGTTGGTGCTGCCGTAGGCCTTATCCCGACTTACGTGATGGAGAGGAGGAAGGAGCGGCACGCCCTGGCGGTGCGCTGGGACGCGCCGCTCTACGACCTTTGCAAGGAGTGTGCCGCTTCGGCGCGGCAGCTCGTCCACCTGAGCCGACGCCTGGACCGCGTTGCCGACAGGGACGAGCAGAGCCTCAAGCTCGACGACGAACTCGCCCGACTCCGGTCCGTGGTGCAACAGATGCGCATTTTGGGGACGGCCGAACTCCAACAGTCGGCCATGGAAGTTGAGCACCACGCGTGGTGGGTGCGCGCCGTTTACGAGGGCCGTTCAGACGAGTACATAGATCACTACGGCGGCCGAGCGGTAGAAGACCGGCTGAGAGACGCAATGCGCAAACTGTTAGTGGCCGCGCGCCGCCAGCTTGGGGTCAAGAACCCTGGCAACGTCGTCCCGGATGACCCGATCCGGCCCCCAAACCAGCTCCCTGACTGAGCCGTGGGCCGGCTACGGGCGTGTGGACTGCGAACCTCCGCCGGTCGATTTGATGACGCGCAGCGCGGTCAGAGCATTAGCCGCTCTGAGAAGTAGAGGAAGCTTCAGGGAACAGGGAGCAGGCAAGAACGTGGCTGAACCTTTCTCTACATCATCAAGGGCGGCCTTCGGCCGCCGCGCGCGGCCCGCGCCGCGCTCGCGCTCGCGCGGCATGCGGCCTTCGGCCGGTCCACGCGGCGCAGCGCGTCACGGGCCGCGCGCACACCAACCAGACCGCCCAGACCATCAGACAGGCAACAGGACCACGCGCCGAACGTGATCATGGGCGCCGTGGTAAAGGACGCCTTCGGCGGCAGTCCTCACCCGGCCTTTGCTCGCCACCGGCACAGCACCAGGACACCAGTCGCCCCGGACACAACCCCGCACGGTCACCAGGCGGAACCGGCAGGCGGACGGCACCGACACCCCCACCTCACCAAACCACCACGGCCGCCCGCCGGCCGAACCCGCCCCGTGCAACCACCGCACACCACCAACGCAGCCGCCAAGCACGAGCCCGCCTCACGCAGGCGGCCGCCAGAAGCGCAGCACCACCTCGTACCCCGTCAGCCCTGCGTCGTCG
>NZ_JAACYW010000437.1 GCF_015356825.1 Catenulispora rubra | reverse complement strand
GGACGGAACAGCCCTACGTCCGACTCCCTACTCCCGCAAGGCCCGCCAACCGGCAATGGCCGCGGCTCCCAACACGATCCCCGCCACCGAGAACCCCTCCCGAGGCCCGACGAACTCCACCACCGCCGCGACCCCGAACCCCGTGATCGGCGACGTCCCGGTCATCGCCACGCCCCACAGGCTCATCACGCGCCCGCGCATGTCCGGCGCGCAGCGTAACTGGGCCAGCGTGTTGGCCGAGGCGATGAACCAGATCGAGGCCACGCCCAGCGCGGCCATCGCCGGCAGCGCGATCGGCATGGTCGGGGACACCGCGATGCCGATCACGGTCGCCGCCGTGGCCAGCGCGAGCCAGCGCACACGGCGCCCGGTCGGCTCCGGCTGCGCGGCGGCCAACAGCGCGCCGGGCAGTCCGCCGACGCCGAACGCCGCCATCATCGCGCCGTACCCGCCGCCGCCCTGATGCAGCGCGCGCGACACCAGCGGCGGCAGTGCGATCCCCATGCCACCGATTTTTGGTTAGATACAGATGAGGCCGGACGCCGCCGACATCGGTAGCAGCGCGCGGATCACCGGCGAGCGGAACGCATAGCGTACGCCGTCGCGCGCGGCGCCCCGTACGCGCGTCGCCTTCGTCGCGGAAGCCGCGCCGGCGTGCGGTTTCATCCGCAGCAACACGATCAACGGTGCCAAATAAGAGCACGCATTCACGCCGAAGCAGGCGGTCGCGCCCGGCCCGGCCAGCAACGCCCCACCCAAACCGGGCCCAACGACCCGCGAGGCGTTCAGCGCCACCTCCCACAGGCCCACCGCGCTGGCGACGCCGTCCGCCCCGACCAGGTCCACCACGTAGACCTGGCGTGCGGGCGAGTCGACCGCCATCGCCGCGCCCGAGACCACCGAGGCGACCAGCACGTTCCAGGCCGCGAGCGTGCCGGTCGCGGCCAGGACGGTCAGCGCGGCCGCGACCCCCATCAAGACCGACTGGGTGACGATCAGCAGCCGCCGCCGATCCGAGCGGTCCACCACCGCGCCCGCCCACGCGCCGCCGACCAGGGTCGGGCCCATGGTGCAGAGCGTCAGGACACTGAGCCACACCGCGTCGCCGGTCGTCTGCAGCATCCACCACGACAGCGCGACGCCCTGCGCCATCACCCCCGAAGCCGACGTGATCTGCCCGGCGAACCACCACCGGAAGTCGCGTTCCCGCAGAGCGCCGCCGATGCGCCCGAACACGGTGTCCTTGCGGATGTCTTCGCGGATGTCTTTGCCGTCGCGGATGTCTTCGGCGCCGACACCCGCTTCGATGGTCGCAGACATGGTCCCTCCCAGAGCCGGGCAAGACCCTACCCCGGCGGGGCGGTCGCTCCGCGGGGCATTTCGTCAGGTGGTCACTGTGCCGTCTGCGGGTGGGACCGCAATGAGCCCCTTACCGCACAACCAGTCGCAAAGCAGGCCGCCGGCTCTACGATGACCGGGTGGGGAACACCGGGAGCGACAGCGCGCCGCGCCTGGCTCGCGGCCTGGTCTTCGCGGTCGCGGCGGCGCTGGTGTCGGTGCACGTCATCAAGGCCGCGGGCCGCGTCCCCGGCGATCCGGCGGCCGGCCTGACGATCATCGCCGCCTGCCTGGCGATCCTGCTGCTGGAGTTCCGGCCGGCGACGTGGCCGCGCGTCGTGGCGCAGCTGGCGTGCGGCTTCGTGGCCGTGGTGCCGGCCGGCGCGTCGATCGGGCTGCTGGCGGTGCCGGTCGGCGCCGTGTTCCTGCAAGGGCTGTGGCCGCTGGTCGTCCCCGTGCTCGGCGCGGCGGCGTGGGTCCAGGCGGTGCGGAGCGACAGTGCGCGCGACACCGTCGACATGTGCGTCACGATCCTGCTCGGCGGGATGGTCCTCTACGCCGTCACGACCCTCGCCGCGCTGGCCGCGCGCGTTCACGGGACGCGGCTGACGCTCGCCGCCGCTGCCGTGACGGCCGAGCGCCTGCGGATCGCCGAGGGCCTGGGCGCGGACCTGTCCTCGGGCCTGATCCGGATCCGGGACCTTGCTGGGAAACAGGATCCCGACGTTCTTGACGGCCTGCTGGTCGATGCCCGCACGACCTTGGCCGCGACCCGCGCGACCGCCGCCGATCTCCGCAGTCTGTCGTTGGCGCCGGAGTCTGCGAGTGCCAAGGCCCTGCTTCAGTCGGCGGGGATCGAGGCGGACGTGGTCACCGGGCACACCGAACCGCTCGGCCCGGCCGGAACCGTGCTGGCGACCGTGCTGCGCGAAGCGGTTACGGCGGTGGTTCGGGTCGGCGACGCGCGTCGCTGCCAGATCGTCACCGGCGAGGTCGCGGGGCAGGTCACACTGCGCGTGGTCAGCGATGGGGTGCGCACCGCGGCCCTTGGCGCGGACGTCCTGGACGGCTTGGCGCAGCGCGTCCGGGCTAGCGGTGGACGGCTCGCGGCGGGGCTGGAGGGCGACGGTCGGTTCGCTGTCGAGGCGTCGGTACCGGCCACGCCGTCGGCGGCGGAACCGGTGGATGCGCCGGAGCTTCGGCGTGCGACGGTGCTCTACTACCTGCTGTTGGCGGCGTTCTGTGTACGGACCCTGCTTTACGTTCCGGCTGTGCTGATCGCCCCGGCGCTTTTGGTCTTGGCCGTGCTTTGCACGCTGCAAGTCGTGTATTCGGTCCGAGACGAGAAGCGCCACAGCGAAGCGGCGATCGTCCTGTTCGCGGCGCTGACCTACGCCCCGATGCATGCCTTCGGCCAGAACTGGATCGCCTCCCTCGGTCTTCTCACAGGCTCCCTCCTGATCGCGTTGCCTCTGCCACTGGCCGTGCCGGTGGTCGCGGCGGCGCTCGGCGTCGGCGGCCTCATGGCGTCCGCGGACGGGACCAGCGCTGTGTCAGCGATTCTGAACGCTCTGGTGACGTGCCTGATCGTGTACGGCATGCTGCGCCTGGCCCGGCTCGTCCGCGAGCTGCAACAGGCCAACGACGGTCTGGCCCGGGCCGCGATCGTGGGCGAACGCCTGCGCGCCGCGCGCGATCTGCACGACCTGCTCGGTCACGGACTCGCGGCGATCCTGCTGAAGGCGGAGCTGGCGCGCCGACTCCGCACGACCGATCCGGTCCGCTGCCTGACCGAGATCCGCGACGTCGAGCGCTTGGCCGCGCAGGGCGAGCGCGAACTACGGGCCCTGACAGGCGGCAAGCGCGAGCTGTCGTTCGGCGACGAGTTGGCGTCCGCGGCGGCGGTACTGGCTGCCGCCGAGGTGGCGGTGGAGGTCGAGGGCGATGAGCTGGCCATGCCGCCGGAGGCGGGCGCGGTGCTCGGCGTCGTGTTGCGGGAGGCGGTGACGAACGTCTTGCGGCACAGCACGGCGCGCCATGCGCGGATCGCCGTCACCTTGACCGAGGGCGCGGTGCGGCTCGAAGTGGAGAACGACGGCGTGGCATCGGACGTCGGAGCATCCAAAGCACCGGGCTCGGGCGTCGGTGGCCTGACGCTCCGCCTCGCGGAGTACGGCGGAACCCTGACTGCCGGACCGGACGACGGCTGGTACCTGCTCCACGCCGAGCTGCCGCGATAGCCGCGATAGCCGCCATAGCCGGCAGATCATGCCGACAACTCGCCGACCTCGGCATCGTCCCGGGCGTAAGCTGCGCCCCATGATCGCTGAGCCCTCGTCGAAGATCCGCGTCGGCATCCAACTGGCGCCGCAACACGTCGACTACCCCGTCATCCGCCGCGCCGCCGCGCAGGCCGAGGAACTCGGCGTGGACGTGCTGTTCAACTGGGACCACTTCTTCCCGCTCGGCAAGGTGGCCGACGGCAAGCACTTCGAGTGCTGGACCATGCTCGGCGCCTGGGCCGAGGCCACCTCGCGGGTAGAGATCGGCCCGCTGGTCACCTGCAACAGCTACCGCAACCCCGACCTGCTCGCCGACATGGCACGCACCGTCGACCACATCAGCGGCGGCCGCCTGATCCTCGGCATCGGCGCCGGGTTCAAGGAGCGCGAGTACGTCGAGTACGGCTACGAGTTCGGCACGCCGGGCAGCCGCATCGACGACCTGGCCCGCGCCCTGCCGCGCGTCGAGCACCGGTTCACGCAGCTCGACCCGCCCCCGACGCGCAGGATCCCGCTGCTGATCGGAGGCGGCGGCGAGAAGAAGATGCTGCGCGTCGTGGCTCAGCACGCTGACATCTGGCACAGCTTCGCCGGCGGCGACGAGCTGGCACACAAGACGAAGGTGCTGGAGGAACACTGCGCGGCGGTGGGGCGGGATCCGGCGGAGATCCAGCGCTCGGTGCTGGTCGGGGGCGATCCCGCGGAGTCCGAGCGGGAACTGGATCTCGGCGTCAGCCTGTTCGTCGTCAGGAACCCGGGGCCGGACTTCGATTTCGGTGAGTTGCGGGACTGGCTTGCGTGGCGGGATGAGCACAATCGGGACGCGGCGGCATCGTAGTCGACCCGATCAGGGCTCTTAGACCCACCCGGCCTCCCGGGCGATCCGCACCGCGTCCGTCCGATTCCGCGCGTTCAGCTTGCCCACGATCGCCGTCAGCACGTTGCGCACCGTTCCCGTCGAAAGGTGCAGTGCGGCGGCGATCTCCGGCGGTTCCGCGCCGCCGGTCAGCTCGCGGAGCACGTCCCGCTCGCGGGGCGTCAGCGGGTTCTCCGCGAGGTCCCAGGCTGTGACGGCGAGCGTCGGGTCCAGAACTCGGCCGCCGGCGGCGACCGTTCGGATCGCGGCCGTCAGCTCCTCCGGCGGGGCCGTCTTCAGCAGGAAGCCGTCGACCTTCGCCTCCAGTGCGCGGCGCAGCATGCCGGGGCGGCCGTTGGAGGTCAGCATCAGTGTTCGGCACGTCGGGATCTTCTGCTTCAGCAGTGCCGCCGCCTCCAGGCCGTCGATACTGCCGGGCATGTCGATGTCCAGCAGGGCCACGTCCGGGGCGAACACCAGGGCCTGCGGCAGCACGTCGTCGCCGGTCGCGGTCTGCGCCACGACCTCCAGGTCCGGCTCCAGTTCCAGCAGGGCGGCCAGGGCGCCGCGCACCACGAGCTGGTCCTCGGCCAACAGCACTCGGATCACGTCACGACGATACCCGTGACGACGTCACGGGTGATCGGTGACCGCCTCTCTGGGGAACGAAGCCGCAGCTCGGCAGGCTGGTAAGCATGAACGAGGCGATCACACAGACGGTCCCGGAGGCCATCACCCTGCAGGCCGTCAGCAAGGTCTACGGCAAGGGGCGCGGCGCGGTGGCGGCACTGCGCGAGGTGTCGGTCGGGCTGCCCAAGGGCGGCTTCACTGCCATCATGGGGCCGTCCGGCTCCGGCAAGAGCACCTTCCTGCACTGCGCCGCCGGCCTGGACCGGCCGACCGCGGGCACCGTCCGGCTCGGCGGCACCGACCTGTCCGGCCTGAGCGAGACCAAGCTGACCGAATTGCGCAGGGAGCGCGCCGGCTTCGTCTTCCAGGCCTTCAACCTGGTGTCGTCGCTGACCGTGAGCCAGAACATCACGCTGCCGCTGCGCCTGGCCGGTCGGCGAGCCGACGGCGCGCGGCTGGCCGAGGTCGTGAAGCGCGTGGGGCTCACCGAGCGCACGCACCACCGGCCCGGTCAGCTCTCGGGTGGACAGCAGCAGCGGGTGGCGATCGCCCGGGCGCTGATCGCCGATCCGGAGGTGATCTTCGCGGACGAGCCCACCGGCGCGCTGGACACCATGACCGCGCGCGAGGTGCTGGTGTTGTTGCGCGAGACGGTCGACACCATGGGCCAGACCATCGTCATGGTCACCCACGACCCGGTCGCCGCCGCCTACGCGGACACCGTCCTGTTCCTGGCCGACGGCCGCATCGCCGACTCCATGCACGCTCCGACCGCCGCCGGCGTCGCCGACCGCATGATCCGGCTGGGGGCGTGGGCCTGATGATGCTCCCCATCGCCATCGCCACGTTGCGCCATCGCAAGGGCGGGTTCGTCGGGGCGCTGATCGCCCTGTTCTGTGCGGCCGCGCTGGTCACCGGATGCGGCACGTTGCTGGTCGCCGGGATCCTCGGGACCGTCAAGCCCGAACGCTTCGCCGCCGCGCCGATCGTCGTCACCGGCGACCAGAACGTGCACGCGACCGAGGTCAAGGGCAACGGCAAGGTCAAGAACAAGGCCAAGCCGGTCAGCGATCACGTGTGGGTGTCCGCCGGGCTCGCCGACCAGATCAGGGCTCTGCCTTCGGTGAAGGCGGTCGGCACCGAGGTGCTGTTCGCGGCGTATCTGCCGGGTGGTCCGACGAGCGATTCCTTCGGCCACGGTTGGGAATCCGCCTCGCTGTCCACCTTGACGTTGGCTTCGGGCCGCGCGCCTTCTGCTCCGGACGAGGTGGTGCTGGACGCGTCCACGGCGGCTGCGACGCACCTGCACGTCGGGTCGACGGCGCCGTTGCGGACTGCGAGTGGAACGATGCCGGTGCGCGTCGTCGGCGTCACGTCGCAGGGTTTTGCGAGCCAGGCCGCGATCTACTTCGACACTGCCGAGGCGCGCACGTTGGCGGGACACGACGGGTTGGTCGACGCGATCGGCGTGTTCCCCGCTGGGGATCCGGGTGTCACGGCCAACGATGTCAGGAACCTGCTTTCATCGGCTGATGCTGGGACGGTTCCCGCGCCGGTCGTCCACACCGGGGATTCCCGTGGCGCCGCCGAGTTCCCGGACTCGGCCAACGCCTCGGTGCGGCTGGTCAGTATGGGAGCGGTGCTCGGCGGGACGTCGCTGATCGTCGCGGTGCTGGTGGTCGTGGGGACGTTCGCGTTGTCGATCCAGCAGCGGCAGCGGGAGATCGCGGTGCTGCGGGCCGTGGCGGCGACGGGCAAGCAGGTGCGCAAGATGATCGGGGGCGAGGCGCTGGCGGTGGGGTCGGC
>NZ_JAACYW010000436.1 GCF_015356825.1 Catenulispora rubra | reverse complement strand
ACCTCTACCTCGCCGCCGCGTTCGTCACCGTCCGTGCACTCATCCGGGAAGCCCGCACCCGCTACCGATGGGACACACGACCCACCACTCGACGCCTGAAATGACCCCTATCCTCGGTCGCTCTTAGCGTCGCGGTATGTCGACAACCCAAGCTGCGACGACCACCGACGCAGCCGCCGCAGCCGCCAGTCCGGACGCGCTCGCCCGCCCCGGCGTGACCCTCCTCGCGACCTGTCTGGCCCTCTTCCTCGGCCAGGTCGACACCACCGCCGTCAACCTCGCGCTGCCCGCGATCCGGCACGACCTCTCCGGCGGCCTGTCCGGATTGCAGTGGGTCGTCGACGCCTACAACGTCACCTTCGCCGCGCTCCTGCTCACCGGCGGGACGCTCGGCGACCGCTTCGGGCGGCGGCGGCTGTTCCGCCTCGGCGTCGCGGTGTTCGTGCTCGGATCCATGGTCTGCGCGCTGGCGCCCGGGCTGCCGGTGCTGCTGGCCGGGCGGGTCGGGCAGGGCGTGGGCTCCGGCATGATGCTGCCGCAGAGTCTTGCGATCCTGGCCACGGCCTTTCCCGGGCGGCGGGAGCGCAACCGGGCGATGGCCGCGTGGTCGATCGTGGCCGGCAGCGGGCTGGCCGTCGGGCCGACGCTCGGCGGGCTGGCGGTGCAGACGCTGGGGTGGCAGTCGATCTTCTGGGTCAACGTGCCGATCGGCGCGGCGGCGCTGGTGCTGACGCTGCGGCACGTGCCGGAGTCGCGCAACCCGCGGGCCCGGACGCTGGACCCGCTGGGGCAGGTGCTGGCGATCGCCTCGCTCGGGCTGCTGACGTTCGTCGCCGTGCAAGGGCGCGAGCTGGGCTGGACCTCGCCGGCGACGCTCGCGTGCGTCGCGGGGTGCGTGGCCGGGCCGCTGGCGTTCGTCGCCGCCGAGCGCCGCCACCGCGAGCCGATGATCCCGCTGAGCCTGCTGCGCCGCGGGCAGCTGCCGGTCGCGGTGGTGGTCGCGGCGTGCATGACGTTCGGGATGTACGGGCTGTTCATGCTGACCAGCCTGATGTTCCAGCAGGAACGCGGCGCGTCCCCACTCGGCGCCGGGCTCGCGATGCTGCCCCTGGCGGTCGCCGCGACGGTGCTCTCGCCGCTGACCGGACGGCTGGTGACGCGGCACGGGCCACGACTGCCGATGACGGCCGGCATGGCGTGCATGGGGTCGGGCGTGCTCGTGTTCGCGGTGGCCGGGGCCGACGCGAACCTGCTGGTGCTGGAGCTCGCGTTCACCGTCATAGGCGTCGGGCTGGCACTGAACACCGGCCCGGTGGTCGGCGTCGCGGTATCGGCGGTGCGGGCGGACCTGGCCGGACTCGCGTCGGGAATCGCCAACCTGGCCCGGATGTTCGGCGCGACGCTGGGAGTGGCGGTGCAGGGGACGGTCTTCGCCGTGGCGTCCGCCGGAGCGGCGAGCGGGCCGCACTTCGTGCACGGGTTGCGGACGGCGGTCGCGGTGGGGTGCGCGGTCGAGTTCGTGGGGGCGGTGGTCGCGTTCCGGTACGTGGCCGATCTGCGGCCGCGTCAGTGACCTGGCGCGCGTTGCCCGGGCACAACCGAAATCAGCAGGTCGCCGTCCGGTTCAGCTCCTCGACCGTGGCCACCAGCGGCGCCAGCCGCGGATCCGCGCTCGCGCTCTCCAACGCCTCGTTCAACGCGACGTCGTGCGTCGGCCGCGCCTCGGCCAGCAGCGCCAGCCCGGCGGCCGTCACGTTCGTGTAGATCCCGCGCCGGTCGGTCAGGCAGAGGTAGCGCTCCAGCAGCCCGCGGTCTTCGAGCCGCGTCACCAGGCGCGTCGTGGCACTCTGGCTCAGCACGACCGCCTCCGCGACCTGCGTCATCCGCAGGTGGCCGCCCTCGCCGTCGTGCTGGTAGCTCAGCACGTCCAGCAGCGAGTACTCCCGGGCGCTCAGGTCGTGGCGCGCCTGCAAAGCGCGCTCGATGTGCGTCTCGACGCGGCCCTGCAGGAGCGAGAGCGCGTACCAGCCCTTGGCCGGGCCGGACATGACGGCGTCGGCAACAGCGACGTCGGGGATGCACGTGCCCGTGTCTGTA
This sequence comes from Catenulispora rubra, assembly GCF_015356825.1. Lineage (GTDB taxonomy): Bacteria > Actinomycetota > Actinomycetes > Streptomycetales > Catenulisporaceae > Catenulispora > Catenulispora rubra. The sequence continues at coordinate 4,820 of NZ_JAACYW010000436.1, read as the reverse complement.
CCCGTGTCTTCAGTCGCGACAGTCATCGCTGTCCGCTCCTTCCTGTCTCACCCAGCAATATACCGCGCGTGCAATCGTTGCGTTTGCAAGTACATGCGGTTGCAATTATTGTTGGAGCCCGTAAGCCGCTCAAACAACAGCTCACGCGTCCAACAACCCACGCGCCACGACCGCACCAACCCCGCAACCGCCTGGAGGGCCACCCCATGCCTCTCGCGCTCCTAGCCCTGGCCATCGGCGCCTTCGGCATCGGCACCACCGAATTCGTCCCGATGGGCCTGCTCCCGGAGATCGCCGGCGACTACGGCGTCTCGATCCCCTCGGCGGGCCTGCTGGTCACCGGCTACGCGCTCGGCGTCGTCGCCGGCGCCCCGGTGATGACCGCGCTCGGCACCAAGCTCGGCCGCAAGACCATGCTCATGCTGCTCATGGGCCTGTTCGTGCTCGGCAACCTGATCTCGGCCGCGGCCCCGTCCTTCGAGCTGATGCTCGTCGGCCGCATCGTCACCGCGCTGGCGCACGGCGCCTTCTTCGGCATCGGCTCGGTCGTCGCCGCCGAACTGGTCGCGCCGGAGAAGAAGGCCGGCGCGATAGCCGCGATGTTCACCGGGCTGACCGTCGCGAACATCGTCGGCGTGCCGCTCGGCACGTTCGTCGGTCAGGCGATCGGCTGGCGCGTGACGTTCGCCATCGTCGCGGCGCTCGGCGTGGCCGGCCTGCTCGGCATCGCGAAGCTGGTGCCGCCGCTGCCCCGGCCCGAGGGCACGCACCTGCGGCACGAGCTGGCCGCCTTCCGCAACACCCAGGTCGTGCTGGCCATGGCGATGACCGTCCTGGGCTTCGGCGGCGTCTTCGCCGCGATCACCTACATCGCGCCGATGATGACCAAGGTCGCCGGCTACTCCGACGGCGCCGTCACCTGGCTGCTGGTGCTCTTCGGCACCGGCATGTTCCTCGGCAACCTGGTCGGCGGCCGGTACGCGGACCGCAAGCTGATGCCGATGCTGTTCACCGCGCTCGGCGGGCTCGCCGTGGTGCTGGCGCTGTTCACCGTCACCGCGCACAACAAGGGCCTGGCCGCGGTCACCGTCCTGCTGATCGGGGCGCTGGGCTTCGCGACCGTCCCGCCGCTCCAGAAGCGGGTCCTGGACCAGGCGCACGGCGCGCCGACGCTGGCCTCGGCCGTCAACATCGGCGCCTTCAACCTGGGCAACGCGCTGTCGGCGTGGCTCGGCGGCGTCGTCATCTCCGCCGGCTTCGGCTACACCGCGCCGAACTGGGTCGGGGCGGTGCTCGCCGGATCGGCGCTGCTCCTCGCGATCTGGTCGGCCGCGCTGGAGCGGAGCACGCAGCGCGTGGCGGCCGGGCACGCCTCACCGGCGCCTGCGCGTTCCGAAAATGCTTCGGGTGAGCTCGCGCACGGCGGTGTTCACGGCTTGTTTGACCGTGCCTGATCCCAGGTACTGGTCGATGAGGTTCGGCGGCGCCTTGGCCGCCGGACTCGTGCGGCTCCGGGAAGCCTCACGCTCGGCCTGCGCCACCTCGGCCTCGCTGCGTCGGTCATCGGCCGCCAGCTGCGCCTCCAGCTCCTTCGCGGCAAGAATCTCGTACGCCGACTCCCGGTCGATCGCCGGACCGTACTTCGCCAGCAGCGGCGAGGCGTTGACGATCGCCTGCACCACCGCCGGATCCGCCTCGGCCATCAGCGACTCCGGAGCCCGCAGCCGGGTCCACGCCACCGGCGTCGGCGCACCGTTCTCCGACAGCACTGTCACCACCGCTTCGCCGATGCCGAGGTTCTGCAGCACCTCGGCGAGGTCGTACGGCGACTTCGGGAACGTCGACACCGTCGCCTTCAGCGCCTTCGCGTCGTCGGGGGTGTAGGCCCGCAGCGCGTGCTGGACCCGGTTCCCGAGCTGTGCCAGGACATCGCCGGGCACGTCCTTCGGCGTCTGCGTGACGAAGAAGATGCCGACGCCCTTGGACCGGATCAGCCGCACGGCCTGCGTGATCGCCGCGACGAAGGGCTTGGAGGCACCGTTGAACAGCAGGTGCGCCTCGTCGAAGAAGAACACGAGCTTGGGCCGGTCCACGTCGCCGACCTCCGGCAGCCGCTCGAAGAGCTCGGCGACCAGCCACATCAGGAACGTGGAGAACAGCTCCGGACGGCTCGCCACCCCGGGCAGCTCCAGCAGCGACACCACGCCGCGACCGTCGGGCGTGGTCCGGATCAAATCGAGGGCGTCGAACTCGGTCTCGCCGAAGAATGGCTCGGCACCCTTGGCCTGGAACGCCGTCAGCTCGCGCAGGATCACGCCGGCGGTCTGCGGCGACAGCCCGCCGATCGCCTTCAGCTCCGCCTTCCCCTCGTCGCCGGTCAGGTAGAGCAGGACGCTGCGCAGGTCCTTCAGGTCCAGCAGCAACCAGTTCTTGGTGTCGGCGAAGTGGAAAACCAGGCCGAGGGACGACTCCTGGGTCGCGTTCAGGCCGAGCACCTTGGCCAGCATCGTCGGCCCGAACGCCGAGACCGTCGCGCGGACCGGGATGCCCGTCCCCTCGCCGCCGAGCGCATAGAACTCGCACGGGAAGGCCTTCGCAGACCACTGCTGGCCCAGCGCCTGGGTCCGGGCGGTCAGCTTCTCGTTGCCGTCACCGGGCGCCGCCATGCCGGACAGGTCGCCCTTCATGTCCGCCAGGAACACCGGGACGCCCGCCGCCGACAGCTGCTCGGCCAGACCCTGGAGGGTCTTGGTCTTGCCGGTGCCGGTGGCCCCGGCGACCAAGCCGTGGCGGGTGAGCATGGCCAGCGGGATGCGGATCTGGACTTCGGGATCCGGGGTGCCGTCGGCCATCAGGGCACCGAGATCCAGGGTCGGGGCGTCGAAGGTGTACCCGGCGGCGATGGCCTGCGCCTGGTCGGTCTGCTCCATCGTCATCTCACCTCGATCTCATCTCGATCTCATCTCGCTCAGTGGGACAGGCAGGTCTGCTTGAACTGGGTCTTCTCGGATTCCTTGAAGAACTTCGTGCCGTCCCCGCTGGCGCACCAGTAGTACCAACGCTCCGTCGCCGGAGTGAGGACCGCTGCGATCATCTGGTTGGAGGGAATGCTCACCGGGGTCGGCGGCAGGCCCTTGTGACCGCCGGTTGCGTAGGGGTCGGTCGGGTCGGAGACCTCCCGGGCCGTGACCCCGATCCGCTTGCCGGCCTGCAGGCTCAGCCAGTACTTGGTGGTCGCGTCCACGCCGAGGAAGTCGCCGCGGCTGAGCCGGTTCTGGACCGCCTCGGAGACCTCGCGGCCGTCCGGGTCGGCCTTGGTGACCTCGGCCTCGGCCAGAGACGCGATGGTCAGGGCCTCTTCGGGCGTGCACTGGCGGGCCGGGGCGCATCGGAGCGCGGAGGCCTTCGAGGTCAGGCCGAGCTTGGTGAGCTCGTCGACGCGCGCCTTGACCATGGAGGTCAGCACGCCCTGCGGCGTGTCGGAGCTGGTGAGGGTGTAGCGGCCGGGCTCCAGCATGCCTTCGACGGTCCAGCGGCCGTCAGCGCTCTTCGACCAGGCCGGCAGGCCGATCTGGTTGGTGTCGATGAGCTGCTGGAGGTCGTCCTTGTCCCACTCGCGCTTCTTGGCCAGCGCCTTCAGCGTCTCCCAGCTGTAGTCGCCGGGGCGGACCTCGACCAGCGAGTCCGGGGAGAGGTTGGCGGAGTTCAGCAGCTCGGTGATCGCGGTCGCGGCGCTGATCTTGGGGCAGACGCGGTAGGTGCCGGTGCTGATGTCGCGCGAGGCCTGGTTGTGGCCGGCGGCGTCGATGAAGGCCTGGGTGCTGCGGACCACGCCGGCGTTGAACAGTGCGTCGCCGATCGCTTTGCCGGTCGCTCCGGTGTTCACCTCGACCAGGACTTTGTGCGGGTCGCTGGGGGAACAGCTGGAGGCGGAGTAGTCGGGGGCGTGTTTGGTCTTCATCATGCCGACGAGGCCGGCGAAGACGAATACCGCGATGCCGCCGAACACCACCACCGGGATCAGAAGGGGGCCCCAGGCTTTGAGGCGGTCGCGGCGCGTGGGCGGCGGGTCTTCGTAGCCGTCTTCCCGGGGTGCCGCGTAATCGGTGCCTGTGTCCGGACTGCCCACCAACGTCGCTCCCGATGATCGATCGCTCACTCAGAGGCGATCATCGCGGGATCGGCGCGCGGACGCAGGTTGACAGGGCCGGATGGGGATCGCCCGGGTGGCGTAACGAGCGTGGCGGGGGTCAGTATCCTGTTCCCTCACGACCATATGCGGGGGTGTCGAGCTTCTATGGACGCGAGCGGGTCCCAGCCCGGTCATCAGGGCGCCGGACGCCAGGTCCGCGGACGTTCGCTGCACGACGTGCTGCACGATCCGGGCACCGGCATCGCGCAGCAGGCGGTGATCCCGCTGGACCCGAGCCGGGTGGCGCTGATCGCGCACGCGGTCCTGACGGCGCTGGCGGCCGGGACGGTGCACGGGTACATCAACCCGTACACCATCCTGCTGACCGACGACGGCACCGCGCTGCTGGTCGGCGACCGCGTCGCGCCGGGAGCCACGCCGGCGAACGACATCTTCGCGCTGGGCATGGCGCTGTTCGAGGCGGTGGAGGGCTACGCGCCGCACCCGGCCGAGGCGCTGCCGACGATGCGGAACGCGGGGGCGCTCGGTGCGCTGATCGAGGCGATGACGGAGCCTGATCCGGCGCGGCGGGTTGATGCGGCGGGGGCGCTGGGGGTTTTGCAGGCGAGTGTGGAGGCGGCTGCGGCTTCCAAGGCAGCCGCGGATGCTGCGGCGGCGGCTGCCGCGG
>NZ_JAACYW010000435.1 GCF_015356825.1 Catenulispora rubra | reverse complement strand
CCCCGGAGCCCACGCCGCCCCGCGCGCCGGGGCGCACGCCGGGTCCGAGGCGCCGCCGATGGCCATTCCGGTCGCCCCGGGGTCCCCGGCCGTGTCCGGACTGCTCGGAGTCACCGGACCCCCGGCGGCGGCCGGACCGCCGAGGCCACCGGGCCCACCGGGTCCGACGCGTTCGCCGGAATGACAATCCGTTGAACCCGGCCGTCCACATGATCACACCGTCTGATGGGTCTCTCTTGCCCGCGCCGGGTCGGCCCTCTTAGCCTGAACTGCGCCCCGGCGGAAAACGAGAGAAGTGCAGGGATCTGGTCAGAACGTGAACGCGATCCGGTTTCAGGTCCTCGGTCCGCTGCGGGGCCTTCGCGGCGAGGAGGAGCTGGCCACGGGGAGCCCGCAGCAGCAGGCCATGCTGGCCGCGCTGTTGCTGCTGCCGGGCCGGACCGCGAGTTCGGCCGAGCTCATCGACGCCCTGTGGGGCGAGGAGCCGCCGAGCCGGGCGCGCTCCATCCTGAGGACTTACGCCTGGCGCTGGCGTCGGGTGCTGGACCCGGAGGCCGCCGACGGCGCCGCGTCCGAGGTGCTGGTCTCGCTGGCCGGCGGCTATCGGCTGGCCCTGCCGTCGTTCGGGGGCGGCACCGCCGGCTCTTCGCGGAGCACGACGGACGGTTCCGCTGACCCTGCCGCCCTGACCCTCGCCAACCCGGCCAGCTTCGACGGCGCCGAGGCCGAGACCCTGCCGGTGGACGCCGAGCAGGCCGAGCGCTGGGCCGCCGACGCGGACAAGGCCGGCGCCGAGGGCCGGACGGAGCAGGCTCGGGAGCTGCTCCGGCGGGCCGTCGACCTGTGGACCGGGGTGCCGCTGGCCGGGGTCCCGGGGCCGTTCGCCGAGCGGCAGCGCCGGCGCTTCGCCGAGTTGCGGCTGAGCCTGTTGGAGCGGCGCATCGCGCTGGACGTGGAGCTGGGGCGCGGGGCCTCGTGCGTGCCGGAGCTGCGGGCGCTCAGCGACGAGTTCCCGCTGCGGGAGCGGCTGTACGCGCTGCTGATGCGGGCGTTGTCGCAGTCCGGACGCCAGGCCGACGCCCTGGCGGCCTTCACCGCGGCGCGCCGACTGCTGATCGGCGAACTCGGCGTCGAGCCGGGCGCCGAACTGCGCGCCGTACACGCCGAGGTGCTGGCCGGCGGGTCACTGTCGCCGAGTGCGTCGAGCCGGCTGAGCCGGTCGAGCCGGTCGACGACGCCGTCCGGCGCGGCTTCGCAGGATCGTATCACCGCAGGTCAGGCCACACCCGACAAGATCCCGGCGGCTCCACGTCCGGCCCAGCTCCCCCCGGCCGAACCGGACTTCGTCGGCCGCGGCGCGCTGGTCGAACGGCTCGGCACCGAGCTGAGCACCATCGAGTACGCGGCGCCGACGGTGCTGGCCCTGGCCGGGATGGGAGGCGTCGGCAAGAGCACGCTGGCCCTGCACATCGCGCACCGCGCCCGGCCCGCCTTCCCCGACGGCCAGCTCTACGCCGATCTCCGCGGCACCAGCGCCTCGCCGGTCCCGCCGCAGGCCGTGCTGGAGGACTTCCTGCACGCGCTGGGGGTTCCGGCCAAGGAGATCCCGGAGGGCACGGCGGCGCGCTCGTCGTTGTTCCGGACCGTACTCGACGGCCGCCGCCTGCTGATCGTGCTCGACGACGCGGCCAACGCCGCGCAGGTCAGGCCCCTGCTGCCGGGCGCCGCCGGCTGCGCGGTGCTGGTCACCAGCCGGGCCCGGCTGGTCGCGCTGCCGAAGTCGGCGCAGGTGTGGCTGGACGTGTTCGACGACGAGGAAGCCCTCGGGCTGCTGGGACGCGTCGCCGGCCCCGAACGTCCGCACGCCGAGCCGGAGGCGGCCCGGCTGCTGGTCGACGCCTGCGGACGGCTGCCGCTGGCGGTCCGGATCGTGGCCGCGCGCCTGGCCGCACGTCCGGCCTGGACCGTCGCCTCACTGGCCGGACGCCTGGCCGACGAGCGCTCCCGGCTGCGGGAGCTGCGGATCGGCGAGCTGGCGGTGGCACCGGCGTTCGAGGTCGGATACCAACAGCTGACCGCGCTCCAGGCCACGGCGTTCCGGCTGCTCGGCGCGGTGGAGGCGGTGGAGATCGGGCTGCCGGCCGCGGCCGCCGTACTGGCGCTCCCGGAGGCGGACGCCGAGGCGGTCCTGGAGTCGCTGGTGGACGTGGCGATGTTGGAATCCCCCGCCGAGCACCGGTACCGGCATCACAGCCTGCTGCGGGACTTCGCGCACGGCGCCGTCGGCGACCCCGACCGCGCGGCGGCCGAGGGGTTCGCGGCGCGCTCGCGGCTGCTGCGGTTCCTCCTCGCGGGAGCGTGTGCGGCGTTCGAGTCGGCGGTGCCCGGGGACCCGATCCGCGAGACGCTGGCGCCACAGGGCATCGGCGAGTTCGCGTTCGACTCCCCCGCCGCCGCCCGCGCCTGGGCCCGCGGCGAGGCGGCCACCGCCGCGGAGCTGACGGCGCGGATCGCGACCGAGGCGCTGAGCGAGGGCCCGCAGGCCGCGCGGTATCGGGAGCTGGTCCCGGCCGCCATCAACCTGCTGATAGCGATGAGCCCGTTCGGGCCGGGGCCGTGGGGCCGCAGGACGGCGATCGCCGTGCAGGATCTGGCGCGGGCCGCCGAGCGTGCCGGGGACGTGCGGGGGCAGGGCCGGGCGTGGTTCCTGGCCGGGAACACGGCACTGGCGGCGGGCCGGTTCGACGAGGCCTCGCAGCACGGCCGGTGGGCGCTGGAGCTGTGCACGCTGGCCGAGGACCCGGTGATCGCCCGGCAGGTGCTGAACGATCTGGGGGTGATCGCGCACGGCCGCGGCGCGTACGACGAGGCCGCGGGCCTGTTCGGCGAAGCGGTGGCGCTGGCCCGGGCACTCGGGCACCACAGCGGCGAGGCCGGCTCTCTGCTGAACATGGCGGTGTCCCGGCTGCGCGCCGGCCGCGCCGCCGAAGTGCTCGCCGACTGCGAGGGGATGCTGGCCGCGGCGCGCGAACGCGGCGATCCGGCGTCGGCGGCGCAGACCCGGTTTGTCAGCGGCCTGGCACTGGCTGCGCTGGCGCGCCCGGCCGAAGCGGCGGAGCGGTTCGAGACGGCGGCCACCGACTGGAGCGCCCTGGGCGCGCTGGACCGCGCCGCGCGGGCCCGGTTCCAGCTGGCGAAGGCGTTGCACACGCTCGGCGCCGACGAATCGGCCCGCGACCACGCGCACGCCGCGCTGGCCGAGTTCGAGGCCGACGGACACGCGGCCGATCAGCGAGCGGTGCGCGCGCTGCTCGCTGATCTGGACGTGGCGCGGGACTGACGTCACGTCCGTGTGGGCGGCCGAGAGCCAGCCACCGAATACCGGCGACCGACATCGCCTGCCGCCGCACCGCTGCTGTCGACAGCGATGCGAGCCCCGGAGCCCAGGGCCCGGCCCGCTTCGGCGAACCCCGGTGGGGCCGCGTTCGCCGAAGCGGCCGGCGCGCAGCGCGTCGCTCAGGACGCCTGCGCCGGATGCCCGCCTTCGGGGACCATGGTGTTCCAGTCCAGGACGTCGCCAGTCGAGGCACTGTGAGTCCTCGCCGGGCGCGCCGCGGCGTGCTCGGCGGCCGCCGTGGTGGCCAGGGCGGTGGCGCCGAGGGCGGCGGCGATTGCGAGCCTCGACAGGGCGGGGTGACGCCGGGGGGCCATCGTGTTCCTTCCGGGGGGACGAGCGGTCCGCCCACCCTGCCACAGTCGGCGTCTACATACGATCTACGCCCCTGTTGGGCCGTCGATCGGCGGTGGCGTAAAACCGTTGAAGAACCCCAAATCGCTTGCTGCGGCCGACCCCGGCCCGACCGATCCCAAACCGTTACACGTGCCGCACCCAGGGCATCGCGCGCCCTCACACCCGCTGTCACGCAGGAGTTCTGCAATACCTTGACGCTCGGTCGCGAAAACGAGTTACCGTTTGCCCCGGGGGTTGGGGTGAATCCTTCCAGGCGGAAGCCCTAACATGCTGTTCCGGCTCGGGCATGACGAAACAACGATTCTTGATGGGGGACAGCGAATGCAACCGCTGGAAGCGGGGGATCCGACACGCATCGGTCCATATGCCATTCTCGGCGTGCTCGGCAGCGGCGGCATGGGGAAGGTCTACCTCGGCCGGTCCACGGGGGGCCGGACGGTGGCCGTCAAGGCGGTGCGGCCCGAACTGGCTGACGACGCGCAGTTCCGTCAGCGTTTCCGCAACGAGATCGAAGCCGCCAAGTCCGTCTCGGGGGCGTTCACGGCCGCGGTCGTCGACTCCGACACCGAGGCGCCCGTGCCCTGGTTCGCCACCGCGTTCATCGCCGGCATCTCGCTGGGGGACGCCGTGGCGCGTTTCGGCGCCCTGCCGGAGCCCGCTCTACGCACCCTGACCGCCGGCCTGGCCGAGGCCATCACCGCCGTGCACCGCGCGGGGATCATCCACCGGGACCTGAAGCCGGCGAACGTGCTGCTGGCGCTGGACGGTCCCTACGTCATCGACTTCGGCATCACCCGCGCCACCGAGGGCACGGCGCTGACCACGGCCGGCACGGTGATGGGCTCGCCCGGCTTCATGTCGCCGGAGCAGGCCTCGGGCGTGCGCGTGGGCCCGGAGACCGACATGTTCTCCCTGGGCGCCACCCTGGTGTACGCCGCGACCGCGCGCAGCCCGTTCGGGGACGGGCCGACGCCGGCGCTGCTGTACCGCGTGGTGAGTCAGGAGCCGGACATCACCGGGGTCCCGGACTCGCTGCGCGACATGATCTCGGCCTGTCTGCACAAGGAGCCGGCGCGCCGGCCCACCACGCAGCAGATCCTGGACTACCTGGACGCCAACGCCCCGGCGCCGACCACCGGCGGCTGGCTGCCCCCGCACTACACCGACGCGATCGTGCAGGCCAGCAGCGTCATGACGCACATGGGCATCAACTCGGGGCCGCCCAACATGGGCCAGGCCCCCGGGCCCGGCACTCCCCCCTACGGCGCGCCCGGTTACCAGGGCCCCGGCACTCCCCCGCAGGGCAACAGCACTTACGGCCCGCCGGCGTACGCCCCGACCGCGCAGAGCGGCATGATGGGCGTCGGCCCCTACGGCCCTGGCCCGAACGGCCCCGGCACCGGCCCGCAGCACCAGCAGTATCCGCAGCACCCGCAGGGCGCGGGCGCCGGCGCCGGCAAGATGAGCCGCCGCGCCCTGTTCGGCATCATCGGCGGCGGCGTGGTCGTCCTCGGCGGCGGCGCGACGGCGATAGCCATGTCCGGCGGCGGCAGCAAGACGCCGCCCAGCACGCCGCAGGCCAACGGCACCACCACCAGCGGCGGCACCGGCCCGTCCTCCCCCAGCGGCAGCAGCGGCCCCAGCAGCCAGGGCTCCGCCCTGACCGGGCCGACCAACACCGCCCCGATCCAGGACCCGAACACCGCCTCCTCGGCCCAGCTCGGCGGCGCCCCACAGGCGGCCACGGCCTGGCAGCAGACCACCAACGACCAGATCTGGGGCAGCGCCATCGGCCAGGACGCCGTCCTGCTGATCGGCACCGACAAGACCCACGGCCTGAGCAGCCAGGGCAAGACCAAGTGGAACGACATCGCCTGCGGCAGCGGCACCATCGGCATCATGACCGCCACCGACGCCACCACGGTCTACTGCACCGGCCTGGACGGCACCGGCGGCGACCCGCTGTTCGCCATCGACATCGAGAGCGGCAAGGTCCTGTGGACCCTGGCGCAGTTCGACCGCCAGTGGCAGGCCCAGGGCGCGGCCGGCGTCAACGGCAACCTGGTGATCGTCTCAGCCAACGTCAACGTCCAGGGCGACGGCCTGTTCGCCGTGGACAAGAACACGCACAAGATGGTCTGGAAGCAGAACAACGCCGACATCGGCGCCATCCACGTCCCCCCGACCGGCAAGTACATCTTCACCGGCCACGACTCCTCCAGCGCCGACACCGACGCCACCATCACCTGCCTGGACGTCACCAACGGCAACAAGGTCTGGCAGGTCTCCCGCAAGAGCGCCACCCTCGGCGGCGCCGGCTCGGACCCCTTCGCCTACGCCAACGGCTACCTCATCGCCGGCGGCGACAAGCTCACGGCCATCGACCCGGCCACCGGCAAAACGGTCTGGCAGACCCAGGTCGGCGACTCCACCCTCGGCGGCAGCATCGCCAACCACCCCTTCACCGACGGCAGCGGCCGCGTCTACGTCACCGCCGACGGCTTCCTGGCAGCCGTGGACGCCAAGAACGGCAAGGTCCTGTGGCAGTCGTCGCTACCGAACTCCGACCAGTTCCAGGTCGACGGCGCGACGGCAACCGCCGACGGCCAGGTGTACGTCGCGGACTACAAGCTGGCGCTGTACGCGGTCGACGCAAACACCGGCAAGTGCAACTGGTCGTACTCGAACTCGCTGATGGCGGGACAGAACGTGTCCACGCTGACCGCCGGCGGCGGGAAGGTGTACTACACGTCGGGCCAGGCGGTGCTGGCGTTCAACGCGAACGGGAAGTAGGCGACGGCTGCGCGTGAGCGCTGGCGCTGGCGCTGGCGCGGTTCTTCGGGCGACGCTCGGTCCTTCGGGACCGGGCGCCGCCTTTTTGGTGGCTGCGGGTGGTGACGGGCCAGCGCGACCTGCGATGTGGTGAGGGGGTCCGAAGGACCATGCGGGGTGTTGGTTCTGGGTCCCTCGCCGCGTCAGCGGGCGCAGCCAACCTGCCCGGTTTGGCGGTGTCAAGCCGGGCGAGGCTGGACCACAGCAAGTGTGATGCGGCTTGATTCCGCCAAACCGGGCTGGTTCCGTTTACGGCGATGACGCGGCGAGGGACCCAGAACCCGGCGACCACAAGCAACACCGCCACCGCACAACGCAGCGCAGGCAACAGCGGATAGA
>NZ_JAACYW010000434.1 GCF_015356825.1 Catenulispora rubra | reverse complement strand
TCCGAGCCCTGACCGGCGGCCTGGCCGACCTCTCCGACGCGATGGCCGCCATCGGTATCGAGTCCGTCGCACTGCGTAGCGGCCCCGAGCGCCCCGCAGCCACAGCCGCGGCCGCAACTCCGACCCCCGCCCCGGCCGCCGACTTCCGCGTCCGCTGTCCGGACTGCGGACCGCAGTACGTCGCCATCGCCGACCTCCGCTTCGTCGAAACCGGCGACGGCGCCGACGCGAACCGCTACCTGTTCACCTGCCCCGCCTGCGGTGCGCGGGTCCGTCGGCCGGCAGGTCCCGAGCTGGCCGAGATCCTGAAATCCGCCGGTGTGGCCACCCTCGCCCTGCGTCGCGGGCCGGGCCAGGCTCTATAGTTTCCAGCATGTACTGGGTCCTGCTGATCACGATCACCGCCGTCGTCGTCCTGGTGATCACCGCCGCGTTCGGCTGGCGGGTGTTCGCCGCGGCGAAGGGTCTGATCCGGGAGCTGAAGAAGACCTCCGAGATCCTGAACGACGCGAGCGAGACATTGCGCGGTGTTCAGGAAATGGAGGGCGTCAAGGCGATGCGGGCACGGGCCCAGCACGATTAGTCTTCGCATCGTGCCCGTGTTCATATCCGTGACGCCCGTCCGCCCGGGGCGCGCCGCACTGAAAGGGGTCGGCCCGTGTTCATGAGGCTGATCGAGATCGGTCTGATCGTGGTGGCGGCCTGGGCCCTGTTCGGGCGCCACCGGCTGCCCGACTCGGTGCGCAGCATCCGGAAGTCGGCGCGGATCATGAAGTCCGAGATGCAGGCCGCGGCGGACGACGTGGAGCTGCCCGAGGCCAAGGTGATCCCCGGCACGATCGTCGAAGGCGGCGCCGCGCGCGCCGACAACGCCCAGAACTGAACGGACCTCCGACACCATGACCACGCAGGCCAGCGCCAACGGGACCCGGCCCAAGGGCAAGAGCAAGCCGCCGAAGTCCGTCAAGGTCCAGAAGGACCCCGAGGGCCGGATGCCGCTCGGCGAGCACATCCGCGAGCTGCGCACCCGGCTGTTCCGCTCCTCCGTGGGCATCGCGCTGGGCGCGGTCGCCGGCTGGCTGGTGCACAAGCAGGTCATCCACGCCCTGACCCGCGCGGTCTGCGACTCGAAGGCCAAGGGCGTCGCCGCGGGCGTGACGAGCAGCTGCAAGAGCGGCGTGCTGACCTCGCAGGGCACCACCTCGGGCATCGCGGTCGACTTCAAGGTCTCGCTGATGGTCGGCATGATCCTGGCCAGCCCGGTCTGGCTGTACCAGCTCTGGGCGTTCATCGCGCCGGGCCTGCACAAGAACGAGAAGAAGTACAGCCTGGGCTTCGTCGCCGTCGCGGTCCCGCTGTTCGCCGGCGGCGCCGCGCTGTGCTTCGTGCTCATCCCGCACGTCATGAGCGTGCTGCTCGGGTTCACCCCGTCGGAGTCGCCCAACGCCATCCCGCTGAGCGACTACATCGGCTTCTTCCTGCGGATGGTGCTGGTCTTCGGCGCCTCCATGGAGGTGCCGCTGATCGTCGTGGCCCTGAACCTGACCGGCGTGCTGTCCGCCGAGCGCCTCAAGAAGTCCTGGCGCTACGTGACCTTCGGCATCTTCATCTTCGCCGCCGCCGCGGTCCCGACCGGCGAGCCGCTGGGCATGACTGCCCTGGCCGTCCCGATGTGTCTGCTCTACTACGCGGCCATCGGTATCGCGATCATGAACGACAAGCGGCGCGCCGCCCGCAGCATCAACGCCAACCTGTCTCCGGACGAGGCCTCCGCCCTCGACCTGAGCCCGGTCCCGGTGGACCAGGCACACCCGGTCGAGCAGGTCCGGCGCAGCTTCGACGACGACTACGACGACCTGACGTAGGCCCGGCAGCGGCCACCCGGCGCACGCCCCGGATAACGCGCCGGTCACGGCGCCATGACGGACGGGGCCACGCGCTGCTAGCGTTCGCGCGTGCCTAGCAGTTCTGACCAACACAGACCTTCCGACCAACACAGACCTTCCGACCAGCACAGACCCGAACATGTCGTCGCCCTGATCAACCCCACGTCCGCCAAGGGCGCGGGCGCCGAAGCCGGCCGGCGGGCCGTGGCCGCGCTGCGGGCCGCCGGGATCGAGGTGACCGACATCGTCGGCCGCGACGCCCACGACGGCGAGCAGCGGGCGAGCGACGCGCTGCTGAAGAACCACGAGGCGGCCCTGGTCGTGGTCGGCGGCGACGGCATGGTCTCGGCCGGGCTGCGGCTGCTGACCGACCACCCGGAGACCGTCCTCGGCATCATCCCGGCCGGCACCGGCAACGACACCGCGCGCAGCCTAGGCATCCCGCTGAAGGACCCGGAGGCCGCGGCGCGCGTGATCGCCGCCGGCGAGGTCGGCCGCATCGACCTCGGCGAGGCCACCGTCGGCGCCGGCACCTCCGCCGAGGTGGTCCGCCGCTTCTCCACAGTGATGGCCTGCGGCCTGGACTCCAAGGTCAACGACCGGGCCAACCAGATGCGCTGGCCGCGCGGCAAGCGCCGCTACGACCTGTCGATGCTGCTGGAGCTGCCCCGCTTCAAGGCGCCGCGCTTCGGCATCCGGCTGGACGACCTCGAGCTTACGGACGAGTGCATGCTGATCGCGGTCGGCAACGGCCCCTCCTACGGCGGCGGCATGCTCATCTGCCCCGAGGCCCGCATGGACGACGGCCGCTTCCAGCTCACCGAGGTCCGCAAGATCTCCAAGCCGGCCCTGCTGACCATCTTCCCGAAGGTCTTCAAGGGCCGGCATGTGAACCACCCCAAGGTCGAGGTGCACCATGCCGCCGAGATCGAGCTGCACGCCGAGGGCGTGAGCTGCTGGGCTGACGGCGAGCGGATCGGCGCGCTGCCGGTGACGCTGCGGACGCTGCCCGGGGCGCTGCGGGTCTTTCGTCCCGCAGGGTGAGCACCGTCCGGACCGCCTCACAAACCTGAGGCGCAGCGATCAAGCTTGCGGTTAGGGTGGAGACATGTCATCGCCCGCTGAGCCCCTGCGGGCTCCCGATGTGCCTGCCCTCTCCGAGTTCCAGCGCTTCCGGGGCGGCTACGACTTCGACCTCGACGGGTTCCAGATCGAGGGCTGCCGCGCGCTGGAGGCCGGGGACAGCGTCCTGGTCGCCGCCCCGACCGGTTCGGGCAAGACCGTCGTGGGGGAGTTCGCCGTCCACCTGGCCCTCGCGCAGGGCGTCAAGTGCTTCTACACCACCCCGATCAAGGCGCTGTCCAACCAGAAGTACGCCGACCTGGTCGCCCGGCACGGAGCGGCCAACGTCGGCCTGCTGACCGGCGACAACACGGTCAACGGCGAGGCGCCGGTGGTCGTGATGACGACCGAGGTGCTGCGCAACATGCTCTACGCCGGCTCCGGGACCCTGTCCGGACTCGGCTACGTGGTCATGGACGAGGTCCACTACCTCGCCGACCGCTTCCGCGGCGCGGTCTGGGAAGAGGTCATCATCCACCTGCCGGAGTCGGTGCGCCTGGTGGCGCTGTCGGCGACGGTGTCGAACGTGGAGGAGTTCGCCGGCTGGCTCCGCACCGTGCGCGGCGACACGAAGTCCATCGTCTGGGAGCACCGGCCGGTCCCGCTGTGGCAGCACGTGCTGTCCGGCAAGCGGATGTTCGACCTGTTCGCCAACGGCGCCGACGGCGAGGCGATGCCCGGCGCCAACGGCCAGGGCGGCATCTCGGCGTCCCGCGAACTGCGGGTCAACCCCGAACTCGTGCGGCTCAACCGCGAGGGTTCCGAGTCCATGTACAAGCGGGGCGGCCCGCGCGGCGGCGGTGGCGGTGCTGGTGGCGGCGGCAACCGCGGCCAGCGCGGCCGGGTCAACCGGCGCGGCCGCGGCGGCTGGGTGCCCAGCCGCGTCGACGTGATCGAGAAGCTGGACGCCGAGGGCCTGCTCCCGGCCATCACCTTCATCTTCAGCCGGGCCGGCTGCGACGCCGCGGTCCAGCAGTTCCTGCACGCCGGTGTCAGGCTCCTGAACGCCGACGAGCGGGCCCGGGTCAAGACACACGTGCTGGAGCGGACCGGCAGGATCCCGTCGGAGGACCTCAACGTCCTGGGCTTCCACGACTGGTTCGACGGCCTGCAGCGCGGCGTGGCCGCGCACCACGCGGGCATGCTGCCGACGTTCAAGGAGATCGTCGAAGAGCTCTTCGTCCAGGGCCTGGTCAAGGCGGTGTTCGCGACCGAGACGCTGGCCCTGGGCATCAACATGCCGGCCCGCACCGTGGTCCTGGAGGCGCTGACCAAGTGGAACGGTGAGAACCACGTCGACCTGACCGCCGGGGAGTACACGCAGCTCACCGGCCGGGCGGGCCGCCGCGGCATCGACATCGAGGGGCACGCGGTCGTCATGTGGCGGCCCGACCTGGACGCCAAGGCGCTCGCCGGGCTGGCCGGGACGCGGACGTACCCGCTGCGCTCGTCGTTCAAGCCGTCGTACAACATGGCCGTGAACCTGGTCGGGCAGTTCGGCGCCGAGCGGGCGCGCAACCTGCTGGAGACCTCGTTCGCGCAGTACCAGGCCGACCAGGCAGTCGTCGGCCTGACCCGCCAGGTCCGCAAGAACGCCACGGCGCTGGAGGGGTACTCCGAGGCCATAACGTGCCACCTCGGCGACTTCGACGAGTACATGGCGATGCGCCGCCAGCTCTCCGACCGCGAGGCCGACCTGTCGCGCCAGGGCGCTGCGAACCGGCGCGCCGCGTCCCTGGAGTCCCTGGAGAAGCTCCAGCCGGGCGACATCATCGTGGTCCCGGCCGGCAAGCGCGCCGGCGTCGCCGTGGTCCTGGACCCGGGGATACCGGCCTCGACGGCGGGACGTCCGAAGCAGGTCACCGGCGACGGCCCGCGCCCGGTGGTGCTGACGGTCGACCGCCAGGTCGTGCGCCTGTCCGTGACGGACTTCCCGAGCCCGGCGGAGCCGCTGGACCACATGCGCGTCCCGAAGTCCTTCAACGCCAAGTCCCCGCAGTCGCGCAAGGACCTGGCCGCGGTGCTGCGCAGCAAGGCCGGCGACAAGGAGATCCCGCCCTACCGCAAGACCCGCTACCGCGCCGAGGCGGCGGACGACACCGAGATCAGCCGCCTCCGCAAAGCCATCCGAGCCCACCCCTGCCACGGCTGCCAGGACCGCGAGGACCACGCTCGCTGGGCCGAGCGCTTCCACAAGCTGGACCGCGAGACCAAGCAGCTGGAACGGCGCGTCGCCGGACGCACCAACAGCATCGCCAAGGTCTTCGACCGCGTCTGCGGCCTCCTGGAGCAGCTGGGCTACCTCGACGGCGACGAGGTCACCCCGATCGGCAAGCGCCTGGGCCGCCTCTACACCGAGCTGGACCTCCTGACCGCGGAAACCCTGCGCGCGGGACTCTGGGAAGGGCTGACCCCGCCCGAACTCGCCGCATGCGTGTCAGCCCTCGTCTACGAGGCCCGCCGCGCCGACGACGCAGGCCCGCCCCGCCTCCCCGGCGGCGCCGTCCCGAAGACCCTCGACGAGATGGTCCGCCTCTGGGCCAAGCTGGAGGAACTGGAGACCGACCACCACCTGGAGTTCCAGCGCGAGCCGGACCTCGGCTTCGCACTCCCGGCCTTCCACTGGGCCTCCGGCAAGGCGCTGGAGGAGGTGCTGTGGGACGTGGAGATGCCCGCAGGCGACTTCGTCCGCTGGTGCAAGCAGCTGATCGACCTGCTCGGCCAGGTCGCCAACGCCGCCGCGGAGCTGAAGGCGTCCGGTGGGAAGACGAGCACGGTGCGGGCTGCGGCGCAGGAGGCTATTGATGGGCTGCGGCGCGGGGTGGTCGCCTACTCGATGATGAACGGCTGAGGCGGGGGCCGGGCTCGCAGACCGTGAGTCCGGCGCCGCTGCCATCCGGCAGGTCAACCGAGCGAGCGCCGCTCCGCGCCCCTACCGCTCCGCCATCACCCGCGTCAGCCGAGCCATCGCCGCCTTCACCCCGAACTTCTCCGCCAGCATCGTCGCCATGACCGCGTCCTTCGGCTCCCGCGGCAGCACGTCGTCGTGCTCCACCACCGGCGCGTCGCGCACGACGCGCACCACCGTCGGTGCGGCGTCCAGGTAGGCCGCCGCCTCCGCGATCCGCTTGCGCTGTGCCGGCTTCAGCGTCGATGTCGGGTCCGTCGCCGCCGCGCGGACGCCCGCCAGGTCGCGGTACTGCGAGATCAGCGTCGCCGCGGTCTTCTCGCCGATGCCCTGTACGCCCGGGAGGCCGTCGCTCGGGTCGCCGCGGAGGGCCGCGAAGTCCGCGTACTCGCCGCCGCTGATGCCGTACTTCTCGCGCAGGACCGCGTCTGTCACCGGCTCCAGCTTGGTCACGCCCTTGCCGATGTTCAGGACGCGGATCTCGCGCGCGTCGTCGACCAGCTGGTACAGGTCGCGGTCCATCGTCACCACGTCCACCGGGCCGCGGCCGTCCCAGCGCTCGGCCAGGGTCGCCAGGACGTCGTCGGCCTCGAAGCCCGGCGCCTCGGCGCGCGCGATGCCCAGGGCGTCCAGCGCCGCCTCGATCACCGGGACCTGCGGGCTCAGCAGGTCCGGGACCTCCTCGACGTCCACGCCTGCGCCGCCCGCCGGCGCCTCCTCCAGCACCCGGTGCGCCTTGTACGACGGGATCGCCTCCACCCGGAACGCCGGGCGCCAGTCCGCGTCGAAGCACGCCACCAGCCGGTCCGGCTTGTACGTGCCGATCAGGTAGCTGACGGACTCCAGCGTGCCGCGCACCGCGTTGACCACCATCCCGTCCGGAGACCGGATGGTGTCGGGGACGCCGAAGAAGGCGCGGAAGTACAGCGTCGGGGTGTCGAGCACCATCAGCCGCTCGGGGTTCTTCGCCATGCGCCGATCCTAGAGGGCCGCGCCGACTCGCCCGGCCCGCGACCCGGCCCGCAACCGGCGCGCCACCCGCGCCCCACCAC
>NZ_JAACYW010000433.1 GCF_015356825.1 Catenulispora rubra | reverse complement strand
CGCCGAAGGACGTCATCACCGTCGAGAACGGCACCACCACCACGGGGCTGGCGCTGAAGCTCTCGTCCTTCATCATGGACAAGACCGGCGTCCCGGTCACCAAGACCGGCAACGGCGGCAACATCCGGCACACCGTGATCCGCTACGGCGCCGGCAGCCAGGCCGAGGCCCAGAAGATCGCCGACGCGATGGGCACCGGCACCGTGCCGGTCTCCAGCAGCTCGCTGAAGGCGAACAACATCGTGGTCACCGTGGGCAGCGACTTCAAGCAGTCGAAGCTCACCGAGGGCAGCACCCCGACCGGCGGGTCCACGGCGAGCGGTTCGACCGGCGGTACCACCGGTGGAACGACCGGCGGCAGCACCGGCGGCTCGGGCGGCGGGGACACCTCCGGCGGCGGCCTGAACAGCGGCGGCGCGGTGGATGCCAGTTCGCAGAACGGGATTCCCTGCGTGTACTGAGTTGTCATGACGGTGCCGCACAGCCTCGCGAGGCTGTGCGGCACCGTTTACTTTGCGCTGTCCGTCTGGCTCCTGGTGAGCGAGAAGGCCTCAGGGTACGCATCACGCGTAGTACGCCGAGCAGGTTCGGTGGTGCGCCACATATACAGACACTCCACGCACCGCAAGATCTCCCACACACCGGGTACCGGCGAGGATGCCAGCTGTTCGGCGGCGGCGGTACAACGAGGACAGGACATTGAGACCTCCCAGGGTTTGGATCGGGCTCGGATCGGGCCCGGCCGGATTGGGTTTGGATCGGGCTCGGCCGGAACGGGCTCGTTTCGGGCTCGGATCGACTGGTTCGTGGTTCAGCCGGCGTCGCGCAGCGCCCGCAGCCGCGCCGCCCACTCCCGCGCCTCGGGCAGGTCGGTGACCGGCTGGCTGTAGTGGCCGCGCTGGTCCGGGGCGACCGGGGTGGTGGCGTCGATGACCAGCTTGTCGGTCATGCCCGGGGGCTGGGCGCCGGGGTCGAGGCCGACGATCGGGAAGTTCGGCAGCTGCACCAGGTCCCCCGCCGGGTTGACCTTCGTCGACAGCGCCCACATCACCCGGGGCAGGTCGAAGGGGTCGACGTCCTCGTCGACGACGATCACGATCTTGCAGTAACCCAGGCCGTGCGGGGTGCTCATGGCGCGGGTGCCGACCACCTTGGCGAAGCCGCCGTAGCGCTTGCGGGTGGAGATGATGGCCAGCAGGCCGTGCGTGTACATGGCGTTGACCGCCTGCACCTCCGGGAAGTCGGCCTTGAGCTGCCGGTACAGCGGCGCGCAGGTGTTGGCCGCGGTGAGGTAGTCGATCTCGGTCCACGGCATGCCCAGATACAAGGACTCGAAGATGGGGTCGCGGCGGTGGGAGATCCGGTCGATCCGGATCACCGGGAGCAGCCGGCCGCCGGAGTAGTGGCCGGTGAACTCGCCGAACGGGCCCTCGATCTCCCGGATGCGGGCCTCGATGACGCCTTCGAGCACGACCTCGCTCCCCCACGGCACGTCCAGACCGGTCAGCGGGGCGGCGGTGATCGGCGCCGGCGCGCCGCGCAGCGCGCCGGCCAGGTGGTACTCGGACTGGTCGTAGGCCAGCGGTGCGGCCGCGACGATGGGGATGACCGGATCGTTGCCGATGGCGATCGCCACCGGCAGGTCCTCGCCGCGCTCCTCGGCCTTGCGCAGGTGGACGGCGATGTCGTGCATCGGCGCGGGCTGGATGCCGAGCCGGTTGCGGCCCTTGACCTGCATGCGGTAGATGCCGACGTTCTGCTTGTCGAAGTCCTCGACGTCGTCGGGGTCCCGGGAGACGACCGCGGCCTTGTCGATGTAGAAGCCTCCGTCGCCGTCGTTGAGGCGGAACAGCGGGAGCACCTTGAACAGGTCGACGTCGTCGCCGACCATGCTCTGCTCGCCCCACAGCGGGTTCTCGCGCCGTTCCGGGGCGACCGGGAAGTCGCGCTCCCAGCGGCGGCTGAACTCCTCGACCTGTTCCCGGGGCGGCGTGGACGGCGGCAGATCGAGCGCCACGGCCAGGTTCGCCCACGAGCCGTGCACGTTCAGCGCGATCCTGGCGTCGGTGAAGCCGGTGACGCGGTCGAAGTACAGGGCCGGCGGGTTCGGCGCGAGGGCCGGCACGGCGTTCGCGGCGGCGGCCAGGTCCGGCTCGGCGGCGACTTCCTCCTCGACGTGGAGCAGCTGGCCGTGGCGCTTGAGTTCGGCCAGATACGAGCGCAGATCGTCGTACGGCATGGTGGTTTCCCCCTTGGTTTCCATTCACCCACAAACCGGATGTACACGAACGGTTTGTGGACCGTCTAATATGAAGGCGTGCAGAACCCCCAGCCCCCTGAGATGCGGAGCAAGACGTTCCATCTGATGCGCCTCGCGCTCCAGGAGCACGCCGCGCGGTGGCAGGAGGCGCTGCCCAATCTGACCAAGCCCCAGTACGCGGTGCTGCGGGCGATCGGCGAGCAGCCCGGCATCGAGCAGTCCGCGGTGTCCACGGCCGCGGGCACCGACAAGGCGACGCTCGCCGCGATCCTGCAACGGCTGGAGGATCGCGGGCTGCTCACGCGGGCCGTGGACCCCACCGACCGCCGGCGGCGCCTGATCCACCTCACGCCGGCCGGCGAGAAGGAGATCGGGGCGACCTTCCCTCAGGTCGCCGAGGTGGACGCGCAGCTGCTGGAACGGCTCACGCCCCGGGAGCGTGACCAGCTTCAGCGACTGCTGGCCAAGTTGACGGACGCCGGCTGATCGCCGGAGTGGCGCCGTTCAACCCGCCGTTCAACTCGCCGGTCAACTCGCTGGCCGCCTCGCCGGGCACCCCAGCACCGGCCGGGGCGGCGCGGGCCGGAACCACCGGATCCTTGTAGCGCGGGGCGTCGGCCAGGCCGTTCCAGCGCCGGGCGAACGGCACCGCGATGTCGAACTGGTCCAGGACCCGCGCGACGACGTGGTCGATGATGTCGTCGACGCTGCCGGGACGGTTGTAGAAGGCCGGCACCGGCGGCGCCACCACCACCCCCATCCGCGACAGCGCCAGCATGTTGTCCAGGTGGATCTCGCTGAACGGCGTCTCCCGTGGCACCAGGACGAGCTTGCGGCGCTCCTTGAGCACGACGTCGGCGGCGCGTCCGATGAGGTCGTCCGCGTAGCCGGCCCGGATCCCCGCCAGCGTCTTCATGCTGCACGGGATCACGACCATGCCGTCGGTGCGGAAGGATCCGGAAGCGATCACGGCCGCCTGGTCCCCGGGTCCGTAGCTCACATCGGCCAGCTCGGTGACCTCGCGGGCGGTGTAAGGGGTCTCCAACTCGATGGTGGTCCGGGCCCAGCGGGAGAGCACGAGATGGGTCTCGACCCCTTCCACCGTCCGCAGCGCTTCCAGCAACCGCACGCCGAACGGAGCACCGGTCGCCCCGGTCATCGCGACGATCAATCGCATGAGAACCTCGCAATCCTTGATCGCGGCTTCCCGGGAAACGTTAGCACACGAATCGTTCGTGTACATATTATTCTCGCCGGCTCATCCTCGCTCGACCCCGAACCGCACGGGCCGCACCAGCGCCTGGTCGATCAGCCGGGACAACAGCTGCGCCATCGGCACGCCGCTGGCGTCCCAGGCGCGGGCGAAGGAAGAGCGCGCGGTGAAGCCCGGCATGGTGTTGATCTCGCAGACGTAGAGCTCGTCGGCCTTCTCGTCCCACAGGAAGTCCACGCGGGCCAGGCCGAACGCGCCGACGGCGCCGAACGCCGCGACCGCCAGCTCCCGCATGCGCTGCGTCACCGGCTCCGGCAGGTCCGCCGGGACCGTGAGCCGGGAGTCGACGGCCTCGTACTTCTGCTGGAAGTCGAGCAGGCCGCCGTCGACGTCGATCTCGGCGGGCAGCGAGATCCACAGGTCGCCGTCGGGGCTGGCCAGCACGCCGCAGTCGACCTCGCGGGCGTTGTCCACGGCCTGCTCGACGATCACCGTGTCGTCGCAGGCCAGCGCCTGCTCGACCGCGCCCGCCAGGTCGTCCGGCCCCGAGACCCGGACCACGCCGATCGACGAGCCGCCGCGGGCCGGCTTGACGAACAGCGGCCATAGCAGGCCGTCGACCAGGGAGTCCAGGTTGCGGGTGCGGGCCCGCTCTTCAGCGGTGAACACGACGTAGGGCGCGACCGGAATGCCCTCGGCCAGGAAGGCCCGCTTCATGGCGACCTTGTCCATGCCGACCGCCGAGGCGCCTACGCCGCAGCCGACGTAGCGCACTCCGTATGCCTCCAGCAGGCCTTGGAAGACGCCGTCCTCGCCGTACGCGCCGTGCATCACCGGGAACGCGACGTCGATGCGGGCCAGGACGCGTCCCGGCTCGCCGGCCGAGACCACGCTCAGCGACCCGTCGGCTCGGTTCGGCAGGAGCTCGACCGGGGTGCCGGCGACCGGCAGGCGGTCGTCGATCGCGACCTCCGGCGCCGGGGCGTCGCGCACGGCGTGCAGGGCCTCGGGTGGGAGCAGCATGAAGCCGCCGGTTTTGGTGACGCCTATGGCGTGCAGCGCGTAGCGGTCGTCGCGCAGGTGGCGCAAGACCGATTTCGCAGACGCGCAGGACACGTCGTGCTCACTGGACGGACCTCCGTAGAAGACGCCGACCTGGAGCAGGTTTTTGCCGCATTTGGGCGTGGCGTACATGTGAACCCCCTAATCACGATCGACCACAGCCGGTGGGGCGTGAGCCCGGGATGGTCTACGCGGGGATCGGGCGTTCGGTTCATCAAGAGCCGACCACTCTTATGCGGGTCGCCGGCGCGTGTCCTAGGGGAAACGGGCTGTTGAAGTGCCTGTTAATAGACGTGCGCACGCTGGCTTCCGGTGCGGCTGTGGTGTTTCCATGACACGGGTCGGGCTGTGTCGTCGGCGCTGCCGGGGTCTCCGGCGTCTGCAAGTGCTCGGATCGGGCGTTAATCCGCATCAATCGGCGTTAAGAGGCTGGCTCCCGTGAGTATTTCCATTCCGCCTGAGTTGGACTGGGTGGCCGCTTTGGCGGTGGGTCAGGCGTGGCCTGCCGGTGATGAGGATCAGCTTTCTGAGTTGGGTGACGCGTGGCGCGATACGCATTCGCAGTTGACGGCGATCAATCATGATATTTCGCCGATGGCGTCGGGGATGCGGGATGCTTTGTCGGGGCCGACGGCGGAGCAGTTCGGGTCGTTTGTGAAGCAGTTGAATTCGACGATGCCGACGCTGGTGGAGACGACTGCCCAGATGGGCGATATGTCGCATGAGACTGCGGTGCAGACTCAGTATTCGAAGTTGATGATTCTGTTGCAGTTGGCGTGGATGGCCGAGCAGATCATCGAGTGGGCGCCGACGGTGTACGGGTTGGCGTTGGTGCCGGAGATCGAGGCTGTGGGGCGGTTGGTGGTTTCGCAGGTCGCGAAGAGGTTTGTGACGTCGGTGGCGTCGGCGACGGCGATTCAGACGGGGATGGACGCTGCGGTTCAGGCGTTTCAGATGTTTGTTTTGAAGGACCGCGACCATTGGGATGTCTCGTCCACTGTGGGCGCTGTGGAAATGGGCCTGCTTTCGGGTGGGATCGGCGCGGCGGTGCATGAGATCGGGGATGCGATCGCGCCGGAGTTGGTGAATTCGTTCAAGGGGAAGGTCATCACGGCGACGGCGACCGGGTTGACGTCCGCGGTGGTGTCGAACGCGGTCTTCGGCGGGAATCAGGATCTGGGGCTGGCGCTGAGTTCGGGGTTGTTCGGCGGGGTGCTCGGCGCGAAGGGTCCGCATGAGCGGCCGAAGGAGCCGCCGGCGCTGGATCTGGGCAGCTTGCACGAGCTGGGTGAGCTGGTGAAGAAGGTTGAGGAGAAGGACGGGCTGCCGGGGTTCGAGACGACGTTGACCGGTGGTCCGAAGACGGTCGAGGTGGTGGAGAGTCGGCCTGCGCTCGAAAGTTCCGAACCGCATGGCGGCCCCGGGTCCGGACCCGCTGAGGCTGGCGTCGACGCCCACCCGAACCAGGTGCTGAGCTCGCACGCCGTTGTCGAGGGCCCGCCGCCGATCGCCGAGCACTCATCTAACACACATCTGGAATCCACTCCTCCCCCTACCACCGAACATTCGCAATCGACCTCACCCGACACGGTTGCGAATTCCCCACTCCCCTCGCGAGCGTTCAATACTGCCAGTACCTCGGATTCCGTCGCCGCGTTCCTCCCGAGCCGGCCGCCGGAGCGCGTCGCGCGGAGCTTCGCGGCTCCCGCGGGCGATGCCCACGACTGGAGCGTCGCGCGCCCCATCGAGGCGTTCACCGACGAGGCGCACGCCGGTTCGTTCCTGTCGAACTTCGGCGTCGGCTCCGGCCGCACCCTGCACCTGCGCGACGCGCTCGATCCCGCGTCGGTGCCCCAGGAGCGTGCGGCGCTGGAGCTGCTGCCGGACCGCAGCGGCCGCCTGACGGTCGCGGTGCACGGCGACGTCGGCCGCGTAGTGGTCGGCGACCACGAGCTGAGCCCCAAGGCCCTGGCGCAGGTGGTGCGCAGCCACCCGGACTGGCCGCAGGTGGAGCAGAACGGCATCCGGCTCGTCGCCTGCGACACCGGAGCCACACCCGAGGGCGGCCAAGCGTTCGCGCAGCACCTGTCCGACGAGCTGGGCGTCCCAGTCGTGGCGCCGACGAAGAAGGTCTGGACCTCGCACGACGGCATGGCCCTGGTCGCCGACCCCAACCCCCGCAACGCCCACCTGCCGCTGACCACGGCCGAGGGCAAGGGGGCCTTCCACGACTTCACCCCGGCCCAGCACCTCGACGAGCCGCACGCCACGACGGCGGAGCACGCGGGCATCACGCTGGAGGCCGGGCCCGGTGACGGCGATGGTGGGGTGGCCGCTGGGCACGCCGGGCCTGCTGGGCGTTCCGGCACCGTACGCCGAGGGGTAGCTGGCGACGACCTGCTTGTCGGCCACCGGGTGCACGGTCTGCGCCCCGAC
>NZ_JAACYW010000432.1 GCF_015356825.1 Catenulispora rubra | reverse complement strand
GCCGCGCCAGCAGCACCCGGGCGATCCGCCCGGCCCGCGCCGCGCCCTCCGAAGTCCCCTCGCGCAGCGACGTCACCAGCGCCCCCTCGACCAGCAGCATCAGTTCCGGCGCGAGGCTCTCGTGGTCGTCGCGGCCCGCTTCGGCCAGCAGGCGGTCGAGGTAGTCCGTGACCGCGTCCTTGTGCGCGACTGCGACCTCGTGGACCGGGCTGTTGCGGTCGGCGGCCTCGACCATGGCGTTGATGAACGCGCAGCCGCGGTACCCCGCTCCGTCGAGCCACTCCCCCAGTGCGTCGAACACCGCGATGGGGCGCTCGCCGGCCGGGAGCCCGTATCCGGCGATGGTCTCCTGCAGCCACGCGCGCCAGCGCTCGTCGGTCCGGGTCAGGACGGCGATCACCAGCTCGTCCTTGCTCGCGAAGTGCCGGTAGAACGAAGCCCGCCCCACCCCCGACACCGTCAGGATCCGCTCCACGCCCACAGCGCGGATCCCCTCCGCGTAGAACAGGTCCTCGGCCGCCGTCAGCAATCGCTCGCGCGCCTGTACCGCCATGGTCGCCAATGGTATCGATCGGTTCCGCGGGAACGCCACCACTGAAGTGTGGAACGGAATCGAACGGTACCGTATTGAACGCAACCCATTGACATCAAACGGTACCGATCGGTACCGGTCACCCGCCGCCGACTACACCCGGTATCAGCCCAAGCAAAAACCCCGGCTCCCGACGCGATGCGGGGAGCCGGGGCTCTAGAGACCAGAGCCGTTGTTAAGCAACAGCCTTCTTCAGCGCCTCAGCACGGTCAGTCCGCTCCCATGTGAAGTCCGGCAGATCCCGACCGAAGTGCCCGTAAGCCGCCGTCTGCTGGTAAATCGGCCGCAGCAGGTCCAGGTCCCGGATGATCGCAGCCGGCCGCAGGTCGAAGACCCGCAGCACCGCCTCCTGGATCTTCACGTCCTCGACCACCCCGGTCCCGAACGTCTCCACGAACAGCCCCACCGGCTCCGCCTTGCCGATCGCGTACGCGACCTGCACCTCGCACCGATCCGCCAGCCCCGCGGCGACCACGTTCTTCGCCACCCACCGCATCGCGTACGCCGCCGACCGGTCCACCTTCGACGGGTCCTTACCCGAGAACGCCCCGCCGCCGTGCCGCGCCATCCCGCCGTACGTGTCGACGATGATCTTCCGCCCGGTCAGCCCGGCGTCGCCCATCGGCCCGCCGATCTCGAAGCGCCCGGTCGGGTTCACCAGCAGCCGGTAGTCGGACGTGTCCAGCTCCAGCGCGGCGATCTCCGGCGCCACCACCTGCTCGCGGATGTCCGGCGTGAGCAGGTTGTCCAGGTCGATGTCGGAGGCGTGCTGGGTGGACAGGACCACGGTGTCCAGCCGGACCGCCTTGTGCCCGTCGTACTCGATGGTCACCTGCGTCTTGCCGTCCGGCCGCAGGTAGGGCACGGTGCCGTCCTTGCGGACCGCGGCCAGCCGGCTCGCCAGACGGTGCGCCAGCGCGATCGGCAGCGGCATCAGCTCCGGGGTGTCGGTGCACGCGTAGCCGAACATCAGGCCCTGGTCGCCGGCACCCTGGCGGTCGAGCTCGTCGGTGTCGCCCTCGACGCGCGCCTCGTAGGCGTCGTCGACACCCTGCGCGATGTCCGGGGACTGCGAGCCGATGGACACCGACACGCCGCAGGAGGCGCCGTCGAAGCCCTTCTTGGACGAGTCGTACCCGATGGCCAGGATCGTCTCGCGGACCAGGCGCGCGATGTCCGCGTACGCGGTGGTGGTCACCTCGCCGGCGATGTGCACCTGGCCGGTGGTGAGCAGGGTCTCGACGGCGACCCGGGACTTCGGGTCGTCCTTGAGCAGGGAGTCGAGGATCGCGTCGCTGATCTGGTCGGCGATCTTGTCGGGGTGCCCCTCGGTCACCGATTCGGAGGTGAACAGGCGGCGGACGGTACCGGACATGGGTACTCCTCAGTTCGCAGCGGCTGCTGACTACAGGTCGACGCGACGCCCCGGCCCCGGAACGACACGCACGCGCCTGGTCGGCGCGTGCTTGTCACGAAGATCGAAACGACCGCGGCACCAGTTTAGTCGGTCGGCGTGCGCAGCTTAAGTACCCGGTCCCAGATGACGTCCGCGAGCCGCTCCTTCGGACCGTCCGGAATCGGGTCCTCCGAGCCGTCCGCGCCGATCACGACGGCCGCGCTGTGGTCCGAGCCGAAGGTCAGGTCCACCCCGACCTCGTTGACGACCAGCAGGTCGACGCCGTATTTCGCGAGCTTGGCGCGGCCGTGCTCCAGCCACGTCCCGTGCGCATCACCGGTCTCGGCAGCGAACCCGACCACCGTCTGCCCCGGCCGGATCCGCTCGTGACCGAGCTCACGGAGCACGTGCGGGTTCTGGACCAGGCGAATCTCGGGGGCCGAGAGGTCGTCGGACTTCTTGATCTTCGACTCGGCCGGTTCGGCGGGCCGGAAGTCCGCGACCGCCGCGGCCATCACCACGATGTCGGCGTCCCAGGCCGCGCCGCGCACCGCATTGCGCAATTCCGAAGTCGTCGACACCCGCACCACATCGACCCCGGCCGGGTCCGGCAGCGCGGTGTTGGCCGCGACGAGCGTGACGCGCGCGCCCCGCGCGGCCGCCGTGGCCGCCAGCGCGTAGCCCTGCTTGCCGGAGGAGCGGTTGCCGATGTAGCGCACCGGGTCGACCGGCTCGCGCGTGCCGCCGGCCGAGACCACGACGTGCAGCCCGGTCAGATCGGCCTCGGCGGTGCCGCGGGCCAGCAGCGAGCGGCAGTACTCGAAGATCGCCGAGGGGTCCGGCAGCCGGCCCTTGCCGGTGTCGGCGCCGGTGAGCCGGCCGACCGCGGGCTCGATGACGTGCAGGCCGCGGCGGCGCAGCGTCGCGACGTTCTCGACGGTGGCGGCGTTCTCCCACATCTCGGTGTGCATGGCCGGCGCGAAGACCACCGGGCAGGTGGCGGTCAGCAGGGTGTTGGTGAGCAGGTCGTCGGCCAGGCCGTGGGCCGCCTTGGCCAGCAGGTCGGCGGTGGCCGGGGCGACGACGACCAGGTCCGCGTGCCGGCCGATGCGCACGTGCGGCACCTCGTGCACGCGCTCCCACACCTCGGTGGCCACCGGCCGCCCGGACAGCGCGGCCCAGGTCGGCTCGCCGACGAAGCGCAGCGCGGAGGCGGTCGGGACCACGGTGACCGCGTGCCCGGACTCGGTGAACAGCCGCAGGAGCTCGCAGGCCTTGTACGCGGCGATGCCGCCGCCCACGCCGAGAACGACGTCGGGCGACGGCATCGAAGGTTCTTCAGTCACGGTACCGACCCTAACGGGATCAGTCCGCACGAGCCGACCGGGGTCGGCGCCGGAATGACAGTTCCGGGATTGAGCAGCTACTGGATGACCGAACCGGGGGCGCCGGCCTCGATCGGCTCGGCGGTCAGCAGGCCGGCGTTGATCTCGCGCAGCGCGATCGACAGCGGCTTCTCGTGGACGTGGGTGTCGACGAGCGGGCCGACGTACTCCAGCAGGCCCTCGGAGAGCTGGGAGTAGTAGGCGTTGATCTGCCGAGCGCGCTTGGCCGCGTAGATCACCAGGCTGTACTTGGAGCCGGCGGCGTCGAGCAGCTCGTCGATCGGCGGGTTGATGATGCCTTCGGGCTCAGTGGCGGACACGCGTGAGGACTCCTGTCGCAGCAAGATCATTCCTGGGTCTGCGCGACCCAGACGTACAAGGATAACAGTTCTCGCGCCCCGGACCTGCCGATCCGGAGATTGCACCACCTGTGATCAGGCGTTCGTCCCGGCGTCGGTGACCAGCTCGACCAGCTCGGCGGCGGCGGCCCCGACCGTGGTGTTCACGATCGTGACGTCGAACTCGCTCTCCGCGGCCAGCTCCACGCGCCCGGTCGCCAGGCGGCGCTCGATGACGTCCTCCGGCTCGGTGCCGCGGCCGCGCAGCCGCTGCTCCAGCACCTCCCACGTGGGCGGGGCCAGGAAGACCAGGCGGGCGGCGGGCATCGCGGCGCGGATCTGGCGCGCGCCCTGCAGCTCGATCTCCAGCAGGACCGGCTGGCCGGCGTCCAGGCGCTGCTCGACGGCGTGGCGCGGGGTTCCGTACATGTTGCCGGCATACTCGGCATACTCCAGGAACTCGCCCTTGGCGATCAGGTCCTCGAAGGCGGGCCGGTCGTAGAAGAAGTAGTGCACCCCGTCGACCTCACCGGGCCGGGGCGCGCGGGTGGTGGCCGAGACCGACAGCCACACCTCGGGGTGGACCTCGCGGACGTGCTTGGCAAGGGTTGTCTTGCCGACGCCCGACGGGCCCGAAAGCACTGTCAACAGTGCGGGGGCGGTGGTGTCGGAACCGTGGCCGTCCGTTCCGGCGCGATCGCTCATGAGAGAAGATCGTACCGGGCCGCAGGGCCGCGATTCCGACGGTTGTACCGCGTCGCCTTGCCTCGGCGTCTCTAGCGAGGCGCCGGGGCTCGGCTGACGTCACGCGCCGAATTCACGCTCCAGCGAAGCGATCTGATTGGCACCGAGCCCACGGATACGGCGCCTCTCGGAGATGTCGAGACGTTCCATGATCTGCTTGGCCCGGACCTTTCCGATGCCGGGCATCGATTCCAGAAGAGCCGAGACCTTCATCTTGCCGATGATCTCGTTCTTCTGACCTTCGCGCACTACATCGGACAACGTCACGCCGCCCGCCTTGAGACGGAGCTTCAGGGCGGCGCGCTCACGCCGCGCTTCGGCTGCCTTCTGAAGTGCGGCCGCACGCTGTTCTGGAGTGAGGGGCGGAAGAGCCACGCCTGTTCACCTCTGGACTTCGAGTACTGTCGGTGGACTTGTCCGAGTTCGACCGAGGCCTAAAGCATGCCTCGAACTCCCCCAAGACATACGGGACCTCACCTGGCGGACGAGTCCCGCGGATACAACTGGTGGAACGAATCCGCAGCGTACACCCGTAGTCGGGGGCAAGGAGAGGGGATCGGCGCTTCTCGTGAGCTGGACCGGTGTGCAAATCCGGCGAAAAGGGGGCGAGTCCGGCGTAATTCGGGGCGGAATTCAGGGCTCGAATCCCACCGTCATGCCCCTGATATGGCGTCAGACGTGTTTGCCCGAACCGGCATTAGGGCGCGCCGAGGTATCGGTCACGACCGCGTTCGGCCTGTGACGCATCCACGCTTTGAGCAACGCCGGGACAAGGGCGGAATATCGCACGGAGGTTCAAAGCGCGCCGGAGAAAGTATCGCAGGACTGGAAGTCCCCCGTCTGGTAACCGGTGAGGAACCACTGCTGGCGCTGCGCCGCCGAGCCGTGCGTCCAGGTCTCGGGGGTCACCCGGTGCTGGTACTGGGCCTGGATCCGGTCGTCGCCGACCGCGGCCGCGGCGTCCAGTCCGTCGGAGATGTCCTGCTTGGTGAGGTCCTTGATCAGGACCCTGCCTCCTGTGTCCTTCGTCGTCGTCGCGAAGTGCGCCCAGAGCCCTGCGTAACAGTCTGCCTGGAGTTCGACCCGGACCGCACCACTGTTCGCACCTTGTTGGGACGACTGGCTGTTGCGCAACGCTCCGGTGAGGTTCTGGACGTGGTGGCCGTACTCGTGCGCGATGACGTAGGCCTGCGCGAACGGGCCGCCGCGGGCGCCGAACTTCGTTTTGAGCTCCTGCCAGAAACCGAGGTCCAGATAGACCGTGCGATCGCCCGGGCAGTAGAACGGCCCGACCGCGGAGGTCGCGCTGCCGCAGGCGGTACGGGTGGCGCCGCTGAAGATGACGGTCTGGGCCGGCGGGTACTTCTGGTTGTTCCGGGTGAAGAAGCCGGTCCAGTAGTTCTGCACGGAGTTCACCACGGCCACCACGCGGCAGTCGTCGCTGACGTTGGCGTCGGCGCCGGTGCGGCACTTGGCGGCCAGCGAGCCGCCGGTGACGGGGCCGGTGGCGTTCCCGCTGCCGGAGGAGGACAGGGAGTTCGAGGACGTCCCGGAGCCGTCCGTGAGGGCCAGCGGCACGCCGACCACCGCGGCGATCAGCGCCAGGATCAGGCCGACCAGGCCGCCGCGGCCGCCGGGCAGGCCGAAACCGCCGCCGAAGCCCCCGCCGAGGCCGCCGCCCCGGGAGGGGCCGGAGCCGCGCTCGTCGCGGACCTGGCCGGAGTCCAGCTGGGCGTCGTCGTCGAACTGCATATCGCAATCTTCCTGGACGAATCGCCCCGGCCTGCGCCGACACGCGGGAGTGCGGTCGGGGCTCGGTTGGAGGCTTGCTCGGGGGCGCGTTCGAGGGCGCGTTCGGGGGCGCGTTGGGGCTCAGCCGGGGCCCGGCGGGGAGTGCGGTAACGACCGCCGACGCGGGGTGTCTAGAAATTCGAGCCCTGAGCTACTAGCCTGCGCGCGTTCCGCGAGTGTCACAGGTCACATCGGGAGTGGCGCAGGCCGCACGGAAGGAACCGCCGCCATGGCGCATGGGCACCACCATCGTTCCGCCCCGCGGCGTGGCGCCCGAGTGTCGGTGCCGATCACGCTGGTCGTCGTGCTGGTGCTGGGCGCGTCCGCCGGCGGGGCCGCCTGGTACGCGGCGGGGCACCGGCACGACTTTGGAGGCGGAGGCGGTGCCGGCGGCCAGGCCGCGTGCCCGGCGACGGGGCCGACGACGATCTCGGCGGCGGTCGCCCCGGACCTGGCCGGGGTGCTGGCGCCGGTGCTGACACCGCAGGCAGTGCCGTGCGTGCGGGTGGTGGTGACGTCGGCCGACTCGGCGGACATGGCGCACTACCTGGCCGGGAGCGGGGCGGCGCCGGCCGGCATGCGGGCGCGGCCGGACGTGTGGATCCCGGACACGTCGCTGTGGCTGGACCTGGCACGGGCGACCGGGGCGGGGCAGGCGCTGCTGCCGCAGAGCGGGAGCTCGGTGGCGGACACGCCGACGGTCGTGGCTTCGCCGAAGCCGGTGGCGGGGCTGTTGGGC
>NZ_JAACYW010000431.1 GCF_015356825.1 Catenulispora rubra | reverse complement strand
CTGCTGGTTGATGCGGGGGGCGTTGGTGCTGGTGTTGGTGTGCTGCCGGGGTGCGGTTGGTGTGTGGTTTACAGGCGATTTTTACGGCTTCGCCAATGGTTGGATGGCCTCGCAGAGGACGCAGTTCGGTTGTGCCCCGCAGGTCGCGCTGGCGGCCGCCGGTGTTCGCGTGCAAGACCGCGCGTCGGTCCGAGTCACTGCGCATGCGTTTGGTCTGGCGGGTGGCGGCCGCGTTTGGTGGGTGCGTTGAGGCCTCTGGCGGGCCTCCTCGACGAGGGGGCGACCCGCGCGTCGGGCTTGATGGCGGCGGTCCGCGACTGTTCGGCGTTCTGTCACGCTGTTGCCTGCGTCGCGTTGTTTGCCGGCGGTCGTTGCTTGTGGTCGCCGAGGTTCTGGGTCCCTCGCCGCGTCATCGCCGTAAACGGAACCTGCCCGGTTTGGCGGAATCAAGCCGCATCACACTTGCTGTGGTCCGGCTCCGTCCGGCTTGACACCGCCAAACCGGGCAGGTTGGCTGCGCCCGCTGACGCGGCGAGGGACCCAGAACCAACACCCCGCGTGGTCCGGTCGGAACCGGCGAACCACGCGGTCGGACCGGCTGCCCCGTCATCAGCTCAGCTGCAGCCGCGCAGTCCGCAGGGCCCCCTACCGGCGGCTACCGCCTACCCGTCCTCAGCGCCCTTCAGCTCCCAAGTCCCGCGTCGGCGCACCACCGCTAGGTAGTACACCGCCGACACCACTGCGATGCCCAGGGTCGTCCAGAGGCTTGGGCGGCCGACCTTTGGGTCCTGGAAGTTCTCGTAGACCACGTAGCCGATCGCGCCTAGGGCCAGCACTGGGGCCAGGGGCCAGGCGGGCATGCGGTAGGCGGCGTGGGTGGTGGTGCCGTTGCGGCGGCCGGCTATGGAGGACAGGGCCAGGGCGGCGTAGACGGCGATGAGGGTTGTGGAGGTCACCACTAGGAGGAAGGTGTCGTTGGCGAAGCAGAAGGCGGCGCTGATTGTGCCGGTGGCTATGGTGGCGATCCAGGGGCTGCCGGACTTGGGGTGGACGGTGGCCAGGGCCTTGCTGATCGGGGAGGGCCAGGCGGCGTCGCGGCCGGTGGAGAAGACCATGCGGGCGGTTATCAGGATGATGGCGAGGACCGCGTTGAAGATCGCTAGGGCGACGGCCAGGCTGATGACGTCGTTGACCTTCGAGTTCGAGGTCGCGGTGATGAAGTACTTCATCATGTTGTCGGCGCTGAACAGGCTTGGGAGGTCCGGTGCGCCGATCAGCACTGCGGTGGTCGGGATCAGTTCGGCCAGGACCGTGATGGCCAGGGCCCACAGGATGGTCTTGGCGATGTTGCGGGGGGCGTCCTTCGTCTCTTCGCCGAAGTAGACCGCTGAGCCGTAGCCGCTGTAGGCGAAGATCGCGACGGCGGTGGCCGCGCCTATGGTGCCGACGCTGACCGCGGTGACCGTTGATCCGGCCCCTGCGGACACCGGGTGTGCTATCAGGTCGCCGAGGGAGCGCTTGGGGTGGAAGAAGCCCAGGGCGCTGACGACTATGAGTGCGGTCATCTCGATGGCGAGGAAGATGCCGGTCACCCAGGCGTTCAGCTTCAGGTCGAACACTGCCAGGACGGTGGCCAGCAGCGTTGTCGCCGCCGCTGCGATCGGGGCGTCCAGGTGCGGGAACAGTACCGCCAGGTACGTTCCCACGCCGAGGGCGATGACGGCGACGACCAGCAGTTGCGTGACCAGGATCAGCCCCAGCACCACGAAGCCCGGCAGCCGGCCGAGGACGCGCGCGGTGATCGCGTACTCGCCGCCGGACAGCGGGAACGCCGAGGAGAGCTCGGCGTAGATCAGCGCCATGAACACCCCGACGACGCCAGCAACCGCGAAGGCCCAGAACGCGCCGGTCCCGGCCTGCGCGACGACGCCCGGGCTGATGATGAACACGGACGAGGCCGGGGTGATGGCCGCCAGCGTGATGAACAGGGTCCCGAGCATCTTCAGCCCGCGGTGCAGCCGGGGACGGCCGTCCCCGGCGGTGTCGGCGGAACGGGACGGTGACGTGCCCGAAACGGTCATGGGGGTCCTTCCAAGCGGACTTCTTTGAAGGATCATCAAAGAAGTCGGCTCGGGATCCCGTCAAGATTTTCGGCAGTAATGAGTGATTAACCCTTATCCCGTGCGGTGCATGGCTCGATGATCGACGATCGCAGCTTGCGTTCCTTGGGAGTTCTCAAGAGAATGCCGAACCATGGGAAGACCGAGCAGGGCCCATGAGAAGCGCGCCGAACTCGTCGAGGTGGCGCGCCAGGCGGTCCTGGACCGCGGCGTCGCCGCGCTGCGCCTGCGCGACGTCGCCGACCGGGCCGAGATGACCCCCGGCGCGGTCCAGTACTACTTCCCGACGCTCAGCGACGTCCTGCGCGAGGTCCAGCGCGAGACCGTGGAAAGGTTCTGCGTCGAAAGGGAGACGGCCGCCCGGGCCGAACCGGATCCCCGGCGGCGCCTCATCGGCATGATCCGCTCGGGCCTTCCCGCCGCGAGCGATGACGAGTCGGTCCGGCTGCTGCTGGAGCTGGACACCTTCGCCCGACGTGATCCCGCGTATTCGGCGCAGCACGTCCGCCTCTACGAGCGGCAGATCGCCGGCTACGCGGCGATCCTGGAGGCCGGCGCGGCGCTCGGCGTGTTCACGCTGTCCCGCGAACCGAACACCGTCGCCCGGAGCCTGGTCCTGCTCGAGGACGGCCTCGGGCTGCACCTGACGCAGGCCGTGCCGCCGCTCGACGTCCATGACGCCGAGGCGATCCTGCTGGCCTACGCCGCGGACGCCACGGGCTGCGACCTGACCGCCGTGGAAGAATCCTGATCCGGCTGATCAGCCCGGGTTGACCGGCGCGTTCTCATATTCCGGCAAAGGGCGTCTCACGCTGCGGCTGCCGTTGTCTGCGCCGCTGGTCAGCTGGTTACCGTCGCCGAATGCGCACTCCTCGAACGAAAGTCCGGACCGCCGCTCTCGCCACGGCGGCCACCGCGGCCCTGATCGCCGGCGTCGTCCCGGCCGCCACTGCGACCGCCGCCGCGCCTGCGCCGCAACTGCCCGCCTGGATCGTCCTGACCGACGCGTCCGGCGCCGGGCACGGCGACATCTTCGTCGCGCCGTCCTCCTCCGTCGCCAAGTACGCCAACGGCGTGGAGATCCTGAGCCCGGACGGCAAGAAGACCGTCTGGTCGCACCGCGTCCCGGCCGGCCTGTCCGCGGCCGACTTCCGTGCGCAGACCTACCACGGCAAGCCGGTGCTGACCTGGTGGCAGGGCACCGGCCTCGGCGGGCTCGCGTCCGGCACCGACGTGGTCTACGACGCGGACTACCACCAGATCGCCGAGGTCCACGCCGGCAACGGCTACACCGCCGACGGCCACGAGTTCGTCATCACCCCGCGCAACACCGCGCTGGTCCTCGCCTACGCGGAGAAGACCGCGGACCTCACCTCGATCGGCGGCTCGGCGCACCAGAAGGTGATCGACGGCGTCGTGCAGGAGATCGACATCGCCACCGGCAAGGTGCTCTTCCAGTGGAACAGCGCCGACCACGTCCCCTACTCGCAGAGCGAGCAGCCGCTGCCGACCTCGCCGGACACCCCCTGGGACTGGTTCCACATCAACGCGGTCAAGGTGGACGGCGACAACCTGCTCGTGGACGCGCGCAACACCTGGACTGCCTACGAGATCTCGCACTCGACCGGCAAGGTGCTGTGGCAGCTGGGCGGCAAGGCCAGCTCCTTCAAGCTCCGGACCGCCGCCGGCCAGGAGCTGAACACCGCAGGGTCCTTCTTCGCCTGGCAGCACGACCCGGAGCCGCTGGGCGGCGGCCGCTACAGCTTCTTCGACAACGAGTCCGCCGGCGCCGCCAACACCGGCAGCGGCGCCGTCTCCGACTACCCCTACAGCCGGGTGGTCACGGTGCAGCTCGACCCGGGCAAGCATGTCGCGACCCTGATCCGCTCCGACGCCCAACCCGCCGGGCTCACCGCGTCCTCGCAGGGCAACGCACAGCCCGAGCGCGGCGGCCGGGTGTTCGTGGGCTGGGGTTCGCTGCCGTACGTCTCGGAGTTCGACCGGACCGGTGCGGTGGTCTTCGGCGCCGAGTTCCCCGCCGGGGTTAACACCTACCGGGCCTACCGCTTCGACTGGAAGTAACCGCAAGTCGTTCGACGGGAAGTAAGGAGTGTCAGCACCCTGGGGTTCTGGCGCGATCGTCGAGCCGGGGCGAGAATCGGTCGCCGGGCACCATCAGCCACCGTGCCCTGATATCGGATCGGAGAGTACATGCCCCTCCTTCGTCGGCGCCGCGGCGCCGTGCTGACCTGCTTGTGCGCGGCGGCGCTCACCGTCACGGGGACACCCGTGGGCGCCGCGTCCGCCTCATCCGCACCGTCCACCACCGTGGGCCTGCCGGTGATCGTGGTCATGGCGTCGCACGCCGCCGACCGGGCGGCGATCGACTCCGCACAGGCGCCGTTGCTCAGATCGCTCAAGTCCTCGGGCGGCCGGAACGTGCGGTCGCTGAGCGTCATCAATGCCCTGAGTGCGACCGTCTCGCCGGCGGAGGAGCAGGCGCTGCGCAGCGATCCGAGCGTCGCGGAGGTCGTGCCCGACGCGGCGATAAAGGTGCGCAGCGGCCTGACGCTTCCGGTTCTGCCCGGTGGCACAGCCACGTCCAACGGCGCGGCCAAGACCGGCGGCCCGGCCCGCGCGGCGTCCGTGACCCTCCCGACGGGGACCTGCGCGGCCAACGGCGGCGTGCAGCTGAACCCGGAGGCGCTGCAGTCCATCAAGGCCGACTCCGACGTGCCCGGCGCGAAGACCGCCCGCTCGCTCGGCTACACCGGCGCCGGGGTCACCGTCGGCGACATCGCCGCCGAGATGGACGTCAACACCCCGGATATGATCCGGCCCGACGGCTCGCACGTCATCGCCGACTACCAGGACTTCACCGGCGAGGGCGGGACCGTCTTCGCCGGCAACGAGATCGAGTCCCTGCTCGACGACGGGATGATCGCGGCGCAGGGCGACCACGTCTACAACCTGCAGGACTACACGTCCTCGGCGCTCGGCAAGCCCTGCCTGATCCGCCTGGAGGGCGTCGCCCCCGGCGTGACCCTGGACGCGTACAAGGTCTACGGCGAGAACGACCTCACGACGACGTCGGCGTTCCTGGAGGCCATCGACTACGCGGTCACCGTCGACCATGTCAATGTCCTGAACGAGGAGGCCGGCAGCTTCCCGATGCCGGACACCAGCGCCGACCTGATCAAGGCCGCCAGCGCGGCCGCGATGGCGGCCGGCGTCACCATCACGGTGCCGTCGTACGACGCGGGGAACCAGAACACGATCTGGTCGCCGGCCTCGCAGCCCGGCGTCATCGCCGTCGGGGCGTCGACCACGTTCCGCTCCTACGCGCAGGCCGACTCCAAGGGCTACGACGACATCGGAGCCACCGGGTACGTCAGCGACAACATCAGCTCCCTGTCTTCCGGCGGTGCGACCGAGCAGGGACGCAGCATCTCCGTCGTCGCGCCCGGTGACCTGGACTGGATGATCTGCACCGCGGACAAGGCCATCGCACCGGACTGTCTGAATACCCTGCGAAAGCCGAGCCCCGTGTTGCAGGAGGGCGGGACCAGCGAGTCCGGTCCCCTCGTGGCCGGCGTCGCAGCGCTCGTCATCCAGGCGTACCGGTCCGGTCATGCCGGCGCCAGCCCGACCCCGGCGCTGGTGGACCAGCTGATCGAGAGCACTGCTGACGACCTGGATGTGGTCGGTTCCGAGCAGGGCTCCGGGCTGGTGGACGCCTACCGCGCGGTCGAGGCGGCCAAGTCCGTGCACACTCCGGACGGAAACGGCGCCGCGAGCGGCAATACCCTGATCATGGGCGCCGACCAGTTCGACGCGACTGCGGCTCCCGGTACGGTGCAGCACTTCACGACCAGTTTGACGAACACCGGCAGCAGCACGCAGACGGTCAGCCTGGCCGGGCGGACGCTCAGCCCGATCAGTGTCGTGGCGACGCGGACCGTGCAGTTGGCGAACGGTGGCTCGACTTATGTGAACCAGTCCGGCGTCACGGACAACTACGTCAAGCTGACGTTCCAGGTGCCGCCGGGGCAGGATCGTCTGGACTCGAACATAGCCTGGCCTGGTGTTCAGCAGGACTCGGTGAACCTGGTACTGCTCGACCCGAGCGGCAAGTTCACCGCCAACAGCCTGCCGAACGGGGACGGCAACCACGGTCACGTGGACGTGCGCGATCCAGTGCCGGGCACGTGGACCGCGGTGGTCTCCGACGACAACACCGCGAGGGGCTACACCGGCAAGGTGCTGTTCAACGCCGCGGTGTCGCGGTTCGTCCCGTTCGGCCAGGTGAGTCCGTCCACTGTGACGCTGCGGCCGGGTCAGTCCACGAACATAGCCGTGAGCGCGAAGACGCCGGCGCATGCCGGGGATCTGAGCGCGTCGCTGGCGATCAGCTCGCCGCAGTCGGGGCGTAGTTCCATTCCGATGACGCTGCGGTCCGTGGTCGCGATGAGCGGCGGCGTGGGCACCTTCTCCTCGGACATCCAGGGCGGGAACGGCCGCGGCGGTGTTCCGGCGCAGAGCGAGTTCTTTGTCGTGAACGTCCCGGCAGGGAAGCCGGCGCTCGACGTCCGCACTGCGCTGGCCGGTCATCGGACGGACCCGTACTTCGTCTACCTGGTGTCGCCTGACGGCCAGAACCCGGCGCGTGCCTCGAACCTCACGCAGGAGGGCAGCGGGGCGAGTCAGCATACTGTCGCCAGTTCTGGGACGCAGCTCAGTGTGCTGAGTCCGCAGGCGGGTCAGTGGACGATCATCGTCACCTTCACTAAGGGCCCACGCAGAAACAACTTCCCTCAGTTCGGGTGTGTCGTGTCGGTGCGCGGTGTCGTGAGGACTGTGTAGTTCCAGTCGGGATGGAAGACATGGCGGTTGAGCAGGGTTTTCTCGAAGGTCTT
>NZ_JAACYW010000430.1 GCF_015356825.1 Catenulispora rubra | reverse complement strand
GACCCGCCCAGCCACCGAGCTACCGAGCCGCGCTGCCGACTCTCACCGCCCGCCTACTCCCGCTGCCCTGCCGCCGCCCCGTTGAGGTGTTGAGCCGCGCAGTGACTCGACACCTCAGCCTCACCCCCGCCGCTTCAGCACAGTTCGGTCACAAATATCCCCCGCGCCCTTCCGAGTGATCGTCACCGGCCCCGCCCGCTTTCGCCGCCCCCGCCTGACCTGCGGCTTTGTCGCGTTCGCGCAGGCCACGACTGGTCGGATCACTGGTTGACAGGAGTCCCTGGAGTCCGGGTAGCGTCGGTGACCACGTCCACCGGCCGCACGCGTCGCACGGTGGTCCTGTCTCGCCGCGGTGCGATCCGGCGCCGGGGCGACTCGACGGGGGCACGGCGGCGGATGCGGCGAAAGATGGTGGGTCTTCACCGGGAACCCGGCGGATCCAGTAGACAACGGCGTGCGGGACTCGCAACCAACGGGTCCGCAGCCGGTCCGAAGGGTGCCGCCGGGTTTTCGCGTGCCCGGGCACCGCGAGCGCCTGGTGTTGATGAGCGCCCAGTGCCGACGAGCGCCTGCTGTCGACGTCACTTGATGCTCACCGCCGAAGGTGTACTCCAGCTTTCAAGCAGGTTACGACTGTTTCCCGAACCCCCCAACCTTGAGACCCTGGACTCACACACCCCTCGTATAGGGTGCGCACAAGGTGTGTCCGCAGATCTTTTCTAGGGTGGGTCCCGGGTGGCGAACGTGGATGAGGCCGGTGCGGCCGGTACCCGCCGGCGGCGGTGGTTGCGGCGGCCGGGCCGGCCGAGCGCCGAGGCGGTGCGCCTGGCGGCGCTGGCGCTGCTGGCCGGGGCCGCGCTGAACCTGGCCTTCGCACCGGTCGGCTGGTGGCCGGTGGCGCCGCTGGCGGTGGCCGCGTTCTCGGCGATGGTCTGTGTTGATGGCCGGGAGACGGGTGGCCGCACGGGCCGTCGCGGGATGCTCATCGGATTCTGGTTCGGCACGGGCTTCTGCTGGGTGATGTTCCAGTGGCTGCGGGTCTTCGGGCCCGGCGCGCAGGAAGCCGTCGGCGTCATCGAGTCGCTCTACTTCATCCCGTTCGGCTGGGGCATGGCACGGGTGTCGGTGATGCGCTTCGCGCCGCTGTGGCAGGCCTGCCTGTGGGTCGCCGAGGAGTTCGGCCGCTCGCGCTGGCCGTTCGGCGGCTTCTCCTGGGGCCGGCTGGCGTTCTCCCAGCCCGACTCGCCGTTCACCCCGCTCGCGGCGGTCGGCGGGGCGCCGCTGGTGACCTTCCTGGTGGCGCTGTCCGGCACGCTGCTGTGGCGCGCGGTGGTGATCCTGCGCCGCGACCGGCAGGCCGCGGCGATCAGATGGGCCGCGCTGATGGTCGTCGGCGCCCTGGCGATCCCCGCGGCGGGCTTCGCGGTGCCGTTGCAGTCCCCGGACACCGGGACGCCGGTGCGCATCGCGCTGATCCAGGGCAACGTGCCGCGCGTCGGCTTCGGCCGCGCCGAGCAGGAGGCCGCGGTCCTGGACAACCACGTCAAGGAGACCGAGGTCCTGGCCGCCGACATCCGCTCGGGCAAGGCCGTGAAGCCGGACGTGGTGGTCTGGCCGGAGAACGGCTCGGACATGGACCCCTACTCCGATCCCGGGGTGGCCGCCGAGATCCAGCAGGCGGTCGACGACGTCGGGGTCCCGGTGCTGGTCGGCGCGGTGATCAACGCCAACTCGGCGGGCACCAACGTGCTGAACCGGCTGATCGTCTGGACCCCGGGCCCCGGCGGCGGCATGGGCGCCACCTACGACAAGACGCATCTGGTGCCCTTCGGCGAGT
This sequence comes from Catenulispora rubra, assembly GCF_015356825.1. Lineage (GTDB taxonomy): Bacteria > Actinomycetota > Actinomycetes > Streptomycetales > Catenulisporaceae > Catenulispora > Catenulispora rubra. The sequence continues at coordinate 5,243 of NZ_JAACYW010000430.1, read as the reverse complement.
ACCTGCCCTTCCGCGGCGTCCTGACCAAGATGATCACGCGGTTCAACATGATCCCGCGCGATTTCGTGCCCGGTCACGGCAAGGGCGTGCTGACCCTCGGCGGGGTCACCGTGGCCGCCGTCATCTGCTTCGAGGTCGCCTACGACGACGTGGTCCGCAACGCCGTCAACGGCGGCGGACAGGTCCTGCTGGTCCCCAGCAACAACGCCTCCTACATGGGCACCGGCCAGACCTACCAGCAGCTGGCGATCGCCCGCTTCCGCGCCGTCGAGCACGGCCGCTGGACCATGGAGGCCGCCACCTCCGGCGTCTCGGCGGTCATCGACCCGCAGGGCAAGATCCTCGCCCAGACCGGCGAGTACCAGGCCCGCTACCTGGACATGCAGGTCCGGCGCAACACCTCGATCACCCTGGCCGACCGCCTCGGCGCCTGGCCGGAGTACGTCTTCGCGCTGCTCGGGCTGCTCGCCGCGATCGGGCTCAGCGGCGCCGCGACGACACTTCGGCGTACTCGTGCCCTGATTCCGGCTTTGAGAACTCCAGCCGATACCCTGCCCGGTACCCCGGACGGCGAGGGGGTCCCGAGCGGATCCGCCAACGACGCCGACCTTCAACCTGTACAGACCGCTGTGAAAGGCCGAGCACGTTGACGAACCTGCGCGTCCTGGTGATCATCCCGACGTACAACGAGGCGGAGAATCTGGCCAAGATCGTCGCCCGCGTGCACGCCGCGAACCCAGAGGTGCACGTGCTGGTGGCCGATGACAACTCCCCGGACGGCACCGGCAAGCTCGCCGACGAACTCGGCGAGGCCGACGAGCGGGTCAAGGTCCTGCACCGGGCCGGCAAGGAGGGCCTGGGCAAGGCGTACCTCGCCGGGTTCGCGTGGGGGATCGAGCACGAGTACGACGTCATCTGCGAGATGGACGCCGACGGTTCGCACCGCCCCGAGGACTTCCCCTCGATGCTCAAGGCCCTGGTCGACCAGAAGGCCGACCTGGTCCTGGGCTCGCGCTACGTCCCCGGCGGCAAGACCGTGGGCTGGCCGAAGCACCGCGAGATCCTGTCCAAGGGCGGCAACACCTGGGTCCGGCTGGTCACCGGCATGAAGCTGGCCGACGCCACCGGCGGCTACCGGCTGTTCCGCCGCGAGACGCTGGAGCGCATAGAGCTTTCCACGGTCGCCAGCGCCGGCTACACCTTCCAGGTCGACCTGGCCTGGCGCACGGTGCGGGCCGGGATGAAGGTCGTCGAGGTCCCGATCACCTTCGTCGAACGCGAACTCGGCGCGTCGAAGATGAGCACGAACATCGTCGCCGAGGCGCTGTGGCGCACCACGGTGTGGGGGATGCAGTACCGCCTGCGCCGGCTGCTGGGGCGTCGCTGAGCGGTGAATCCGGCATCCAGCGCCGCATCCAGCCGCGAATTCAACTGCGAATTCAACTGCGGTTGGTCCCCGGTTCAGCTGTGAGTTTGTCAGGCTCGGACTATACTCGCCACAGGCCCGGACCGGTGCCCGGATTCGACCTGGGCACAAAAAGGCCCGAGCCGCACTGTCGGGGGGATGCAGTGCGGCTCGGGGATCGTGGGCGCGTCACACCCAAGGGGTGACTGCGCTGTTCCTACTGTAGTCGTAACGATGGGTTCTGTGCGCGGATGACGCTCTCGCGCCCTCGCACAGAGCCTCCCGCTCAGCCGGATCAGTCGGACGTGTGCGCGGCGGCCTTGCGCGCGCCGGAGCGCGCGGCGGTGGTCTTCGGCTTGCCGGCCGGGGCGGCCGGACTTTTGACCGAGGACGCCTTGGCGGCGGCCGCAGACTTCTTGGCCCGGCCGCCGATGGTGCGCGCCGGGGCGGGGCGCATGACCTCGTGGTTGGCGATGCCGCCGTCACGCAGCACGGCCAGCCGCTCGGCCAGCACTTCCTCCAGGTCGGCCACCGTGCGCCGCTCCAGAAGCATGTCCCAGTGGGTCCGGGCCGGCTTGCCGGCCTTCTCCTCCGGCGGGGTGCCGTCCACGATCAGGGCCACGGCCCCGCAGACCTTGCACTCCCACGTCGGCGGCACGTCGGCCTCCACCGAGAACGGCATCACGAAGTGGTGCTCGTTCGGGCACACGTACTCGATGTCCTGGCGGGGGGCGAAGTCGATCCCCGCGTCGCTTTCATAGCTGGTCGCGCCGAGGCGCGTCCCGCGCAGTGCCCGCTCGCTCATTGGTGTTCCCTCCAGATCGTCTCACCCGCTCACAACGCGTCGCGGCGCACGTTTTGTTCCGGGGCCGTGGCCGGTCGGCGCGGGCGGGTGTGCTCCCCGAGCCTCCCACGGAACGGTTCCACCGGGCAAAATCGGGCAAACGTCTTGAGTCAGCTCATAGGAGTAGTGCGACGTGGGGTTTATCACACAGGGTGATGACGACCTGGGGAAAGCCCCGAGCGGGTCTTGGCAGCCCCCCGCCGCCACAGCCGCTACAGCCGCTCGGGCACCGGGTTGCCGGCGGTGCGGATCGCCGTGCGCAGATCGGTCCGCGCCAGCAGCACCAGCCCCAGGACGAAGAACGCCACCAGCGAGATGATCGCCAGCCGGTAGGAGCCGGTGAACTGGATCGCCAGCGCCACGGTCAGCGACCCGATCCAGGCCACGCCGTTCTGGCTGACCTCGTAGAGCCCGAAGTACTCGCTCTCCTGCCCGGCCGGGATGATCTGCGCGAACAGCGAGCGCGACAACGCCTGCGTGCCGCCCAGCACCAGCCCGATCGCGCAGCCCAGGACGTAGAACTGCCACGCGGCGTGCTTGGTCATCGCGAACGCCGAGGCCAGCAGCACGATCCAGACCACCAGAGAGCCGCTGATGGTGCGCCGGGTGCCGTGCCGCGCGGCCAGCCGCCCCATCCACAGCGCCCCGCCGAAGGCCACGAACTGCACCACCAGGATCGCGCTGGCCAGCACCGACTGGCCGAGGTCCAGCTCCTTGGTGCCGTAGGTGGAGGCGAAGGAGATGACCGTCTGCACGCCCTCGTTGTAGGCCATGTACGCCAGCAGGAACAGCAGCGCGTTGCGGTTGCGGGACAGCGCGGCCAGCGTGCGCCCGAGCTGCCGGTAGCCGGTCCCCGACTCCGGCCGCTGCGCCTGCGGCAGCCGGGAGGTGCCGGCCGTCAGGCGCCGGACGCCGGCGGTGCCGAACACCAGCCACCACAGGCCCGCCGAGGCCAGTGCGACGCGCGCGGCGTGCGACTGGCTCAGGCCCAGGGGGCTGTGCGCGGTGTAGATGACCAGGTTGACGGTGAGCAGCACGGCGCCGCCGAGATAGCCGACGGCCCAGCCCTTGGAACTGATCGCGTCGCGCTCGTCGGGGGCGGCCAGCGTCGGCAGGTAGCCGTTGGCCAGCACGTTGGCGGTGGAGTAGCCGAGCGAGGCCGCGAGGAACAGCGCGCCGCCCCACAGGTACGCGCCGCCGGTCACGGTGTAGAAGAGCAGCGTGGCGACCACGCCGAGGCCCATCGCGGCGGCCAGCAGGCCGCGAGTGCGCCCGGAGCGGTCGGCGGCGGCGCCGACCAGCGGCAGGACCGCGGCCTGCAGGAGCGCGGCGGCGGTGACGGCGAAGGGGTAGAACGACTCGGCGCGCACGCTCAGGCCGGCCAGGTGCAGGTAGTGGTTTTCCCCGCCGGCGGCGTTGCGCGCGATGTCGGTGAGGTAGGGGCCGAGGAAGACCGCGGTGACGGTGGTGGGGAAGGCGTGGGCGCCCCAGGCGTAGCCGTACCAGCCTTTGCGGCGGGAGAGCTGGGCCGGGTCGGGGAGGTCTGCGGCTGGGTCGGCCGGCATCGGGGCGTTGCCGGCCGCAGCCGGCACGGCGGCGAGCGCCTGGGCGCCACCCGCGGCGGCGGCGCCGTCGGCGGTGAACGCGTCGGCGGTGTCGTCGATCGGCATCAGGACCAGGTCCCTCGTTTCGTCAGCACGGTTTTCAGCGTGTCCAGCCGGTCGGTCATGATGCCGTCCGCGCCCAGGTCGAGCAACCGTTCCATGTCAGCGGCCTCGTTCACGGTCCAGACGTGGACCGGCAGCCCGGCCGCGTGCGCCGCCGCCAGCAGCCGCTCGTCGACCACCACGATCCGGCCCAGCGCCGGCGGTACTTGCAGGCACGCGGCTGCCACCTGCGGGAGCGCTGCCGGGTCCGGCGTCTCGCCGACCTTGAGCTTGCGGGAGGCGCGCCAGATCCGGAACGCCTCGCGCGGGCCGGCGCTGGTGCACAGTTCGGGCCCGAACGCCTCGCGCATCGCGGTGAGCCGGGTGTCGGAGAAGGAGCTGATGCAGACCCGCTCCACCGCGTCGGCGTGCCGGAGCAGCGCGGTCAGCGGGACGATCGCGTTGGGCTCCTTGACGTCGATGTTGAACCGCGCCTCGGGGAACGCCTCCAGCAGGTCCGCCATCGTCGGGATCGGCTCGTCGCCGACGCGCGCGGTGGCGACCTCGGCGGCGGTGAGCGTGCTGATCCGGCCGCGGGTGTCGGTGACGCGCTGCAGCCGCCGGTCGTGGAAGGCCAGCAGGACGCCGTCGGCCGTGGCGTGGACGTCGGTCTCCAGATACCGGAAGCCGGCCTCGACAGCGATCTTGAAGGCGGACATCGTGTTCTCGCCGGCCGGACCGTCCGCGCCGCCCCGGTGCGCGAACGGGATGGGCCCGGGGTGGTCGAGGAAGGCGTGGCGGGGGTGAGCGGCGGACATGGCGGCAAGTATCCCAATCCGCGGGTCACAACTTCATCAAACTGCGCGTGGCGGGCTGCACAGTCGGCCGGTAGTCCATACTCTGATGCGATCGCCGTCCGGGGGGAGCGCGGTTCATGATTTGCTTCAGGGCGCGAGGGCGCGAGCGAGCGTGGGGAGTGCGGGTTGAAGGCGGCGGGCCGGGCGGCGGACGGTGCTGGGTCGGCCGGAGGTGACGGCGCCGAGCCGGGAGCCGGTGAGTCCGAAGGCAGTCAGCCGGAAACCGGCGAAACCCGATCAGGGGAAGCCGGACGGTTACGCCGCGCCTCCGACATCCTCGGCGAGGTCCTGTTCGGCGGCGGAGCGCGGGCCAGGGCCGGCGAGACAGCCCGCGAGAGCCGTTCGGAGTCCGACTCTGACAGCGACTCCGGCAACAGTTCCAGCGCCGGCTCCGACCCGGTCGGCACTGACCTGACCGACACCGACCCCACCGATGCCGACCCGACCGACTCCGACCCGATCGGCACCGCGCACGTCACCGTCCCCAGCGC